>NZ_BMKE01000011.1 GCF_014643915.1 Oceanisphaera marina
GCGCTGTGGAAAGCCGCGCCGATGATAGTGTGGCAGCTGCCATGTGAAAGTAGGTCACTGCCAGGCACCTAATTTAGCTGATATAGCTCAGTTGGTAGAGCGCACCCTTGGTAAGGGTGAGGTCCCCAGTTCGAATCCGGGTATCAGCACCAGTTACAAAACCAGTTTTGTTTGACTGCCATAGCGTTGTGGAAACCTGCGCCGATGATAGTGTGGCAGCTGCCATGTGAAAGTAGGTCACAGTCAAACACCTATTATTAAGCCCCGCTCATTGAGCGGGGCTTTTTGCTTTTGGTCTGATTTTATAGTTGCGTAATAACTGACGCCATCGTCCCTACCCAGTATTTATCTACCTTCTTGTATACACTCTTTCTGTATCGGATTTGTTTGCTTCTTCTTGCCACCTGAGCATATCTGATACCAAACAGATTAAATAACTGATCTATTTGGTTGTTCTACAAAGGTCGGACAAAGTGCCCGCTCCCCCGACTCGCCGTGGATCCCTCCCTGGAGGCTCAGCCGCGCCATCCGTGGCGCGGATGGTCGGCTGAGCAGATCCCTTTGTCCTTCTTGATGCATCGGCGTTGACTGTTAGCGTCNATGAGTTCATGGCGTGTCGTGGAAGGCGACTGTGTTGCCTCTGAGCTCAGGTTTAAAAATGATCAGATCTTTATTCAAATTGGTATGAATTGTCGTCTCGGCCATTCGATGATCCCCATCATGGAGTTTGGTCACGATAATGCTTTATCATGGTGGGATGGGCAGCGAAGACTGGCCTTGAGGCAGAAAAGAGTGATCAAGATCACCTTTTTGTTGGGGGCTTTACTGCAGAATGTGTCATAACTCGTATTTTATCTGCAAGTTAACAATGATTCTTGTTTTGTTAGGCAGGTAATTTGGTTGCAAGCAGTCAGAATAACAATGTGAGCAAAATGAACGATAAACAACAGCAGATAAACGTTAAAGACGTTACACCGCAGGTGCGTTCGCACCGGCCTACCGATGACGGGCATATTTATGTTCGTGCCCAGACCGGACAATGGCAGAGGCTGCGCAAGTATTTAGGCTGGGTGCTTATGTCGATATTCATTGTCGGCCCCTGGATGACCTGGAATGGTCGTCAGGCATTATTGTTTGATGTTGAACAACAGCGATTCCAGGTTTTCGCGACTACCATCTGGCCGCAAGATTTAACCTTGCTAGCCCTGTTATTGATGGTATCTGCGTTTGCACTGTTTTTTGTCACTACCTTTTTAGGCCGTGTCTGGTGTGGCTATGTGTGTCCGCAAACGATATGGACCTTTATATTCATCTGGTTTGAAGAAAAACTGGAAGGCAGTGCCAATAAACGCCGCCAGCTGGACAAGGCGCCCTGGGGATTTAATAAAATATGGCGCAAGAGTGCCAAGCATATTGCCTGGCTGGCCGTATCGCTGTTAACCGGGTTTACCTTTATTGCCTACTTTGTGCCGGCCAAAGAGCTTGCGCTTGAAATGCTCACTTTTTCCACCAGCTTCTGGGTGGGATTCTGGGTGCTGTTTTTTGCTTTTTGTACCTACGGCAATGCGGGTTGGATGCGGACCATAATGTGTACCCACATTTGTCCTTATTCACGCTTTCAGTCGGCGATGTTCGATAAAGACACTTATACCGTTAGCTATGATGTCGAGCGGGGTGAAAGCCGTGGCCCTCGTCCCCGCAAGGCTGATCCCAAGGAATTAGGCCTGGGAGATTGCATCGATTGCAATCTGTGTGTACAGGTTTGTCCGGCGGGTATCGATATTCGCGATGGTCTGCAATATGAGTGTATTAACTGCGGTGCCTGTGTCGATGCCTGTGATCAGACCATGGATCGTATGGGTTATGAGCGCGGTTTGATCAGCTATACCACTGAGCATAAGTTGCGACACAAGGTTACTCATGTGGCTCGTCCCAAGCTGATTGGTTACGGCATCGTCATGGCGCTCATGGTGGCGGCGTTTGTTTATATGGCCTCAAGCATCATGCCGATGGGTATTGAAATTATCCGCGACCGTAACCAGCTATATCGGGAAACCAACGAAGGTCTGATAGAAAATACCTATACCATGAAAATCATGAACAAGACGCTGGATACCGAAACCTACCGTTTGAATGTGGAAGGGTTGGAAGACGCAAACTGGATTGGCCCCCAAGAAGTGGTTATTCGTGGTGGAGAAATCCTGAGTTTGCCGATTAGCCTGGCTGCAGATTCATATCTACTGCCGGATCCGGTAACGGATATCACTTTCGTCATTACCCATACCGGGCTTGATCAGGATGATCCCAAGGCGACCTTGCGTAACAAGAGTAAGTTCTTCAGCCCTATTAACTGATATTCTCGGTAAATGAAAAACCCAGACCGTAGCTGTTGGCTACGGTCTTTTTTTGGATGGTTATGAATTATTATCAACTGACCCCCGATGCGATAGCCGACGCCCTAATGAGTGTGGGTATTCATGTCGACTCCGGACTGATGGCATTAAACAGCTATGAAAATCGGGTGTATCGCTTTAAAAGCGATACCGACGGCGCCCTGGTTGCCAAGTTCTATCGGCCTCAGCGTTGGAGCCGCCAACAAATTCAGGAAGAACATGATTTCCTGTTCGCCTCGGCGAAAGCCGGTGTTCGCGTTGCCGTGCCCATCAAGCGGGAGCAGAACAGTATTTTTGCGTACAACAATATGCTGTTTGCTGTATGGCCAGCCCTCTCCGGTCGCCAGCTTGAGGCTGATAACCTGGACCAGCTGGAAGCCTTTGGCGAGCAGATAGCACGGTTGCATCAGGTGGGAGAGAGAATCACGCTTAATCATCGCCCTCAGCTGACAACGGAAGACTACTTGTTGCGTGCAAGAGCCGTGTTGCAGCAAAAGGCAGAGATCCCCAAAAAGTTGAGTAGCGCATTCTTCAAGCAGCTGGATGCGGTAATAGACAGAGCATCTGCTTTATATCATCCCAGGCAACAGCTGGCGATTCACTGCGACTGTCATGCCAGTAATGTACTGTGGAATGACGGCCCCTGGTTACTGGATTTCGATGATTGCCGCACCGGGCCTGCGGTACAGGACTTGTGGATGATGCTCAGCGGTAGTCGGCAGGAGCAGCTGATTCAGCTGGATACGCTACTGGCGGGTTATGAAAATATACGTGAGTTTGATAGTTCCGAGCTGGCATTAATCGAGCCACTGAGAGCCATGCGTATCGTTAACTATATGGCGTGGCTGGCCGCTCGCTGGTCCGATCCAGCATTTGTGCTTAATTTCCCCTGGTTTAACACCGAAGAATATTGGCAGCAGCAGGTAGGTGTATTGGCAGAACAGTTACAACATCTCGATGCTGCACCTTTGTCCTTGACCTCTTGGAACTGATTATTTAACGTGAGCCAGCTCTTATTGAATGGGATTGTTTATGAAAAAGTACATATTTGTCTTGTTTGCCATGCTGATGGCTCCACTGGTCAGCGCCGCCCCCGAATTTAAAGAGGGAGTTGAATACAAGGTGGTTCAGGAGACGGCCAGCAGCAAGCCGGTTGTTACCGAGTTTTTCTCTTATGTGTGCCCGCATTGTTATAGTTTTCAGCCATTGATGAGCAAGCTGGAACAGCGTGTACCCGATTTGGTATTGAAAAAAGTACCTGTGTCTTTTCTCGGTAGAGAGATGGGCCCGGTATTGCAGCGTGCATTTGGCGCGGCCGAGTTACTTAAGGTTGAGGAGCAGCTGACTCCGGTGATGTTTGATCGTATTCATCGCCAGAAAAAAATGCCGAACGATCTGGCTGACATCAAGGCGGTGTTTATCGCCAATGGCGTAGCAGAAAAGGACTTTGATGGCGTGATCAACAGCTTTGCGCTTAATGGCATGGTTGCCCAGTACGACAAGCTGACTGAGCGCTTCGAGGTACACGGCACTCCAACCATCATTGTAAAAGATAAATATGAATTGAACATGAGTGAAATTGGCTCGGAAGAGCGTTTTTACCAGGTAGTGGAATACCTGCTGTCTCTTAAATAAAGAAGGGGCCCACGGAGCATGTCGTGGGCCAACTTCTGGTTCATCAGGATGTGTGCTGCTTGGTTATGATGTGTACATTGGAATGATGACTTTCCTGATGTGCTTCTTCTTGTTGCTGCCAATAAGTCTCTGGTAAGTGAAATAAGTAAAACTTGTCCCTGTGATTACCGGCTACAAATCCCATCCCTTTTAACGTCAATTCATAATGAATATCTGTCACAAACTCCTGGCTGAAATGTTGTCTGTTGGACAGGCTGGTGATGTCCTCTCTGCTGAGGTAGACCCCATCCGGTACATCTTTAAAGCGGTCGTGAAGCCAGACGGCAAATTCCTTTGCACTTTTCATCGAATACTCCTTCTTACCAAGGCTCTCTATTTAGTTATAGCAGCTTATCAGTTAATCACGATTGCAGTTGCTGTATTAAGCGGTCCATGGCGCGATAACCCAAAGCCTCTATTAAATGTTGGCGGCCAATTTTTTCTGCGTGCTCCAGATCGGCTATGGTTCTGGCGACCCTGATCAACTTGTGCCAGGCACGAATGGACAGTTTCATTCTGTGCAGTGCCTGCTCCAGAAACTCCGCGTCGGCTTGCGACAGCGGACAAAACTGCTCGAGTTCCGAGGCGCTGAGTCTGGCATTGGTTTTACCGGCTCGTTTCAGTTGTTGCTCCCTGGCTGCCAGTACTCTTTGCCTTACATGTGCCGAGCCTTCTGCCTTGGCCCGCTTGCGGCTGAGCTCTCCGGGGGCGAGCAGAGGAATTTCCACCGACAAGTCAAATCTGTCCAGAAACGGCCCGGATATCTTATTGAGATAGCGCAGTATTTGTTCTGACGAACTGCGACTGTAGCCATCCTGGTAATGGCCGCAAGGGCTGGGATTCATGGCACCAATCAACTGAAAGCGGGCAGGGAAAGTCACGCTATGGGCTGCGCGAGCAATGGATATGTAGCTGGTTTCAAGGGGCTCGCGCAGTGCGTCCAATACCCTGCGCTCAAATTCGGTCATTTCATCGAGAAACAATACGCCGTTGTGAGCCAAAGAAATTTCTCCGGGTTTGGGGTAACTGCCGCCACCCACCAGCGCCACCGCAGAAGAAGAGTGATGGGGTTGGCGAAAGGCACGCAAGCGCCAGTTGTGGGGATCCAGGTTTACGCCGCTGATGGACCTGATTGCCGCTATTTCCAAGGCTTCAGCTTCACTCATGGGAGGCAGCAAGCCGGGCAGTCGGCTCGCCAGCATGCTTTTACCTGTGCCGGGCGGGCCTAGCAGCAACAGGTTATGCTCGCCAGCCGCGGCTATTTCCAATGCACGTTTGCCACCTTCCTGGCCGATAACATCACATAAATCGGCAATATGCTCCGGCTCTTGTGCGGTGATGGGGTCGGGGGTTGCCAATTCTCCCTGTTCTCTTAACCAGGCGGTAATGGCCAACAGATGAGGGGCCAGTCGTGCCGGGCAGGGCTGAATGACACCGGCTTCGTGATTATTCGCCTCGGGCAATATCAGTTGCCGTTCGTTGTCTCGCGCCGCCAGCACCGCAGGCAGGGCGCCTTTTATCTGGCGTAGAGCCCCGGTTAGCGCCAATTCACCTAAAAATTCCAGTTGCTTGAGCTGAGTGGTGGGGATTTGCTCCGAGGCGGCCAGAATGGCGATGGCAATGGGCAAATCGAAGCGGCCGCCGTCTTTTGGCAAGTCCGCCGGAGCCAGATTGACGGTAATACGCCGTGCGGGAAATTCAAAACCGGAATTCAACAGTGCGCTGCGTACTCTATCCCGCGCTTCCTTGACAGTGGTTTCCGGCAAACCAACGATGTTGAAGGCGGGCAGGCCATTGGCGAGGTGAGCTTCCACGGTCACCAGAGGCGCTGCCACACCCAGACTGGCTCGTGCAAAAACAACGGCGAGTGACATCCCGGTCTCCCTAATATTTTATTTTTTATAGTGAATGTTTTTTAGTGTTTTAAGCTGTCTTTTTGTTGCTTCTTCAAGACGTTTTTTGCTTTTGTGATCAAGAAAGTCTTGTCTAGTCTAGTTCATCATGCTAGTTGTATAGGCAAGCTTGAGTCGAACGTTCTGGCTCGGCACCCTATTGAGTGATCGGTGATATGAATTTAATTGCACGTTTCGTCAACATTATTGTGGTCCTAGTGGTGATTATTAAATCTCCGCTCGGGGTACTTTGGTCTGACGATACGTAACATCACCGGCAGACGAAACGTAAAACCCCCGAGCACATCGCTCGGGGGTTTTTTTTTAACTGGATTTGGCGGCAACAGAGGGACGGCAACAAAATGAATGGCGCACAGTATATTGTTCAGACATTAAAACAACAGGGAGTAACCCAGATCTTCGGCTACCCCGGCGGTGCCATTATGCCGCTCTACGATGCCCTGTACGACGGCGGAGTCGATCACCTGCTGTGTCGCCATGAGCAGGCCGCCGCATTGGCAGCAGTGGGCTATGCCAGAGCCAGTGGTCAGGTTGGTGTCTGTATGGCCACGTCAGGCCCGGGCGCAACCAACCTGATCACCGGTCTGGCCGATGCCATGCTCGATTCCATCCCCTTGGTGGCCATTACCGGGCAGGTACCTATGGCGGCCATTGGCACCGATGCGTTTCAGGAAGTGGACGTACTGGGTATGTCGCTGTCCTGCACCAAGCATTCCTATCTGGTCGAAAATGTTGAAGATTTGGGTGCCGTGATTGCCGAAGCCTTTGAAGTGGCGCGTTCCGGCCGCCCGGGTCCGGTGTTGATCGATGTGCCGAAAAACATACAGGTGGCACTGGTTGAGCCTAAGGCAACGCCGGTTTTCAATACCGATCCCAATCCTCTGGACAAGGATGCCCTGGCGCAAGCCCAGGTGTTGCTGGCCGACGCCAAGCAGCCGGTTTTATATGTGGGCGGAGGCGTAGGCATGGCCAATGCGGTCACAGAATTACGTGCTTTTGCCAAGCAAACCGGGATTCCCATGGTGACTACACTCAAGGGCATTGGCACTCTGGATCCGGACGATGAACTGTTTTTAGGCATGCTGGGCATGCACGGTACAAAAGCCGCCAATCTAGCTGTTCAGCAGAGTGATCTTCTGTTGGTGGTCGGGGCCCGCTTTGACGACCGGGTGACCGGCAAGCTGGATGCCTTTGCCGTGAATGCCAAGGTTATCCATTTGGATAAAGACGCCGCCGAATTTGGCAAGGTACGCCACGCTCAGGTGAGCATAGATGCCGAGCTGGCCACCGTACTTCCCGTGTTGGTGAACAAAAAGTTGAGCGGCAATGACCGGCTGGATATTGATGACTGGCGCCAACACTGCAAGGCTCTCAAGGCCGATCACGGCTGGCGTTACGATCACCCCGGCGAGGCCATCTATGCGCCCCTGATGCTCAAGCAGTTGAGTGAAGCCCTGCAGGACAGTGCCATGGTCAGTTGTGACGTCGGTCAGCACCAGATGTGGGTGGCTCAGCACATGCGCTTTACCAGCCCGCGCAACCACCTGAGCAGCTCGGGCCTGGGGACCATGGGCTTTGGCTTGCCTGCCGCCATTGGTGCCAAGTTGGCGCGCCCCCAAGACGAGTCGGTACTGGTCTCGGGCGATGGTTCTTTCATGATGAACGTACAGGAGCTGGGTACTCTCAAGCGCGCACAACTGCCGGTAAAAATGGTGCTGCTCGACAATCAGCGTCTGGGCATGGTGCGCCAGTGGCAGGAGCTGTTCTTCGACGGCCGTTACAGTGAAACCATTCTTACCGATAACCCCGACTTCGTGGCCATGGCCGCCGCCTTCAACATTCCGGGTGAAACCATTACCCGCAAGGCCGATGTGGAGCCTGCCATACAACGCATGCTGGCGGCCGATACCGCCTATTTATTGCATGTACGCATTTCTGAGCAAGAAAACGTCTGGCCACTGGTGCCGCCCGGCGTTGCCAACGACCAGATGATGGAGAAAAAAGCATGAACCAGTATCAATTGCAGATAGCCGCCCAGTTTCGCCCGGAAGTACTCGAAAGGGTGCTTCGCCTGACTCGCCATCGTGGCTTTCGGGTCGATGAGATGGACATGTCTACCTTGAATAACGGTCTGGGCCTTATCATTAACATGATGGTCACCAGTGACAGACCCATTGTTCATTTAAGCCGCCAACTGGAAAAACTCATGGACGTGACTCTGGTTCAAGTACAAGCGTTGAAACAACCGCTAAAAAAAACAGCCTAAATGGCAGCTATAAGCTTTAAGCTGTCAGCTATCAGTTAAGAAAAAAGTGCTGAGCCGCTCTCAGTCTTGTGTTTGTCTTTAGCTGACCGCTTAAAGCTATATTTTAATTTTAGAGATAGGCGTCGCCTCGTCGATGACGCCTGTGTTACTCACCTTGTTAGGAATTTTAGAATGCCAAAGTATCGTTCCGCCACCACTACTCACGGCCGTAACATGGCCGGCGCCCGCGCCCTGTGGCGTGCCACCGGCATGACCGAAGGTGACTTCGGCAAGCCGATTATTGCGGTGGTTAACTCCTTTACCCAGTTTGTTCCCGGCCACGTGCACCTGAAAGACATGGGCCAGCTGGTGGCGCGTGAAATTGAAGCTGCCGGTGGTGTGGCCAAAGAATTCAATACCATAGCTGTAGATGACGGTATCGCCATGGGTCATGGCGGCATGCTGTACAGCCTGCCCAGTCGTGATCTCATTGCCGACTCGGTGGAATACATGGTGAATGCGCACTGTGCCGATGCCATGGTCTGTATTTCCAACTGTGACAAAATCACCCCCGGCATGCTGATGGCGGCGCTGCGGGTGAATATTCCGGTGATTTTCGTGTCCGGTGGACCCATGGAAGCCGGCAAGACCAAACTGTCGGATCAAATCATCAAGCTGGATCTGGTGGATGCCATGGTGCAGGGTGCCGATCCTACCGTGTCCGATTCCCAGAGCGAACAAGTTGAGCGCAGCGCCTGCCCGACCTGTGGTTCCTGTTCCGGCATGTTTACCGCCAACTCCATGAACTGCCTGACCGAAGCCTTGGGCCTGTCTCAGCCTGCCAATGGTTCTCTGCTGGCCACCCACGCCGATCGGGAGCAGTTGTTCAAGTCGGCCGGTCATCGTATCGTCGAGCTGACCAAGCGTTATTATGAACAGGATGACGCCTCGGCCTTGCCACGCTCCATTGCCAGCAAGGCGGCATTCGAGAATGCCATGGTGCTGGATGTGGCCATGGGCGGCTCTACCAATACCGTACTGCACCTGCTGGCTGCCGCGCACGAGGCGGACGTCGACTTCACCATGGACGACATAGACACCTTGTCACGCAAGGTGCCCCAGCTGTGTAAAGTGGCACCCTCAACGCCCAAGTATCACATGGAAGACGTACACAGAGCCGGTGGTGTCATGGGCATCCTGGGTGAGCTGGATCGCGCCGGTTTGCTGCATACCGACTTGCCAACCGTCATGGGCATGACCCTGGCCGAACAGCTGGCCAAGTATGATGTGATGGTAACCGAAGACGAAGCGGTGAAAACCATGTTCCGTGCCGGCCCCGCCGGTATTCGCACCACCAAGGCCTTCAGTCAGGACTGTCGTTGGCCGACCCTGGACGATGACCGTGCCGAAGGATGTATCCGCAGCCTGGAGCACGCCTATAGCCAGGAAGGTGGTTTGGCGGTGTTAGCCGGTAACCTGGCCGTTGACGGTTGTATCGTTAAGACTGCCGGTGTGTCCGACGACAACCTGGTGTTCCGTGGTCCGGCCCGTATCTATGAGAGTCAGGACACGGCGGTAGAAGGGATTCTGGGTGGCGAAGTGAAAGCCGGCGATGTAGTAGTCATCCGCTACGAAGGCCCTAAAGGCGGCCCGGGTATGCAGGAAATGCTCTACCCCACTACCTACCTGAAGTCGATGGGCCTGGGCACCAAATGCGCACTGATCACCGACGGTCGCTTCTCTGGCGGTACCTCTGGCTTGTCTATTGGTCATGTTTCTCCAGAAGCCGCCAGTGGCGGTACCATAGGTCTGGTGCAAAACGGTGACATCATCGATATCGATATTCCGGGACGCAGCATAGTACTGGACGTATCTGAAGCCGAACTGGCAGCCCGCCGTGAAGTGATGGATGCCAAGGGTGAGCAGGGATGGCGTCCGCTGGATCGTCAGCGCGAAGTGTCATTCTCATTGCGCGCGTATGCCTCACTGGCCACCAGTGCTGATAAAGGTGCGGTACGCGACATCAGCAAGCTGGGGGGATAAATATGGCACAACCGGCATTGAAAGAAGCCGCCGCATTACGCTCTGCGAGCGAATACTTACGCCAGATCCTGTTGTCTCCGGTTTATGAGGCAGCACGGGTAACGCCTTTGTCGCCGCTCAAGAAAATTTCCGAGCGGTTGGGGCATTCGGTATCGCTCAAGCGGGAAGACATGCAACCTGTGCATTCTTTCAAGTTACGGGGTGCCTACAACAAAATTGCTCAGCTTAGCGCAGAGCAGCAGCAGGCCGGGGTAATCGCTGCCTCGGCGGGCAACCATGCCCAGGGGGTGGCTCTTTCGGCCGCCAAACTGGGCATAGACGCCACCATAGTGATGCCGGTGGTCACCCCCGATATCAAGGTCGAATCGGTGCGTCGGTTCGGTGGCAAGGTGATCTTGCATGGCAATAACTTCGATGAGGCCTACGGCCATTGTCTGGAGCTGGCGCAGCAACATAATCTGACCCTGATCCCGCCCTTTGATGACGAAGACGTGATTGCCGGCCAGGGCACCATAGGGCGGGAATTGCTGGAGCAGGATACTCGCCTGACCCATGTGTTTGTCCCTGTGGGTGGCGGTGGCCTGGCGGCGGGTGTGTCCGTGTATATCAAGCAGCTGTTGCCTCAGGTCAAGGTGATTGGCGTTGAGGCCGAAGGTTCAGCCTGTTTGAATGCCGCACTCAAGGCCGGTGAGATTGTCACTCTGGATCGGGTCAGCATGTTTGCCGACGGGGTGGCGGTCAAGCGCATGGGTACCGAAACCTTCCGCCTTTGTCAGCAATATCTTGATGGCGTGATCACCGTGAGTTCGGACGAAATCTGTGCCGCGCTCAAGGATATTTTCGAGGACACTCGTGCCATCGCCGAGCCGTCGGGTGCGCTGTCGCTGGCGGGGCTGAAGAAGTACAGCCAGGCCGGTGATTACAAGCATGCTCGCATGGCGGCGGTGCTCAGTGGTGCCAACGTCAACTTCCATTCTCTGCGTTATGTTTCCGAGCGCTGCGAGCTGGGCGAAAAGCGGGAAGGAGTGCTGGCGGTGACCATTCCCGAGCGCAAGGGAGCCTTTCTGGAATTCTGCGAAGTGCTCGGCAATCGCATGGTGACCGAGTTCAACTATCGCTACTCGTCGGAAGACAAGGCCGCACTGCTGGTATCGGTGCGTCTTGTTGATGGCGATCGAGAGCTGACCCAGATCATGATGGAACTGGAGCAGGCCGGGTATCCGGTGGCCAATATGACGGATAACGATCTGGCCAAGTCTCATGTGCGCTACATGGTGGGAGGGCGCCCACCTAAGCCATTGCACGAGCGGTTATACAGCTTCCGCTTCCCCGAACAGCCCGGT
The DNA here is from genome assembly GCF_014643915.1 of Oceanisphaera marina. Classification (GTDB taxonomy): domain Bacteria; phylum Pseudomonadota; class Gammaproteobacteria; order Enterobacterales; family Aeromonadaceae; genus Oceanimonas; species Oceanimonas marina. The sequence goes on from NZ_BMKE01000011.1 coordinate 11,612, forward strand.
GCCTTGATGCGATTTTTGCATACCCTGGGCACGCACTGGAACATCAGTCTGTTTCACTACCGTAACCATGGTGCCGAATTTGGCCGCGTACTCTGTGCCTTCGAGTTGCCCGATACCGACCTGGCGTCTTTCGAGCAACATCTGGCCGAACTGGGCTATCGTTGGGACGATGTCACCCAGGATCCTGCGTATCAGTTCTTTTTGGCTCACTAGAGCAAACGAGAAGGTGAAATAGGAACATAAAAAAAGCGCCGATTGAATCGGCGCTTTTTTTTAGCCTGCGTTCTGTTTAGAAAGCCGCTAATAAACCGGCACCCACTATGATGGCGCCGCTACCCTTGATGAGGGTGCTCTTGATGCGAGCCGCAGTCAACCAGCCGGCACCGTGCAACAAGCCAGTGGCCAGCAGGAAGCCGGCAATGTAGCTGATTGCAGAGTTATTGGCTGGCAGTTCCAGGCCGTGGGCATTGCCATGGAACAGGCCGAACAGGGCGCACAGACCCGTGGCCAGCATCACATGGCCGCTGCGGCCGGTGGCCAGCATCATGCCCAGTACCAGCAGCGAAAAGACGATGCCGATTTCAACGCCGGGCAGAGCCAGGCCGCCGATACCCGCGATGGCACCCAACAGCATGAAGCCGATGAACGCCAGGGGTAGCTGCCAGGCCGAACGGTCGCGGTTGGCAACCATCAGCATACCGACCGCTACCATGGCCAGCAGGTGATCCCAGCCCAGCAATGGATGCATAAAGCCCGAGGTCAGGCTGTGTTCACCATGACCAGGGTGCGCCAAAGCCAGCGCTGGAGTCATTGCCACCAGGGCGGTCAGGGTCTTCTTGATCATTCTTGTACTCCTTCCAGGGTAAAGTTTTCGGGCAGAGGACGTAACATGCCCTGCTGCTGGATAAAATTAATGATTGTTTCCAGGCCATCGCCGCGGATCAGGTTGGCAAATACGAACGGTTTTTCGCCACGCATCTTGCGGGCATCTCTGTCCATGATTTCCAGCGAGGCGTTAACCATAGGCGCCAGATCTGTCTTGTTGATGATTAACAGATCCGATTTGGTAATGCCTGGGCCGCCTTTACGCGGGATCTTGTCGCCTGCGCAGACGTCGATGACATACAGCGTCAGATCCGACAGCTCGGGGCTGAAGGTGGCAGACAGGTTGTCACCGCCGCTTTCCACCAATACCAGCTCCAGATCGGGATGACGCTCTTGCAAGGTATCGATCGCCGCCAGGTTCATGGAAGCATCTTCGCGGATGGCGGTGTGCGGGCACCCACCGGTTTCCACGCCCATGATGCGATCTTCGCTCAACGCTTCGTTGCGCAGCAGAAACTCGGCATCTTCTTTGGTGTAGATATCGTTGGTGACCACGGCCAGATTATAGTGCTGGCGCAGGGCCTTGCAGAGCTGGCGTAATAGTGCTGTCTTGCCAGAGCCGACGGGACCGCCCACTCCGACACGCAAACATTGTGTTGACATGATTAACTCCGAAATAAACGTGAATATTGTGTTTCATGCAGGCAACTGGCCTGAACCTGACCAAGCAGGCTCAGCCCCAACTGCGAGTCATCCAGTTCGGCGGCTATGGCCAGCATCTCAACCAGCTGTGGCTTGAGTGCCAGCAGCAGCCGCTGGGCTGCCGTCTGCCCCAAAGGCAGGGTTTTACTGGCCACAGACAGCTGATTTTCAAGCCATCCCCATAACCAGCCCAGTGCCGCCCAGCGGGCAGATAGCCCCCAGTGTTCGGCGGCCAGACTGTAAACCGCCATAAAAGCCGGATTGGGTGGCAGGCTGGATACATCCAGATGCTGACCCTTTAACAACCGGATCAAGGCTACCGCCTGTTGTTCGTCCTCGAACAGCAATTCGTAGGTTTCACGGCTGGCTCTCAGGTAGTCGCTCCAGTAGAGCTGCTTTTCCTGATCGCCCTGCTCTCGAGCGGCGGACAGCCGTAACAATACAGGCAGATCCAGCCAGGCCATCCCTTGCAGTACCTGTTCCAGCCACTCTTTCAGATCGGCTTCGTCTTTTATCCAGCCCAGCTCGATAGCCGACTCCAGACCGCTGGAGTAGGAAAAGGCGCCGATGGGCAGCGCCGGACTGGACAGATGTAACAAGGCCAGCAGTTGTTCGGTCTGGCAAGGCTCAGTGGTCATGGTGGTGATCATGGTCATGGTCGTGACTGCTGCCGTGTCCGTGATAGGCTCCCGATTCAGGATGGAAGGGCGCCTGGCCCCGCTCCAATCTCAGACCCAGATGCTCGGCCAGGTGTTCCAGTACATGATCGGGAGGAAACCGCAGCCAGCAATCCCCCAGCTGCAAGGTGACATGGCGGTTGCCCAGATGATAGCAGGCACGGGCAAACTCGGGCCAGCTTGATGCGTAAGCGGTCACTGCCGGCTCATCCTGGGCGATAACCTCGAATACGCGACCATATTCGGTCTGCAACTTGTCGCCTTCGGCCAGTACCTGGCCGCGATCCAGAAACAGTCCCAGTTCCAGTCCTTGCTCGCTGGTGGCGCGAAAACGTCCCTTCTGACGTAAATCAAAAGGTAAAATCAGCCGATCTTCGGCCTGTTGTTCGCTTTGGCCCAGATTTTGGGTAATTCGTAACATCCATTGACTCCCGATCAGAACAACATGTACAGCTGAGCCAGGGGCAGCTTGTCCAGTGGCTCGCAGCTCAATAGTTCACCGTTGCAGCGCACTTCATAGGTTTGAGCATCCACTTCCAACTCTGGTGTCACGTTGTTGTGGATCATGTCTTCCTTGCGTATGGTGCGCGTGCCCTTGCAGGCGACCAGTCGGCGCTCCAATTTCAGCTTTTCGGCAACACCGTTGTCGATCGCCGCCTGACTGACAAAGGTCAGACAGGTTTGTGTCGCGCCGTTATGCAAGGCACCGTACATGGGTCTGTAATGCACAGGTTGCGGCGTGGGTATGGAACCATTGATATCGCCCATGGGGGCGTAAGCAATCAGGCCACCCTTGATGATCAAGGCGGGCTTGATGCCAAAGAAAGCCGGCTGCCACAATATCAGGTCTGCCAGCTTGCCTGCTTCTATCGAGCCTACCTCATGCGCAATACCATGAGCCAGGGCGGGGTTGATGGTGTACTTGGCCACATAACGCTTGGCGCGGAAATTGTCGCAACCCAAAGCTTCATCTTCAGGCAGCAGGCCGCGCTGGAGCTTCATCTTGTGGGCTGTCTGCCATGTGCGGCAGACCACTTCGCCCACCCGACCCATGGCCTGGCTGTCTGATGACATCATGGAAATGACGCCCAGATCGTGAAGAATATCTTCGGCGGCAATGGTTTCTTTACGGATACGCGAATCGGCAAAGGCAACATCTTCTGGAATATTGGGATCCAGGTGATGACAAACCATCAGCATATCCAGGTGTTCGTCTACGGTGTTAACCGTATAAGGCTTGGTCGGATTGGTTGACGATGGCAGCACGTTTGACATGCTGCACGCCTTGATAATATCCGGCGCATGACCGCCCCCGGCACCCTCGGTATGGTAGGTGTGGATCACCCGGTTTTTGAACGCCCCTATGGTATCTTCCACAAAGCCTGATTCATTGAGAGTATCGGAGTGAATAGCTACCTGAACATCGTACTCTTCTGCTACGGACAGACAAGTATCGATTGCCTGCGGCGTCGAGCCCCAGTCTTCATGCAGCTTGAGGCCTATTGCGCCGGCTTCGATCTGCTCGCGCAGGGGTTCAGGCTTGCTGGCGTTCCCCTTGCCCAGAAAACCGAAATTCATTGGCAGACCATCGGTCGCCTGCAGCATGCGAGCTATGTGCCAGGGGCTGGGAGTACAAGTGGTCGCCTTGCTGCCGGTAGCCGGGCCCGTACCGCCGCCAACCATGGTGGTGAGACCTGAACACAAGGCTTCGTCGACCTGCTGGGGCGCAATATAATGGATGTGGGTATCTACGCCACCCGCCGTTACTATCATGCCTTCAGCAGCAATGACTTCTGTGCTCGGGCCTATGTTGATCGTCACCCCGTCTTGAATATCCGGGTTACCCGCCTTGCCAATCGCCGCTATGCGGCCTTTATTAAGGCCGATATCGGCCTTGACGATGCCCCAGTGGTCCAGGATCAAGGCGTTGGTAATCACGGTATCAACCACCTGATCGCTACACAACTGGCTTTGGCCCATACCGTCACGGATAACTTTACCGCCGCCGAATTTCACTTCTTCGCCGTAGTTGGTGTAATCTTTTTCTACTTGAATCCACAGTTCGGTATCGCCCAGGCGTACCTGATCGCCAGTGGTGGGTCCAAACATGTCCGCATAGGCGGAACGACTGATTTTACTCATTATCTTCTCCCGGGAGCGGGCCCATTACGGCGCCGCTGAAGCCATAGATATGACGCCGGCCGCCCACGGCGACCAGTTGTACAGGACGCTCCTGGCCAGGCTCGAAACGAATAGCGGTGCCAGCTGCGATATCGAGTCGATATCCCATGGCCTGCTCGCGATCTACCTTTAAGGCCGAGTTGACCTCGGCAAAATGATAATGTGAACCTACCTGTATGGGTCTGTCACCAGTGTTTGCTACCGTCAGGGTGATACGCTTTCGGCCTTCGTTAAGGCTGATGTCACCTTCTGCCAGCCTGTATTCTCCCGGAATCATGAGATGGCTCCTGTCTTATTGAATGGGGTTATGCAACGTGACCAGCTTGGTACCGTCGGGAAAGGTTGCTTCCACCTGGACGTCTTTGATCAGCTCGGGCACCCCATCCATGACTTGTTCACGGCTCAGCCAGTTACGGCCAGCGCCCATCAGCTCAGCCACGGTGCGGCCTTCGCGAGCGCCTTCCATGATGGCTGCCGATAGATAAGCGACCGATTCGGGGTAGTTTAATTTGAGACCTTTTGCCAGGCGACGTTCTGCAAGCAGGCCGGCAGTAAACAACAACAGCTTGTCTTTTTCTCTTGGGCTGAGTTCCATCGTAGTCTCCTTAAGTCAGCCAGATCCGGGGAATACAGGCTGGGCGAGCCATCAGCTCGGGGCGAATAAGCCCCCAGGCTTGCCACATACCATCTCGGCAACGATTCATGTCATCACCAAGATAGCGCACCAGTAAAACGCCCAGGCGTTCTGTTACGGTAAAATCGGGGGCGGCTAGCCGGGAGCGCAGAGCATCAAGCAAGGCGCTGTTCCATTGTTCGCCTACGGCAAGCAGGGTGCCGAACACATTATTATTGTTCAGCCCAGCGCGGCTCGTGCGCAGCGCCGAGTTGCCTTCCAGCTGCAGCCGTTCGTTCAGTTGCAGACGGCCATCACGCCATACTCTAATATGTTGATCCAGGCGACCGCTATCGAAGACTTCACCGGCGGCGGGGCGACCAAGGCAGACCAGATCCCAGCCGATGAAACGCGCCGAGCCGGTGAGTTCAACCTGGGTGTCCAGTACGGCATTGGCGCCGCGATAAACAATGGTCTCCTGGGGCAGCCATTCACATTCGGCACCGTTTTCCACATGCAGTCGAACGGATTGACCCTGAACAACACCGTCGCTGTCGCGGCCATAGATTTTGCCTGCGGATGGGGTGGTCAACAGTGATTGGCTGCCGGAGGTTCCGAACGCGGAGATCGAGAGTTTGTCGCCAGAGACGATGCCACCAGGAGGATGCAGCAGATAAAGATGACAGACCCCACCTTCTGGATAAAAGGGGCGCTGGATCCGTAAAGGACCTTCAAATTCGAGGTTTTTAAGTCGTGTGTGTCCACTGCTATCGGCTTCCAGCTTCAGCTGCAGGCGGGCCAGCCAGGAGCGATCGGACCCGTAGCCGTATGTTTGCTCGGCTTGGCTATTGATCTGACTTTCCATTTGATTTCTGGTATTTATAAGATGTGCTGTGCGCAAGCTTAACATATGGTTTTTTGTGTTAATAGCGCCTGAATCCCCTTTTTTGGATTTTTTCGTATAAAATTGTCTTTTGTATGGCGATTTTGGACGTTTATTATTCTTTTTGTGTGTTTTAACATAGTGGACGCGACTTTTATATATAAAGTCGCCTTGGACTGTCTGCGGGTGTGAGTTATCAAGAATATTGGAAATATATAAACAGGGAGAAAACATGAAGCTGGGCTTTATCGGAATAGGACTCATGGGCAAGCCGATGACGCAGCGTTTGCTGCAAGCCGGTTTTGACGTCTCGGTCTGGAACCGCAGTGCGGACAAGCTGGTCGACGTGAAAGCCGCCGGCGCGACCGTGGCCGACAGCATCGGCGAGCTGGTCGAGCAGGTGGATGTAGTGCTCTTGTGCCTGGCCAATACCGCCGTGGTGGAAGATGTGGTATTCGGTGCCGGCGGCGTGGCCGAGTTTGGCCAGGCCGGTCAGTTGCTGGTGGACTTTTCCAGCTCGGACCCGCAAGCGACCCGGGAGTTTGCCGCCAAGTTAAAAGATGCCTGTGGCATGAATTGGGTCGACTCACCGGTATCCGGTGGGGTTGCCGGTGCCGAGGCAGGCAGCCTGGCCATCATGTGTGGTGGTGAAGCGGCGGATATTGAGCGTATTCGGCCCATGCTGGCGCCCTTGTCGCAGCGCGCTACCCACATGGGGCCTATTGGTGCCGGACAGGTGACCAAAGTCTGTAACCAGATGATAGTGGGCTGCAACCTGATGGTGCTGGCCGAGATGATGGCGCTGGCCAAGGCCTGTGGCGTGGAAGCCGATAAAATTCCCGAAGCACTGGCCGGTGGTTTTGCCGATTCCAAGCCGATGCAGATCACGGGGCCGTTAATGGCTGACGAGTCGGATCCTGACCCCAAGTGGCACGTGCGCACCCTGTTGAAAGACCTGGATATGGCGGTAGCACAAAGCCAGCGCCAGGGCAGTGCCACGCCCATGTCCGGCCTGGCGGCACAACTGATGCGCCAACATGGCAGCAAAGGCTACCTGGAGCGGGATCCCGCCACGCTGATCAAGTTGTATAAAGACTAAAAAAAGGAGCCGCAAGGCTCCTTTTTCGTAAGGGCAACAATAACCTCAGGAAGCCAGTGCCAGGCTGTGGCGATAGTAATCGTTGGCCTGATTCACATCTTTGCGTTGCTCGGCCAGACCGGCCAGCAGAATATAGTCACCGGCGCTGGGTTGCAGGGCGATGGCTTGCTGCAGGTGTTGTTCGGCCTGCTCTGGCTTGTTGTCCTTGAGGTATAGCTGACCCAGGGTGGAGTGCAGCTCGGCTGACGACTCTTTTTTCGCTTTCTTCTCCAGCAGGGTCAGCAGCGGGTGATAGTCGTTAAGCTGTAGTTGCGTCATGCAGGCCAGCAGTCGCGGATCGGATTTCTTGCTCAAACCATCCAGCAACAGCTGTTGTGCTTCCTGGTGGGCCTTAAGGGCAATCAGGCGATCGCATAATGGCACCAGAATCTCGGGCTGATACTTTTCTTTACGAGACAAACCCTGCCACAGAGTGATCAGGCCGGCGCTGCCATCGGTATTGGCGGCGCTGTCAAACCAGCCGGCATAGGCTTGCTGTTTCAGCGTTTCCTGTTCGTCAGCCTCGATCAGCTCCTGGCTTGCCAAGGCATCCAGGGTGGTCATCAGCTCCGGCCATTTACCGGTGGCAAGGTATACGTCTTTCTGTAACTTGAGCAGGGCGGGATGGCTGCCGTACTCTTGCTCCAGTTGCTGTACACCGGCCAGCGCGAGCTCAAACTGGCCCTGCTGATATTGCAGGCGGGTTTGTGTCAGGCCTACTGCCAGACCGGCACCCGGATTGTGCTCGTGGGCCAGGCGCAAATAATCATCGCGCTTGGCGTCGTGGCCCAGTGCCTGGGCTGCGGTGGCGGCATTCAGGTAGTTGAGCAATGCCAGATCGTTACCCTTGGTACCCTTTAACAGCATTTTTTCGGCGGCGGCATAGTCTTCGGCTACCAGAGCCTGCATGCCACTCTGGGTATAATTGAGGGCCTTGCGGCGGCGGCGGCCCACAAACCAGTTACGGGTTTTGTGTCCTATGCCAAAAATGCGGCCCAGCAACCATTCGATAAACAGCAGCAATGCGTAAAACAAGACGATGGCGACCAGAAATACCGTGGCCGTGGTTTCAATGGTGTAATCACCAGCGGCCAATAGCACGTAACCCTGCTGGCCCGTAATATCCGGGCCAATAATAAGGCCGGCGGCCAGGATGACGATGATAATCGCAAGACGGATCATAGACTTCCCCTTACTGGCCGGTTAGCAGACGTTGCAGTCTGTCATCCAGCAGTTGCTTTAAGCTCTCTTGAGCGGCGAATTGCTCGGGATAGTCCACCTTGATCTGCTGCCCGCTCAGTGTGTCGAGCTGCTCGAGCATAAACTGGCGCACGCTGTCATCGGCAAAGTAATCCTGCAGCCACTGTTTGGACTGGGCTAAAGAGCTGTCGTAAATTTCCTGCTGCTCGCGATACACTGCCAGCTGTGCCTGCAGCAGCTTGCCTTTCAGGTTCTCGCTTAAATACCAGTGCTGCTGGGGCGATAACAATGCCTCTACATTACCGTCGCGACGGCGTACCGTCACAAAGTTATCACTGAAGCTGGCCCAGCTTTTCTTCAGGTTGGATTTCCAGTCACTGACCGAGTCTGAAACGGTAAAGTCGGGTTCTTCGGCACGGGCCATGATGACGCCGTCCAATTGCAGTTTGTCGACCTGATCATTGATGCTGTTCAGCTTGATCACCAGACCTTCCCGGTCGACCTTCTGCACCGACTTGATGCTGGCAATGTCATCGGCCAGGGCGCTGCGTATTGGCGTCAGGCTGGGATCATTGAGGGCAGCCAGGCGTTCATCCGCATTGGCCAGCATCATGGCGGCAGCAACGGCATCCTGCTCCAGCCAGAGTTTACGACCGGCCATGCGAACCAGATATTCGGCTTCGGCCAGCATCCAGTCGTTGGGACGTTTGTTGTCCAGATCCAGTACTTTGCGCGAGACGCCTTCAATGTGTTCGTCAAGGCTATCCTGGCGGCTGGCGACATTGGCGAGTTGTTTATTCTGTTTTGATTCAGCTTTCTGCAGCGAGCTTTGCAATTGTTGCTCTTGCTGTTGCATTTTTTGCTGTAGCTGATCGAGTTGTTCCGCCTGAACCAGTGCCTGGTTATGACCGTGCCAGTAGAGAATGGCGGCCAGCACAATGGCGATGATAATGGCAACAATAGCCAGCACCTTACCCGAGGAAGACGTTTTTTCTGTCTTGTTTGCATCGGGCGGTGGCGTTTTGGCTTCAGACGGGGTGGCTTGTGGTTCCGGTGCCGTCGAATCGGCTGCTGCCGTGGCTGATGGCGTAGAGATGACCTCGGCTTTGGTGTTGTCGCCGGCAGTCGTATTCTGATGATCTTGATGGTTATCAGTCTTGTCTGTCATTCCGTTTCCTCTCATCCAGAGCGGCAATCAGGGCCTGATTGGATGCACCTTCTGCATTTATGATCTGAGTGAAGCCCAGCTCCTTGGCCTCAATTACCACACGGATGCTGGGAACAATCAATAAACGGCTTAGCAGCCAGTCCTTTGCGCGGTCGTCGGTCAGCTGAACAACATGACTCAGTAAACCGCCACTGGTGATGATAATACTGTCCACCCCGTGACTCTGCCAGCTTTTCACCAGTTTACCATTTGGGTCTTGACGATACTGGCGTTGGTATACCTCACAATAGTCGACACGCGCGCCTCTGTCGGTCAGGGTAGGCGCTATCATGTGGCGCCCGCCATTGCCGCGCAGAATTACCACGCGCCGCCCCGACAATTGCTCCAGCCCCGGCAGCGAAATAATGCCTTCCGAGCGAGGGTCACCGGGTACGGCAGCACCGGGTATCCCCACTTCTGCAAAGGCATTGCCGGTGGCTTCACCGACTGCAATATAGTGTGCCTCGGGCCAGGACAGATTGTGTTGGCGCAGGGCATTATCGGTAAAATTTACCGCATGTACGCTGACCGCTATCACATAATCCTGCGCCGATAGCTGACCCAGCAACTGAGGGAGTCGGCTTAATTCGGCTCCCTCAACGAAGCTTAGCAAAGGACTGTTCACCGGTTGGTGGCCAGCCGCGCGCAAAGCCTGGCTCAGGCTGCTGGCCTGGGGCTCGGGGCGAACCACCAGCGGTGTCATGACTGATACACCTCGGCCAATATTTTATCGGCACCGCGGGCAAGCAGGCGTTTTGCCATTTCGGCACCCATTTCCTGGCCTTGGCTGGCCGGGCCTGTCATCTCTTCATAGATAACCTGGCTGCCATCGGGGCGTCCGACCAGACCACGCAGCCACAGCTGATCGCCTTGCAGTTCGGCATAAGAGCCGATAGGTACCTGACAGCCACCCTGCAAGCCCCGGTTCATGGCGCGTTCGGCTTCCACTCTCAGTCGGGTGTCGTGATGATCTAGAGGTGCAAGCAGTTCGAGCAGCTCGGCATCATCCAGTCGGCACTCTATGCCCACGGCACCCTGGCCATTGGCTGGCAGACTGTCTTCCGGACTCATCAAGCCGGCAATGCGCGCGTCCAGCTCCAGACGCTTGAGTCCGGCGGCCGCCAGAATAATGGCATCATATTCGCCATCATCGAGTTTGCGCAGGCGGGTTTGTACGTTGCCGCGCAGTACTTTTACTTCCAGGTGCGGGTAGCGGGCACGGATCTGGCATTCGCGACGCAAGCTGGCTGTGCCCACCACGGCGCCGGCCGGTAATTGTTCCAGGTGAGTATAATTATTCGACACAAAGGCATCGCGCGGATCCTCTCGCTCGCAAATCACGGTCAGGCCCAGCCCCTCGGGAAATTCTACCGGCACATCTTTCATCGAGTGCACGGCAATATCGGCCCGGCCTTCCAGCATGGCTTGTTCCAGCTCTTTGATAAACAGGCCCTTGCCGCCGATTTTGGCGAGCGGAGTATCAAGCAGCACATCACCTTTGGTGGTCATCGGCACCAACTCTACTTCAATATGAGGGTGGAGTTGCTCTAGCTGCTCTTTAACATAATGGGCCTGCCACAGGGCCAGTAGACTCTTGCGGGTGGCGATACGTATGATGCGATTTGCCATTTGAATCTCTTCTTAAATATCCACTAATCGTTCGATATTATCATTCCTGTGCTGGCATTACAGGGGAGAAAAACGGTTAGGCGTTATCTTGCCGATGCGGTTATCGACATATATTGTTCATCCAGTAACGAATTGTTACCATGATCACACTTTTGACCCGCTTCTGGGTCTGTGTCGGTCCACCAAAGGCCCATACTCTTGCACGCTAATTTTCACCGGCTCGTAGAGCAATGTGATCAATTTAATCAGCAAAAACAAGCTCATGCATTGGCTGTCATGAGTCGTTATGGCCAGCAGGTATTCCAGTTACTGCCGGTATTGCTGCATTACAATCATCCCCTGCTACCGGGCTATGTGCCGGGAAATGTGCCTGTGGGCGTGTGCCACTTTCTGCCCAATGAACGCCAGCAGCAATTTATTGATGAGCTGTGCGAGGCCGCCAATGGCCACCAGGGGCTGGAGTCCGGTAAAAATGAAATCTTCGGCCTCTATTCCATGGGCAGCACCTCGTCCATCGGCCAGAGTAGAGAGTCGGATCTCGATATCTGGGTGTGTTATTCCCACCAGATAGCGCCGGAGCGAGTGGACTGGTTGCAGCAAAAGTGTCTGCTGATTTCCCAATGGGCAGAACAGCGCCAGGTTGAGCTGAATCTGTTTCTTATTCCCGACAACAAGTTTCGTACCGACAATCAGCAGATAGTAGAAGGCGAAAGCTGTGGCAGTGCCCAGCATCTGTTGTTGCTTGACGAGTTTTATCGCAGTCATCTGCGTATTGCCGGCAAACGTCTGGTGTGGATGTTTGCCCCGGGCAAACTGGGCCCGCGCTACGATCGTTTTGTGGCCGAACAATTTGCCAACGGCACCCTGAATCATGATGAATGGCTGGATTTGGGCGGATTTGCCCGCATTCCGGCAGAAGAATACTTTGGCTCAGCCTTGTGGCAGCTGTATAAAAGCATCGACTCGCCCTACAAGGCAGTGCTGAAGACCGTGCTGATGGAAGCCTATTCTCACGAGTATCCCGACACCAAGCTGCTTTGTCGCCATCTTAAAGGGCACTTTCAAAGTGCCGACCGGCTCGATGAACGCCAGGATCACTATATGCTGATGCTGGAAAAAGTGACCGGTTATCTTAAATCCATGGGTGATGAAAAACGGCTGGACCTAGTACGGCGCTGTTTTTATTTGAAGGTGTCGGAAGGGCTCGATTTTTCTCAAACCCGGCACGAATCCCACGCGGTACGCATTGAACAGATTAACCGGTTGATTGCAGCCTGGGGCTGGCCGGCAGACAAGGTAGCGCTGCTCAATAACCGAGACCACTGGAAGGTAGAGCAGGTTAAATCTGCCTATGGCGAGCTGTTGGAAGCCTTGATGCAGAGCTATCGCAATCTGATCCAGTTTGCCCGGCGCAATAACATCACTGAATCGATTAACCCGGAAGATATCGGCATCTTATCGCGCAAGCTCTATGCCGCCTTCGAAAATCTGCCCGGCAAGGTGCAGTTAATCAACCTGAAAATTGCGCCTGATCTGGCCGAGGCAAATATCAGTCTGGTGCAGGTACCAGAGCGGCGGCTGAATAAAGCAGGCTGGTACCTCTATAAACAGGGGCTGACACCTGCCGAGCTGATCGGCCGCAGTCCGCTGGAATACAGTGGTTATGTGGGCAAGTTGATTGCCTGGGCGCACTTCAACGGCTTGTTGAATTCGGATACCCAGCTGCAGTTGTTTAATCAGGACACCGACGTCAGCCTGCAACACCTGCAGGAGTTCTGTCGCGATCTGGCGCGAATCTTTCCGGTGCGCACTCCCTCACCCAGCAACCTGGCGCTAAGCCGCCCCTGTGAAGTTCGCCAGCTCGGTATTTTTCTGAATCTCGAGCAGGATCCCACCGCGCGCTGGCACAATAGGCCCATCGAATTTAACGCCAAAACCAGCGACCCCTTCAGTTTTGGCCAGCAGCTGGAAAATCTGGTGGGCTCGGTGGATGTCTTGTACCGCAACTCCTGGGATGAAATTCGCTCGTTGCATTTTTCCGGCCCCATGGCGGTCGTCGACGCACTCACCACCATTCTGGGCAAGATGCACCAAGGTGCCACGGCTCCCGAAAGCCTGCAGGTATTCTGCTACAGCCTGAACTTTCGCAGCCTGATCCGGACGCGTTTCGAACAGCTGATAAAAGAATGCATTGGTTTGCGTCTTTCGCGCGAGCAGGGCAGCACCGTCAAGACATTGCTGTTAGGCAGTGAAGAGCACAGCATCTTCTTTGAACGGCGGGGAGTGAGCGTACAAAAGCGGGATGCGGTCGCCGTGGGCCAGCTACCGGTGCGACAGCAGCCTACTCATAAGACCCTGCGCCTGGATCAGCAAGTGGGCAAGCCGGTACCCGATATTGTGGATGTGTATGCCAGTGAAGGCTTGATGCAGTTTTTCTTCGAGGACAGCGGCGAAGACTACAACCTGTATATTCTGGATGAGGCAAACCGGGTGGAAGTCTACCGCCAGGTCTCGGGCAGCAAAGATGAACTGGTGCAGAGCATTAACCGCTTTTACACCTCGAATCAGCAGGTTGCCGGGCAAAGTCACTTCGCCCATTTCAACCTGCCGCAGTATTACGAAATAGTGGCAGGGCAGGGGCAACAGCGAGTGTTGCCCTACAAGAGTACCAAGGAAGGTCGAGACGATGCTCGACCCTGCCTGAACGAAAGTTAGAGTACCAGCCTGGTCTCGCCCTGACGCTGTGCCTGCAGGCTGAGCCAGCTCAGTAGCTCATGGCCCTGACGATTATCGATCCATTTATCGTCCTTCAGGGCAAAGTGGTGGCCGTTTTCGCGGGTGGCCAACCAGATTTGATGGAGCGGCTCCTGGCGGTTGATGACGAATTTGACGTTGTTCTCAAAGGTCAGCGTCATCACGCCACCTATGGTCTCGCAGTCTATGTCAACGCCGCTGCTGTCGATGCTTTCTTCAATATGCTGGTAAATGGCATCTGCCAAGGAATGGAATTCACTGTCGTTCATCGCCTGCTTCCTATTGCTTTTGAGAGTGTGAGTGAGATTATAAGAGTCTGGAAACATATTCACAGTCAACCTATGAACATATTCAAGTTAACCGCATTGGTTGCTTTATGCCTGAGTTTGTTGGCGTGCGGTCTTAAAGGGCCGCTAACGCTCCCCGAGCCTGAGCAAAAGCAACCCCAAACTGAGCAGTCGTAAAGGAAAATACATTGGATTATTTTAATTATCAGGACGATGGCCGCCTTTACGGTGAAGCCTGCGATTTAAGTCGTCTGGCCGAACAACACGGCACCCCACTTTATGTTTACTCCCGCGCCACCCTGGAACGTCACTGGCACGCCTTTGACAAGGCGGCGGGTGATGTTAAACATCTTGTCTGCTACGCAGTCAAAGCCAACTCCAACCTGGCGGTACTGAACGTACTGGCTCGCCTGGGTTCGGGTTTCGATATCGTTTCCAAGGGGGAGCTGTGCCGCGTACTGGCCGCCGGTGGCGACGCGGGCAAGGTGGTATTTTCCGGTGTGGGCAAACGAGTGGATGAAATCGAGTTTGCGCTGGAGCAGAATATTTTCTGCTTTAACGTGGAGTCCATTGCCGAGCTGGCTCGCATCAACGAGGTGGCAGGCAAAATGGGCCGCAAGGCAGCCATTTCCATTCGGGTAAACCCGGATATTGATGCCGGTACTCACCCTTACATTTCTACCGGCTTGAAAGAAAACAAATTCGGTATCCCCATCGAGCAGGCCCAGGACGTTTATCACCAGGCTGCAAGCATGGAACACCTGGAAATCCATGGCTTGGATTGTCATATCGGCTCGCAGCTCACCGAAGTGGCACCGTTTCTGGAAGCCGTCGACAAATTATTGGTGCTGATTGATGCGCTGGCGGCCGATGGCATTCATATCCAGCATCTGGATGTGGGTGGCGGTTTAGGCGTGCGTTATGACGATGAAACACCACCCGAGCCCGGTGTGTATGTGGAGCAGCTGAAAGCTCGCCTGCAGGGCCGCGATTTGACGCTGGTGTTTGAACCCGGTCGTGCCATTGC
Source organism: Oceanisphaera marina (assembly GCF_014643915.1). Taxonomy (GTDB): domain Bacteria; phylum Pseudomonadota; class Gammaproteobacteria; order Enterobacterales; family Aeromonadaceae; genus Oceanimonas; species Oceanimonas marina. The sequence continues at coordinate 26,735 of NZ_BMKE01000011.1, forward strand.
CGCCAACGCCGGTGTGCTGTTGACGCGCGTCGAGCACCTGAAACCCGGTGAAGCCAAAAACTTTGCCATCGTTGATGCAGCCATGAACGACCTGATCCGCCCGGCCTTGTACAGCGCCTGGCAGGCCATTATTCCGGTCGACAAGACCCTGGAACGTCAGGCCGCCGTCTACGATATCGTTGGGCCTATTTGTGAAACCGGTGACTTTATCGGTAAAGATCGGGAGCTCTCGATTACCGAAGGGGATTTACTGGCGGTGCGCTCTGCCGGTGCTTACGGTTTTGTGATGGCATCCAACTACAACAGTCGCCCCCGGGCTGGCGAAGTGATGGTGGATGGCGAACAGGCGTTTGTTATTCGCGAGCGTGAACCATTGACCGATTTGTGGCGTGGCGAAAGTCTATTACCCGAATCCTGAGGGGGATCTGTGATCCAATTTTCCAAAATGCAGGGGCTCGGCAACGATTTTATGGTCGTTGATGGCGTCACCCAAAAGGTATTTTTCAATCCCGAGGTGATTCGGCAGCTGGCCGACCGTCATTTTGGTATTGGTTTCGACCAGCTGTTGCTGGTCGAGCCACCCTATGATCCGGATCTCGACTTTCACTATCGCATTTTCAATGCCGATGGCAGCGAAGTAGAGCAGTGTGGCAATGGCGCCCGCTGCTTTGCCCGCTTCGTGCGTTTGAAAGGGCTGACCCATAAAGACAGAATCAGCGTCAGCACCCAAAAAGGCAACATAGTCCTGCAGCTTGAAAAAGATAATCAGGTGACGGTCAATATGGGCGTGCCCGAGTTTGAGCCCGCCAAGATTCCCTTCAAGGCGCAGAAGGCAGAAAAAACCTACCTGGTGCCCTCGGCCCTGCAAACTGTGCTGTGTGGCGTGGTGTCGATGGGCAACCCGCACTGCGTGCTGGAAGTGGATGACATCAACACCGATTTGGTGGCCAAATTGGGGCCCGAGCTGGAAAATCACGAGCGTTTTCCGGCCCGGGTCAATGTGGGTTTCATGCAGATTATCAACGGTCGTGAAATTAAACTCAGGGTGCATGAACGCGGCGCGGGGGAAACCCTGGCCTGCGGTACCGGTGCCTGTGCGGCGGCCATCATGGGCATGAGCTGGGGCAAACTGACAGACAGAGTTCGGGTGCAGTTACCGGGTGGTGAGCTGCAGATTGCCTGGCAAGGTCCGGGCAAGCCGGTGTACATGACAGGTCCGGCAGAGCATGTATTTGATGGACAGATAAATCTATGACCGATAGCGTGACCGGCATGAACCCGTGTGTCAACACGGGTTTGGACGATAGCCAAATTGCCGAATATCTGCTGGCGCAGCCGCAGTTTTTTGAGCGTCAGCCTAGCCTGCTGGAACAGCTGCGGCTGCCTCATGAACAGCGCGGTAGCGTGTCTCTGGTCGAGGTGAAGCTCGATCGGCAGCGTCAGCGTATTTACGAGCTGGAAGATGAAATTACCGAACTGATGATGGTGGCCGGTGAAAACGAGCGTATTTTTCGCGTGTATATGGATCTGATGCCGCGGTTGTTTGAATGCACCAGTGTGCTGGAGCTGGAGTTGTGCATACGCAGCACCCTGCAACAGCAGTTACGGGTGCAGGCGGTGCAACTGGTACTGGATCCCAGAGCCTATCCAGACGCCACCAGTTCTGCCGGTGAGCAGCTGGAGCGATTGTATCGTGAACGCATGGCCAGCCAACTGGTGTACCTGGGGCGGCTGGGCAAAGAAGAAAAGCTGGGCTTGTTTCAAGACTCGCTGGTTAACTCCTGTGCCTTGATCCGTCTGGGTGCCAAGGGCGAGCTGGGCTTGCTGGCCTTTGGCAGTGCCGATGGCAGCCACTATGGCCCGGGTATGGATACCTTGCTTATTAACCAGTTGGCCGATGTGCTGGCGCTGTTATTACCCCGGCTGATGGCTGCGGAGCAAACCTGTCATGAGCGCGGCTGATCTGGCGGACGACATTAACGATTTTCTTGAATATCTGCGGGTAGAGCGTCAGCTGAGTGCGAATACCCGCAGCGGTTATGGTCGCAATCTTAATGCCATGGCCGAGCAGTTGAGCGAGTTATCGCTCGCCGGCTGGTCGGCGCTTACCATCAGTCATGTGCGTGGCCTGGCTACCCGTATGCACAAAAGCGGCTTGTCACCACGCTCCATTGCCACCAAGTTGAGTGCCTTGCGCAGTTTTTGTGACTGGCTGATTTTGCAAGGTCAGCTGCAGGCCAATCCGGCACGGGGCGTCAGTGCCCCCAAACAGGGGCGTCCGTTACCGAAAAACCTCGACGTTGACGAGCTGCACCAGCTGATGAACATCGACGAATCCGATCCGCTGGCGGTGAGAGATCGTGCCATTATGGAGCTGATGTATTCTTCAGGCCTGCGTCTGGCCGAACTGGTCGACTTGAACCTCGGCGATATCCAGTTTGATGAGCGTCAGGTGCGGGTGATTGGTAAAGGTAACAAAGAGCGCATTTTACCGGTGGGGCGCATGGCGCTCGAGTGGCTGAAAAAATGGCTGGTGGTCAGGCCCGCCGTGGCTGGCGGCGAAGACATCGCCTTGTTTGTCAGTCAACGGCAGCGGCGTATCAGTCATCGCAGCGTACAGTTGCGATTGGCACAGTGGGGTGGCAAGCAGGCCCTGTCGAGCCATATTCACCCCCACAAGCTACGGCATTCATTTGCCACCCATATGCTGGAGTCGAGTGGCGATTTGCGGGCGGTACAGGAGCTGTTGGGCCATGCGGATCTGGCCACCACCCAGATTTATACCCATCTGGATTTTCAGCACCTGGCCAAGGCCTACGATCAGGCCCACCCCAGGGCCAAACGCGACAAGAAATAGCGGTAAGCTTTCAGCCGTCAGCTAAAGACTAGCCCTGTGGAGCAGAATGTTTGTGGTATGGGCTTTAACTGACAGCTGATCGCTGACGGCTTTCCGCTTTCTTCATAAAGGAATTCCATGCGCTTTTATAAAAGATTGACGCCGGTGAAGGTCATTAGCTTCGACTTAGACGATACCCTGTACGATAACGTGCCGGTGATTGCGGCGGCGGAAGCCTGGCTGTTGCAGGCGTTAAAGCAGCACCATCCCGAGTCCACCTTGCTGGGGCCGGATAACCTGGCCGCCATCAAGCGCCAGATTTTACTGACCGAGCCTGAGCTGAGCCACGATGTCAGTGCCTGTCGATTACGGGTGTTAACCGAGGGCTTGCGCCAGCAAGGCATGATTGAGGCGTCTGCCGCCACCATGGCCGAAACGTTTTATCAGGGGTTTTTAACCGAGCGCGGTAAAATTCAGGTGCCTGAAACCAGTCACCGGGTATTGGCTGAGCTCGGCCAGCGTTATCAACTGGCGGTGATCACCAACGGTAATCTGCCGCTGGAGCACACCGAGCTGGCACCCTATTTTGATGTGGTACTCAGAGCCGGTATTGATGGCCGCATGAAGCCGGCACCCGATATGTTCAATACCCTGGCCGAACAAACCGGTGTGCAGCCGTGCGAGATTCTGCACATAGGCGATCATATCAAAACCGATGTGGCGGGGGCGGTGCACGCCGGTTGCCAGGCCATCTGGCTCAACGATCAGGGACGCAGCGCGGCGGCACTGCAGTGTTTGCCACATGTGGAGCTTGAGCGGTTGGAGCAAATGCTGGAGCTGTTATAATCCTCGCCATACTGTAATGTCGATCATTCAGGCGTTCTCGGGATAGAGAGCCGCCACACCAACACGCAACATTGAATGCCACCTTCGCCTGTTGCCTGCTGCGAACTTTCACAGGAAGTTCGGTCAGGCAACAAGCTTGGTACTCGCGAGCAAGCTCGCCCCTGTATGCTCGGCGATGGCATCCCTGCCATCGCCGGTTGGTTTAGGCCATCTTTCTATCCCTCCTAGCTGAATCGGCATTGCGCCAAACTATGAAATTTAAGGGAGCCAAGATGGATGTATCCAGCCTGCTTGACGGCATGAACGACAAGCAAAGGGAGGCCGTCGCCGCCCCGGCCCAGAACATGCTGGTGCTGGCCGGTGCCGGCAGTGGCAAGACCCGGGTGCTGGTGCATCGTATCGCCTGGCTGATGCAGGTTGAGCAGGTGCCGGCGTCGGCGATTCTGGCGGTAACCTTTACCAACAAGGCGTCGGCAGAAATGCGCGGCCGGGTAGAGCAGCTGCTGGGCGGGCGTTTGTTCGGCCTGTGGCTGGGCACCTTTCATGGCCTGGCTCATCGTTTGCTACGCGCCCATCACCTGGATGCCAGGCTGCCGCAGGACTTTCAGATTCTCGACTCCGACGACCAGAAACGTTTGCTGCGCCGTATTCTCAAAGGCATGAACCTGGATGAAAAACAGTGGCCGGTGCGCCAGGCCTCGGGTTTTATCAATGCCCGCAAAGATGAAGGTTTAAGGCCCAAAGACATTCAGATTCTGCACGATCCCGTGCAGCAAACCTATCAGCGTATTTATCAGGTCTATCAAGATACCTGCGACCGCGCCGGCCTGGTGGATTTTGCCGAGCTGTTGCTGCGCGCCCACGAACTGTGGTTGCAAAAGCCGCATATTCTGGCTCATTACCAGCAGCGGTTTCAGCATATTCTGGTGGATGAGTTTCAGGACACCAACAGCATTCAGTATGCCTGGTTGCACATGCTGGCCGGTCAGCAAGCGCGGGTGATGATTGTGGGTGACGACGATCAGTCCATTTATGGCTGGCGCGGAGCCAAAGTGGAAAACATTGCTCGTTTCCTGCAGGATTTTCCGGGCTCCGAAACCGTGCGGCTGGAGCAGAATTACCGTTCCACCGGCACCATTCTAAAAGCCGCCAACACCCTGATTGCCAATAATGCCGAGCGCATGGGCAAGCAGCTGTGGACCGAAGGCGTTGAAGGGGAACCCATCGCCCTGTACGGCGCTTTTAACGAAGTGGACGAAGCTCGCTTCGTGGTCGAGCGCATCAAGCAATGGCGTCAGCAAGACGGTTTACTCGCAGAAGCCGCCATTTTGTATCGCAATAATGCCCAGTCGCGGGTATTGGAAGAGGCGCTGATCCAGTCGCGGCTACCCTATCGTATATATGGTGGCTTGCGCTTTTTCGAGCGCCAGGAAATCAAGGATGCGCTGGGCTATTTGCGACTGATGAATAATCGTGGTGATGAAGCGGCCTTCGAGCGAATCGTCAATACCCCGACTCGCGGCATTGGCGAGCGGACTCTGGGTCTGGTGCGCGAAGCCGCCCGTGACCGTCAATTAACCTTGTGGCAATCAGCCTGGGCACTGGTTGAAGAAAAAGTACTGACGGGGCGTGCCGCTTCTGCGGTAAGCCGTTTTCTGGCCTTGATCAACCAGTTGGAAGACGAGACCCGGGAGTTGCCCCTGCATGTGCAGACCGACCGCGTGATTGAGTTGTCGGGTCTCAAGGCCATGTATCAGGCCGAGCGAGGCGAAAAAGCCCAGGCGCGGGTAGAAAACCTGGAAGAGCTGGTCAGCGCCACTCGTCAGTTTACGCCCTCCGAAGACGACGATATGTCGTTGCTGTCGGCGTTTTTGTCTCATGCCGCACTGGAAGCCGGCGAAAGTCAGGCCGATCAGTTTGATGATGCGGTGCAGCTGATGACGTTGCACTCGGCCAAGGGCCTGGAGTTTCCGCTGGTATTTATGGTGGGCGTAGAAGAGGGTATGTTCCCCAGCCAGCAGTCGGCAGAAGAAAGCCAGCGACTGGAAGAAGAGCGCCGTCTGGCCTACGTGGGCATCACCCGCGCCATGAGCAAGCTCTACATCAGCCATGCCGAAACGCGGCGGTTATATGGCAAGGAAATGTTCCATCGTCCCAGCCGTTTTATCAAAGAGCTGCCCGGCGACTGCCTGGAAGAAATACGACTGAAAGCCACGGTCAGCCGTGCTGTGCCCAACGGCCGTTTCAGTCAGGATCGGGTGCAGGATACCTTCAATGAAACCGGCTTTCGCCTGGGACAACGGGTACGGCACCCCAAGTTTGGTGAGGGCGTGGTATTGAATTTTGAAGGCGCCGATGCCCACAGCCGGGTGCAGGTAAACTTTGATGACGGCGGCAGTAAATGGCTGGTGACCGCCTACGCACGGCTGGAAGCCTTGTAAAAAAGCGTTAAGCGGTCAGCGAGCAGAAAAAACACCGAGTCTTCGCAGGCTCGGTGTTTTTTATTGGGTGCCGGTTTACCTCCTGCAATGCTGACACTCCCACCATCCTTGGCGGTCGGACGTCATGTGCTGAGCGTCGCATGGATGCAGTTTAGCGTGTCGGAAGAGGCTACCCAGTTGTCTCTGAGCTCTAGGCTGATTTGTAACTAAGAGACCGACTGTCGGCTTATCGCCGTTCTTCGTCGTTGTTTTATCCCATCCCAGCTATAAATGACCAGAGATAGCCAAATCAGGGCGAAGGTAATGACTTTATCCTGGGTAAAGGGTTCGTCGTAAATGACTACTGCCAGTAAAAACATCAGGCTGGGGCCGATATATTGAAAAAAGCCCAGTGTGGATAGCCTGAGCCGCTTGGCTGCCCCCGCAAACAATAACAAAGGCGCCGTGGTTACTATGCCGGCGGAAATCAGCCATAAATTGGTATTCAGCGTGTTTGTGCTCATCTGGCTGCTGGCACTCTCGGCAAAACCAAACAGGTAAATCGCGGCCAACGGCAACAAAACCAATGTTTCCAGCATTAAACCGGTCACCGGGTCGACCGGTACCTTTTTACGGATCAGGCCGTAAAAACCAAACGAAATGGCCAGCACCAATGCCACCCAGGGCAAGCTGCCAAACACCACCAATTGTATGACCACACCACTGGCGGCCAGCGCCACGGCAACCCATTGCACCGGCCGAAAACGTTCGCCCAAAAACAGCATCGCCAGCACGATATTGAACAGCGGATTAATATAATAGCCCAGGCTGGCATCCAGCATGTGGTTGTTATTGACCGCCCATATAAACACCAGCCAATTCAAACCAATAATGCAGGATGACAAGGTCAGCAGCGCCAAATATCTGGGCTGGCGCAATATCGCCCGCACTCTGGGCCAAAGCTTGAGCATGCTGAGCAGCGCCAACAATAACAAAAAAGACCAGATCACCCTGTGGGTCAAAATTTCGTAAGCAGGCACCTGGGTTAGCTGTTTGAAATACATGGGCGCTATGCCCCATAGCGTGTAAGCGCCCAGCGCAAATACGGCCCCTTGCGTGGCCTGGTCTTTTTCCATGATAAAAGTCTGACGATAAAATAAAAATACAGTGTAACTATGTATCGCCAAGAGTGACCAGCAATAAACCGTGCTTTTTGAGTGTGGTAGGTTCTTGCGCACCATGTGCACGAGCACGGTCAGGTTTATTGTTTGTGGCCCCTGCTTTACAATGCGGGTCCGCTTTTCTCTTGCAGGCTGACATGACTCCCATAACCGAACAAGCTGGTTCCGTACCCATTCCCGATACCCCGTTGGCGGTATTGCAGCAGGTGTTTGGCTATCAGAGCTTTCGTGACGGTCAGCAGGAAATCATAGAGACGGTGATTGCCGGACGCGATGCCCTGGTGATCAAACCGACCGGCGGCGGCAAGTCCATTTGTTATCAAATTCCAGCCTTGCTGCGCCCAGGGCTCACCATAGTGGTCTCGCCCTTGATCTCCTTGATGAAGGATCAAGTCGATACCCTGGTGGCCAACGGGGTGGCGGCTGTCTATATCAACAGCTCGCTGAGTCGCGAGGTGATGCACCGCCATTTTACGGCCATGCGCCGCGGTGAAGTAAAACTGGTGTATGTATCGCCGGAGCGGCTCTTGCAGCAGGAGTTCATGGAGCGGTTGGGCGAGCTGGAGCTGGGCCTGTTCGCCATCGATGAGGCGCACTGTATTTCGCAGTGGGGTCATGACTTCAGACCCGAATACGCATTGCTTGGCCGGTTAAAACAGTGGTTTCCTGATATTCCGGTGATGGCGCTCACCGCCACTGCCGATGAGGCCACCCGGCAAGATATGCTGAGCCGGCTTAATTTGACCGACCCGCTGATTCACATCGCCAGCTTCGATCGCCCCAATATTCGCTACACCCTGGTCGATAAATTCAAAGGCATCGATCAGCTGCTGCGTTATGTGTCGGAACAGCAGGGGCTATGCGGTATCGTGTATTGCTCCAGTCGCAAGCGGGTAGAAGAAGTGGCCGAGCGCTTGCTGAGCCGCGGTCATAAAGCCGCCAGTTATCATGCGGGTCTGCCTCTGGAGTTGCGCCAATCGGTGCAAGAGCGTTTTATTCGTGACGATCTCGATATAGTGGTGGCCACGGTGGCCTTTGGCATGGGTATCGACAAGCCCAACGTACGCTATGTGGTGCACTACGACATTCCGAAAAATATCGAATCCTACTATCAGGAAACCGGCCGCGGTGGGCGTGATGGCCTGCCTGCCGAAGCCTTGTTGCTGTACGATCCGGGTGATGTAGGTCGAGTACGGCGCCTGCTGGAAAACAGCGAAAACGCCAAGCAGGTACAAGTCGAGTTGTACAAGCTGAATGTGATGGCCGCCTTTGCCGAGTCGCTGACGTGCCGGCGCCAGGTGCTGCTCAACTACTTTGGTGAATATCAGCGCGAGCCTTGTGGCAACTGCGATGTTTGTCTGGATCCCCCCAAGCGTTACGACGGAACCCAGGATGCGCAAAAGGCACTGTCCTGTGTGTATCGGGTGGGGCAGAGTTTTGGGGTTATCTATGTGGTGGAGGTATTGCGCGGTGCCGTTACCCAGCGCATTCGCGAGCACGGCCACGATAAACTCACTACTTATGGTCTTGGCAAAGACCAGAGTCAGGAACATTGGGTCAGCGTGATCCGCCAGCTGATTCACAGTGGCTTGCTCAGCCAGAACATCACCCGTAACATGGTCTTGCAGTTGACCGAGGCGGCGCGGCCGGTCTTGCGGGGTGAAGTGAGCCTGGAGTTGGCAGAACCGAGACTGGTGCAGGTAAAACAGAAGGATAAAGGCGAAGCGGTACTGACGCGAGCCGAAGACAAGTCCTTGTTTCAGGCGCTGCGCCAATTGCGCAAGCAACTGGCCGATGAGGCAGATGTGCCGCCGTATGTGGTGTTCAGTGACGCCACACTCACCGAACTGGCGCGTTACCGGCCAAAAACAGAAGCCGAATTGCTTAGCATTAACGGTGTGGGTGCGCGCAAGCTGGAGCGCTATGGCGCGGCCTTTCTGGCACTGTTACGCCAACAACACCCATAAAAAAGCCGCCAGCGGCAAGCTTACAGCAGTCTATGGCTGTTTGCTTACCGCTGGCGGCTTGCAGCGGATCTTACAGGCTGCTGTAGTAAGCAGCTAAATCGGCAATGTCTTCATCGGATAACGGCTTGGCCATGGGGGCCATAATCGGGTTGTTACGCTGGCCATCGCGAAAATGCTGCAGCTGGCTTACCAGGTAGCCTTCTTTCTGGCCGGCCAGGTTAGGATAGATATCCATGGCAGAAATACCTTCTGCGCCGTGGCAGGCTGCACATACCGCAGACTTGGCTTTACCAGCGTCGGCATTGCCGGCAGCAAAGGCGGGGGCGCTGAGCAGGGCAAGGGCAGCGGCGGCTGTCATCAGTTTTTTCATGGCAAAACTCCGTTATTATTAGTGGTATAAGTAGATTGCTTCCAAGATGAATAACGGTCGCTGATGACTGGATGCAGGCCGAAGAGAACAAACATGCTGGCCGGTTCGAGCTAATTGCCCCAATAATCAGGAATCGCTATTTATTTCGCTGCGGCAGTATAAAGTAAGGCACGGCCAAAAATAAAATACAGTTAACGGCAAGAGGACAAAAACATGCGCTTGGATAATCGATATGCTCAGTTTGATTGGGCCGGCACAGCAGTACAACCCGCGCCCTTGCTATCGCCCAGGCTACTGTTGTTGAACCCGAATCTGGCCGATGAGCTGGGAATGTCGTTGTCTGAGTCTCAGTGGCGCGATTTGGTGAGTGGCCACTGGTTGCCCAGCGACATGACGCCCTTTGCCCAGGTTTATGCAGGCCACCAGTTTGGCGGCTTTAGTCCGCAGTTGGGGGATGGTCGTGCCATGTTACTGGGCGAAGTGGTTGCCCCCGATGGCCAGCGCTGGGATCTGCACCTCAAGGGAGCCGGCAAAACGCCTTACTCCCGTTTTGGCGATGGCCGAGCCGTGTTGCGCTCTTCGCTGCGCGAATATCTGGCCTCGGAAGCCATGCATCACCTGGGCATAGCGACCACCCGTGCGCTGGCGCTGGTGGGCAGTAAAGAGCCTGTATATCGCGAGCAGGTCGAGCCGGGCGCCGGTTTATTGCGGGCGGCACACAGTCACTTGCGTTTTGGTCATTTCGAGTATTTTTATTACAGCGGTAAAACCGAGCATATCCCTGCCTTGCTGAACTATCTGATTGATACTCAATGGTCTGATCTTGATAAAGACGCCGCCGGTTATGCTGCCCTGTTTGAGCGCGTGGTGGAAAAAACCGCCACCCTGATCGCCCAGTGGCAACTGGTGGGGTTTTGTCACGGTGTGCTCAACACCGACAATATGTCGATGCTGGGCCTGACGCTGGATTATGGCCCCTACGGTTTTCTGGATGCTTATGATCCCGACCATATCTGCAATCACTCGGATCACGGTGGTCGCTATGCCTACGATCAGCAACCGGCGGTGGGTTACTGGAACCTGCAGCGTCTGGCTCAGGCCTTGTCGGGCGTGATTGACATCGAGGCGCTGCAGCAGGCGCTGGGGAAATACGAACACCAGTTAATGTCTGCCTATTCCGAAGGCATGCGCCAAAAGCTGGGGCTGACAGGGTGGGAAGATCAGGATCCGGCATTGTTTCGCGATATGTTTACCCTGATGGCGGCGCAAGCAGTGGATTATAGCTGCTGGTTCCGCCGTTTGGCGGGCCTGACTCCGTCGGGAGAAATACCCGCAGATGTGCAGATTCTGCTAAGCGACGCTGCTGCCTGGGCGGACTGGTTTGCCCGTTATCAGACGCGGCTGGCACAAGAAGGTACTCCTCAGGCCGAAAAAGTACGGCGGATGAACGCCGTCAATCCCAAGTACATACTGCGCAATCATCTGGCGCAACAGGCCATAGAGCAGGCAGAGCAGGGCGATATGAGTGAGGCCGACACCCTGTTAATGTTGTTGGCTCGCCCCTTTGACGAGCAGCCGGAATTCAATGCTTATGCCATGCCGGCCCCTGCCTGGGCCGGGTCTTTATCTATTTCCTGTAGCTCCTGATGAATCTTGCGCCATACGTTAAAGAACAACACCGATTGTCTTTGACTGACAGCGTACGGCTTAAGGCGTATGACCATCTCTATCCACATGAGTGATGCAATGTTATCGACCACCACTATGCTAAACACCACGAAACCACTGACCTTTAACGGCTTTCCCGAGTGGGCCGAGGGGCTGATAGCCGAACTGGATCTGGAACTGATAGAGCGAGAGCAGGGCGCCGACTACCATCAATGGTTATTGGACTTTGAGGGCAGCCGGGTATTTTTGTGCTTTCAGCATTATGCCGATTGCGCCTGGCTGCAGCCATTGAGTGCTGCGGATCAAGAGGTAGCCGATTGGCTAACCCTGCGGTGGAACCAGTCTTCGGCCGCTGTCAATTAAGGGCAGTGTTTACAAGAGACGGTATTTTCTGTGGCCGATAGCTGATGGATGGTTTAAAGCCGACGACATGACTTAAACAGGAAGGCTCACTATGGCGCCGAAAGACATTCTATTGGCATTGGTGGTTATCGGCGTATGGGGCATGAACTTTGTCGTCATCCTCGCGGGCCTGGAGGGCGTGCCGCCCATGTTGCTGGGGGCGCTGCGGTTCACTCTGGTGGCCTTTCCTGCCGTGCTGCTGGTCAAGCGGCCCGCTGTGCCCTGGCGCTGGTTGATAGCTTATGGCGGTACCATATCATTGGGCCAGTTTGCCTTTCTGTTCTACGCCATGGCCAATGGCATGCCGGCCGGGCTTGCGTCTCTGGTGCTGCAATCACAAGCTTTTTTCAGCCTGCTGTTTGCCGCGGTATTGCTGGGTGAGAAAATCAGACCCGTGCATCTGGCTGGTCTGCTGATTGCCGCCGCCGGGTTGGCGGTGATCGGCCGGGGCGGTGATGGCACCATGACCATGCTGGGCCTGGGTCTGACACTGGCTGCGTCAGCCATGTGGGCATTGGGCAATATAGTGACCAAGAAAATCGGCCGGGTGAATTTGATTGGTCTTATCGTATGGGGAAACCTGGTGCCGCCGCTGCCATTTTTGGGGTTGTCGCTGTGGCTGGAAGGACCGGAACAAATAGCTGACGCCTTACGCCATATTGGCAGCCATACGCTGCTGGCGCTGGTGTATCTGGCTTTCGTGGCCACCTTGCTGGGCTATGGGCTCTGGAGCCGTTTGTTGCAGCGTTACCCTACCGGTATGGTCGCGCCTTTTTCACTCTTGGTACCTGTGGTGGGACTCAGCTCGGCGGTGTGGCTGCTGGATGAGCACCTTACGTCTATCCAATGGGCCGGTGCTCTGTTGGTGATGCTGGGATTGGGGTTGAATGTATTTGGCGCCCGGCTCTGGAATTTACTTTCAAATAAAGACAAATGTGCATCGAAAGGGTAGCATAGCGGCGCACACATTCCGGTATTGATTAAAAATAAAGCAGTTGTCAATGTCGCGCGGCTGGTTATACTAGGCGCCGTTTCCGGAATGGGTTCCCTAACCCCATTAATCAAAAAGGTAAATCATGGTTATTTCACCCCAACAATATCGCACCGCCCTGTTGCGGCTGGCGTTGTTTCACGTCGCTATTATTGCCGCCAGCAACTATCTGGTGCAGCTGCCCTTTACGCTGTTCGGTTTTCATACCACCTGGGGAGCGCTGAGCTTTCCGTTTATTTATCTGGCCACCGATCTCACGGTACGTATCTTTGGCGCCGCCATGGCCAGACGCATTATTCTGCTGGTGATGCTGCCGGCACTGGCCAGCTCCTATGTGCTGTCGGTGCTGTTTTTTGAAGCAAAATATCAAGGCCTGGCGGCCTTGTCCGAATTCAACCTGTTTGTTGCCCGCATTGCGCTGGCCAGTTTTATGGCTTATGTGCTGGGACAGATCATGGATGTATCTGTCTTTAACCGGCTGCGACAAATCAAGGCCTGGTGGGTGGCACCGACCTGTTCGACTATTTTCGGTAATCTGGTGGATACCCTGGTGTTCTTCAGCCTGGCATTTTATCGCTCGCCAGATCCCTTTATGGCGCAGCACTGGGTTGAAATTGCCTGGATCGACTACGGCGTTAAATTGCTGTTCAGTCTGGTGTTGTTTGTGCCAGCCTATGGCTTGCTGCTTAAGTATCTAAGCAGCAAGTTCATTGGCGAGGCCGGAGTAAGTGTACAAGCGCAAACGTCCAGGGCCTAAAGTCGGGTGATGGCCTCAATGTCCAGTGCTTCGGCATAGGCCTTGAGGTCGTCTTCGCCCACGCCTCGACCGGCGATCTGGATCAGAATGCGGTTGGCCACCATCATTTGCAGCTCCTGGCTGTTGCCCTCGCTTTTTACCATGGCGGTGTGTCCTTTGATGCGCTTGACCTTGTAGCCCCCCATGGTGGCCATGCTGGGGTTGGTAAACAGCATGCCCATGGTTTGCAGCAGTGGCGAGTCTTTGGTGATGCTGATTTCCAACCGCCCGCCATCTTTACGGTAGCTGCGCGAGGCATTGATGCCGCCGCCAAAAAACGCCGCCGACCCCGCCTGGCTCTCTACCTCTTCCGCCTGCCAACCAGCCAAGGGGTCGGGAAATAAATTGCCCAGTTCGCCAGCCTGTAATTGGCGGATCAAGGTCGCCACATAGTCGAATTGCGTTGCTGCCTGTGACAGTTCACCGGCCTCATAGGCCTGGGTACCGGCGGTTATCGCCTGCTTGATTTCGGTGTGGGTCTCGGCTGTTTCATCGGCAAACACCATGCTGGGCAGCAAGATTAATGCCCATAGCCCTTGTTTGTTCATCAGGTTCCCTCCAGCTGTTATCCCATCCAGTGTAGTCCAGCCGTGATGAGCAACCGCAAGAGAAAAAATAAACAATAAAAGCGAGTGACACAGTTGCAATTAGTAATGATAACAATTATCGTTACCTTGCTTTCGGGAAATAGCTCCCACCGTATTCGATTACGCAGTATGTGGAGATGGGTTTCGAAGGCGCGACATTGCTCACATTGCTTCCAGAGTTTTAGGCCGGCTTATGCCGGCCTTTTTTTATTTACATTTCCAGCAGTCGTTTAACCAGTTTGCCAATGCCGGTGTCGGCCTCGGTAATGGTTTTCGCCAGCATGTAGGCGGGAGTAGAAATAACCTGATAACGACTGTCTTCCACCACGTCTGTGACCGCGCAGCCAATATGCTCGCCGCCCATGGCGGTAAAGGCTTCAGCTACTGCGGCTTCGGTGCCTATGGTGCCTTTTACGCCCGCAGGGTAAACCCGAGGAATCAATACCGGCGAAATACAGCAATATCCGGCAGGTTTGCGCGCGGCAGCAAAGGCTTTGCATACCGCCAGCACCTCGGCATCAAGCTGAGTGTTTGCGCCCTGAACGGCAAAATCGCACAGGTTTTTGGCCACCCCAAAGCCTCCCGGCAGCAGCAGGGCATCAAAGTCTGCAGCTTGCAGCTCGGTTAGCGGTTTGATGTCACCGCGCGCGATGCGGGCAGCTTCCGCCAGTACATTGCGGCTACTGGATTGCTCTTCTTCACCAGTGATGTGATTGATGACCTGACGTTGAGGCTTGTCGGGGGCAAAACACTGGTAACGGGCGCCTTGTCTGGCCAGGTGCAACAGGCATAACACGGCTTCATGAATCTCTGCACCATCATAGACGCCGCAGCCGCTCAAGATAACGGCAACTTTCTTCATATTCATCTCCTTATTGCTATGCGCATATTCTGCGAATGCTCATTAAACAAACCGTTAGCATCATGCTAGCATTTATTTCGCTGGATCTTTATGCAGAACCGAGACAAGAAAGATTTTCCACATTGCAAGATCTTAATTAGCGATCACAAATAAAATCATAACCTATTGATATATATAAAATAATAAATAAGATCAAGATCTTGCTATGATCGCCTTTGCACAGAGTTATCCACAGGGCTGAATGGCGCTGCCGTGGTGTCTAAAGCCAGGCTGTGGCATGCTAGCGGCCAACGTATTAACGAGAACGACACCATGGTTGCCATTCCTTCCAAGCCGCTGATCCTAGTTGATGGATCTTCCTATTTGTATCGTGCCTATTTTGCTTCCCTGCAAGCCGATCTACGCACCAGCGACGGCCGCCCAACCGGGGCCATTCGTGTGGTCACCAATATGATCCGCAGCCTGCACAAACAGTTTCCCGACTCGCGGGTAACAGTGGTATTTGATGCCAAGGGCAAGACCTTTCGTGATGATCTTTATGCTGAGTATAAGGCGCAGCGGCCCTCCATGCCGGACGATTTGCGCAGCCAGGTAGAGCCGATCCACAACATCATTAAAGCCATGGGCTTGCCGCTGTTGATCGAAAGCGGAGTGGAAGCGGATGATGTGATTGGCACCCTGGCCCGTCAGGCAACCGAGCAGCAGCTGGATGTAGTGATCAGCACAGGTGACAAAGACATGGCGCAACTGGTGTCGGATCATGTGCTGCTGATGGACACCATGAAAAATACCTTTATGGATCGGGACGGCGTAACCGAAAAATTCGGTGTGCCGCCCGAGTTGATTATCGATCTGCTGGCGTTGGTGGGCGATAAGGTCGACAACATTCCGGGTATGCCCGGCGTGGGCGAAAAAACGGCTCTCGCCTTGTTGCAGGGGCTGGGATCCATCAAGCAGATCGCCGCCAATACCGACAAAATCGCCGATCTGGGCTTTCGGGGCGCCAAAAGCTTTGCCGCCAAGTTTGTAGAACATCAGGCCATGGTCGAGTTGTCTTACGAGCTGGCCACCATTAAAACCGATGTCGATCTGGCCTGGGGGCCGGCAGATTTACAGCAGACGCCCCCGGATACCGAAGCTCTCAAAGCCTTGTATCGCGAGTTTGAATTTCGCAATCTGCTGGAAGAGCTGGAGCCTGGCGAAGCTGCTGAGGTTGCCAAACCTGCAACCCCGGCCATGGCGGTGGACTATCACACCATATTGACTGAAGCGCAGTTGCAGGAGTGGGTAGCGCGACTGGCCAAGGCCCCTTATTTTGCCTTTGATACCGAAACCACCAGCCTGAATTATCGTGATGCCCGGGTGGTCGGCGTGTCGTTTGCCATTACGCCGGGCGAAGCGGCCTATGTGCCCTTTGGCCATGACTATCTGGACGCGCCCGAACAGCTGAGCGAAGCCACCGTATTGGCGGCCCTGGCGCCCTTGCTGGAAGCGGAACAGCCGATAAAGCTGGGTCAGAATCTGAAATACGATGCCAACGTACTGAAAAACCACAATATTCACATGCGCGGCATCGGGCTGGATACCATGCTGGAGTCCTATGTGCTGAATTCGGTGCAGACTCGGCACGACATGGACAGCATGGCCAAATTCTTTCTGGATCATGCCACCACCTCATTTGAATCTATTGCCGGCAAGGGTGCCAAGCAGCTGACCTTTAACCAGATCCCGCTGGAACAAGCCGCATTTTATGCCGCCGAAGATGCGGACATCACGCTGCGTTTGCACCATTATCTGGCCGAGCAACTGGGTGCAGATCCCGAACTGCAATCGGTGTTTACCGAGATTGAAATGCCGCTGGTGCCGATTCTGGCGGAAATGGAATACACGGGCGTCAAGATAGACAGCCAACTGCTGGCGGTGCAGAGCGAAGAAATTGCCAAGCGACTCAAAGAATTGGAGCTGGAGGCTCACGAGCTGGCGGGCGAACCCTTCAACCTGAGCTCGCCCAAGCAGCTGGGTGAAATACTGTTTACCAAGCTTGCGCTGCCGGTGCTGAAGAAAACGCCCAAGGGCGCACCCTCGACCGCAGAAGAAGTACTGCAAGAGCTGGCGCTGGATTATCCACTGCCCAAGTTATTGATGGAATATCGGGGCCTGAGCAAGCTGAAATCGACCTATACCGATAAACTGCCGCTGATGGTGAACGAGCACAGTGGGCGCATTCACACCTCGTACCATCAGGCGAATGCAGCCACCGGTCGTTTGTCGTCGTCGGATCCCAACCTGCAGAACATTCCCATTCGTACCCCGGAAGGGCGACGCATTCGTCAGGCGTTTGTGGCGGCACCCGGCTACAAGCTGGTGGCGGCGGATTACTCGCAAATCGAGCTGCGCATCATGGCGCATCTCTCCAAGGATAAAGGCCTGTTGGAGGCCTTTTCGCAAGGGCTCGACATTCACAAGGCCACCGCCGCCGAAGTATTTAGCGTGCCACTGGAACAGGTCACCATGGAGCAACGTCGTCGCGCCAAGGCCATCAACTTCGGCCTTATTTATGGCATGAGTGCCTTTGGCTTGTCGCGCCAGCTGGGTATTCCGCGTCATGAATCTCAGGCTTATATGGATATTTATTTCGAGCGCTACCCTGGGGTGCTGAAATACATGGAAGACACCCGTGCCCTGGCGGCAGAAAAAGGTTATGTGTCTACCCTGTTTGGTCGCCGCCTGTACCTGCCCGAAATCAACGCCAAAAACGGTGCCCGTCGCAAAGGCGCCGAACGTGCCGCCATCAACGCGCCCATGCAGGGTACGGCCGCGGATATCATCAAAAAGGCGATGATCAAGGTGGCTGACTGGCTGCCCCGGCAAGCAGAGGGCGAAGTACGGATGCTGATGCAGGTACACGATGAACTGGTATTTGAAATCCGTGAAGACAAGGTGGCGGACTTCAAGCAGCAAATCTGTGATCTCATGCAGCATGCCGCCAGTCTGGATGTGCCGCTGCTGGTGGAAGCCGGCGAAGGCGACAACTGGGATCAGGCGCATTAACAGCAGCCGTCAGCGGTAAGCTTTCAGCTGTCAGTTGAAGAAAAAACACCGGGTCTGCTGGCCCGGTGTTTTTTTATGTCTGCTGCTTTGCCCCGCTGGTTTTACTTCCATCTTAAGGCTGATGGCTTCCAGCTTTCCTTTCGGGGTCTAGCTCGCTATTATCGAATGATTGTTAGTCGGGGAGCCTTGGTCGAGAACCCAAGTGCTGAGACGGTGTATACCGGACCCGCTGTACCTGATCCAGTTAATACTGGCGTAGGAAACTAACGGGTAAGCGCCAGTTTGCCAGTGGTTTCTTCGCCTGAAGGAGCCAATGAAATGCCCCATCAAGATGCAAAGAAGCAAAAACCCATAGTGCTGACTATTGCCGGATCTGATAGCGGTGGTGGTGCCGGTATTCAAGCCGACATTAAAGCCATCTCGGCCACCGGCGGCTATGCCTGCTCGGTGATTACGGCATTAACCGCACAAAACACCCAGGGCGTGACCGCGGTGCATCCCACCCCGCAAGCCATGATTCAAGCGCAGCTGGACGCGGTATTCAGCGATTTATCCGTGTCCGCCGTCAAGGTGGGTATGCTGGGTGACAGCGAGACCATTCGTACCGTAGCGGCGGCGTTGCGCCGTTATCGTCCAGCGCATTTGGTGGTGGATCCGGTGATGGTTACCGCCAACGGTGACATGCTGCTGGCAGAAGAGGCGGTTAATTGCCTGCGTGAAGAACTACTGCCGCTGGCAGACGTAATCACGCCCAACCTGCCCGAAGCGGCGGCGCTGCTGGGTGCCGCTTTGCCAAAGCGGCTGGATGAAGTCGAATCCCTGTTTACCGGTCTGGGCCAGCTGGACTGTGCCGCCGTGTTGCTGAAAGGCGGTTTTCTACAACAGGAGTCACGCAGCCCCGACTGGTTGTTAAGCGATAACCAGGTGCGCTGTTTTGACACCCCCAGAGTGATGACGGGTAACACCCACGGTACGGGTTGCACCTTGTCGGCGGCGCTGGCCTGCTATCTGGGACAGGGGTTCAACATGGAAGAAGCCGTGGCACGCGCCAAGCGGTACATCGATCAGGCGATTCTGGCCGGCAGTTGTTTGCGCATCGGTCAGGGGCGAGGGCCGGTTGAGCACTTCTTTGCATTCTGATCCCGTTCGCATTTTCAAGCAGTGCGCATGTTGAGCAGGGTCTCAATTAAAGGGAGAAGCAGAGTCAAAAGCCGGGCTCTGCTTGCGTTTTATCAGGGTGACTTGTAGTATCTGGCAGCATAATAATTCAAAAATAATCGATTAACTTTCTGAAAAGTCATCGAAATAATTCCATACTATAGCCTGCGCACTGTGCCATCTCTCCCTTATTCTTTAGCTTATTCTATTGCCTGAACAGGCAAGGAAAGGAGACGTCTTTCTATGCTTGTTGCCGTTATTGCCGGCTTTATTCTCGCCCTGCTGGTGCCGCGATTATCCTCCTTGATGGGAGACAGGATCGGCTGGTGCCTGTCTGTGCTGCCTGCGGCATTGTTCGTTTATTTTGCAAGCTTCTGGCCAGCCATTACTGCCGGCGAAACCCTGTTGTACAGTTATCGCTGGATCCCGAGCCTGAATATCAATCTCAGCTTCATGGTCGACGGCCTTAGTCTGATGTTTGCTCTGCTGATCACCGGTATTGGCACTTTTATTTTTATTTATGCCGGCCGCTATCTGCAGGGCCATAAAGATATCCACAAACTGCTGATGTATCTGCTGGCGTTTATGGCGGCCATGCTGGGGTTGGTATTATCGAGCAACCTGATTGCCTTGTTTGTGTTCTGGGAATTGACCAGTTTCACCTCTTATCTGCTGATCGGCTTTAACCACGAGCATGAAAAAGCCCGCAAGGCGGCCTTGCAGGGCTTTTTTATTACGGCTGGCGGTGGACTGGCCCTGATGACCGGCCTGATTATGCTGGGCTACATAGGGGGCAGCTTCGAGCTGAGCGAGCTACTTTCCTCTAAGCCCGATATACAAGCGCATCCGCTGTTTCTGGCGATGATGGTGTTAATCCTGCTGGGCGCCTTTACCAAGTCGGCACAAACGCCGTTTCACTTCTGGTTGCCCAACGCCATGGCGGCACCGACCCCGGTTAGTGCCTACCTGCACTCGGCCACCATGGTGAAAGCCGGTATCTACCTGATGGCGCGGCTGCAGCCCATGATGGCGGGCAGTGAAGCCTGGATGCTCACGCTGACCTTGTTTGGTGGCGTCACCATGACCCTGGGTGCCCTGATGGCGGTGTGCAGCACGGATCTCAAACGTATTCTGGCCTTTTCTACCGTGATGGCGCTGGGCACTCTGACCATGCTGATTGGCATTGGTACCCCCCAGGCGCTGGAAGCAGCCATGGTGTTTTTGCTGGCCCATGCACTTTATAAAGGCGCGCTCTTTATGGCGGCGGGCACCCTGGATTATGCCACCGGCACCAAGGATGTACGTGATCTGGGTGGGTTGCGCAAACTCATGCCGTACACGGCGCTGTTTATTACCATTGCCGCACTGTCATTGGCGGGCATTCCTCCCCTGTTTGGTTTTATTGCCAAAGAGCTGATGTTCATTGCCGCGCTGGGTTCGCCCGTGTTGTCCGGTTTGTTGATCGTGCTGTGCGTGATCACCGCTATTGGCATAGTGGCGGCCAGTGCGCTGGTGGCCATCAAGCCTTTTTATGGCGCCCTGACGTCAACTCCCAAGACACCGGAAGAAGCACACTGGGCAATGCGACTCGGCTTCTCGGTGCTGGCGGTGGTGAGCCTGGTGTTCGGCCTGATGCCGGGTTTGATTACCCCTTTATTGCAGGTAGCGGTCACCGCCGTACATGGTGGTACGGGTGACGAGCTGCAGCTCGCCCTGTGGCATGGCATCAATCTGCCCCTGCTGCTGAGCGGGGTGGCTCTGGTGTGTGGTGGGCTCTTGTATCGCTACTGGCAACATATTCTCGAGCCGCTTTCGAACGCCATGCATCCGTTTGCCTATGGTCCAGAGCGTGGCTATGAACGTATGATGGACGGCCTGGTATGGCTGGCCAAAACCCAGACTCGCGTACTGCAAAACGGCTATATGGCCAATTATATCCTCACCATATTGCTGACCACGATTGGGTTGTTAACCTATGTATTCTGGTTTGAAGATGCCTTTGTTTATTCGCTCTCGTTTGCAGATGTGCGTTTCTACGAGGTGGTAATAGCGCTGCTCATGATAGTGGCGGTGGTTTATGCCTGCGTAACGCCATTGCGTCTGGGGTCGGTGGCGGCGCTGGGAGCTCTGGGCTTTGCCATGACCATGGTCTATGTGTTTTTCAGTGCACCGGATCTGGCTATTACCCAGGTGCTGGTCGAGACCCTGACCGTGATCATGCTGGTGCTGGTGCTGTTCCGACTGCCCGGATTTCAGGAGTTGTCGGGTCCTCTGGTGCGCTGGCGTGATGCCATAGTGGCCGGAGCCTTCGGGATACTGGTGACCATGATGCTGCTGACCGTCAATCAGTTGTCCCTGCCGGGTGAAGGTATCAGCGAATATCTGGTGGCCAACAGTTACGTCATGGCCCACGGGCGCAACATAGTGAACGTTATTCTGGTGGACTTTCGGGCGCTGGACACACTAGGTGAAATCTTTGTGCTGGCTCTGGCCGCCATTGGGGTGAACGCCATGATCCGCTTTCGCGGGGAGGCAGAACAATGAGAACCGATACTTCCCTCATTCTGCAAACTGCCACCCGTATGCTGGTGCCGCTGTTATTGCTGTTTTCCATTTTTTTGCTGCTGCGCGGGCACAACGAACCCGGCGGGGGCTTTATTGCCGGTCTGGTGGCCTCCAGCGCCTTCGCCCTGCATCTGTTTGCTTTTGATGCCCGTAGCACCAAGAAGTTGTTGAAGGTAGAAAGTCAGTTGCTGATGGGCGTAGGACTCATATTGGCATTGCTCAGTGGCATGGTTGGAGTGGTATTTGGTGGTCAGCCTTTTTTAACCAGCCAGTGGGGTAGCTTTTATGCACCGGGTATTGGCGATTTAGCGATTAGTACGCCATTGGTGTTTGATATTGGCGTCTATTTGGTGGTGATCGGCGTGGTTTCAACCATATTACTGTCGCTGGACAAGGGAGAGGAATAATGGAAAACCTGTTCGCTTTTGTGATTGGCGGTCTTTACGCCACCGCCTTGTTCATGATGCTCAGGCGCAGCATTGTTAAATTGGTGATCGGGCTGATGATTCTGTCAAATGCCGCCAACCTGCTGATCCTGACCGGAGGTGGCCTGGTCCGTGGAGCACCGCCGCTGATCCCCGATGGCATGGAGCTGGCCACGGCCGCCATGGCAGACCCTTTACCGCAGGCATTGATCCTGACCGCCATCGTTATCAGCTTTGGGGTACTCGCCTTCGCTGTGGTGTTGATTCACCGAGCCTACGAAGTGATAGGTGCCGATGACATGAACGAAATGAAGAGCACCGACTTGTGAATATAGCCGTTATTTTACCTATCTTTATCCCCATGCTGGCCGGTGCGCTTACCCTGGCGTGCTGGCGTTCTCGACAAGCCCAGCGCTGGTTGTCGGTATTGTCCGGCTCGGGCCTGTTGCTGGCGGGTATTTATCTGTTTATGCAGGTACGCGAGCAGGGCATTCTGGTGGCGTACATGGGCAACTGGTCTGCCCCTTACGGCATTACCCTGGTGGCCGATTTACTGAGCGCCATCATGGTACTGGTGACCGGTATCATTGGCTTGAGTGTGGCCATTTATTCGCTGGCGACCATGAGCCGCAGCCATGAAGCCTTTGGCTATTATCCCTTGCTGCATCTGATGCTGGCCGGGGTAGTCGGGGCCTTCCTGACCGGTGATATCTTCAACCTGTATGTCTGGTTCGAGATCATGCTGGTGGCCTCGTTTGGCCTTATGATACTGGGCGGCGAGCGGGCGCAGATGGAAGGGGCACTCAAATACGTGACCCTCAACCTGTTATCGTCTGCGCTGTTTTTAACGGCCGTGGGCCTGCTGTATGGCTATGCCGGCACCCTGAATATGGCAGACTTGGCGCTCAAGCTCGGCAATAGCGACCAGCCCGGGCTGGTCACCGTGATTGCCATGCTGTTTCTGGTGGCGTTTGGCATCAAGGCGGCGGCGTTTCCCCTGTTCTTCTGGCTTCCGGCTTCCTATCACACGCCACCGGTGGCGATTTCGGCGGTATTTGCCGGCTTGCTGACCAAGGTAGGGGTTTATGCCCTGTATCGGGTGTTCAGCCTGATTTTTGTGCAGGACATCAGTCTCACTCACCACCATATTCTGATGGGCATGGGCATTTTCACCATGTTGACCGGGGTATTGGGGGCGGCGGCACAGTTTGAAGTACGGCGCATTCTGTCTTTTCACATCGTGAGTCAGATTGGCTACATGCTGGTGGGGCTGGCGCTGTTTACGCCTTTGGCTATTGCCGGCGGTGTTTTCTATATTTTTCACCACATCATAGTGAAAACGAATCTGTTTCTGATCAGCGGCATCATGTATCGCTATCATGGCAGTTACGATCTGGCGCGTCTGGGCGGCCTGTATCGCTCCGCCCCCTGGCTGGCGTTGCTGTTTCTTGTACCGGCCATGTCGCTGGCGGGACTGCCGCCGTTATCGGGTTTCTTTGCCAAATATACCGTGATCAAGGCCGGTGTGGAGGCGGGGGCCTGGTGGATGGTGGCCATTGCCCTGATTGTGGGTTTGCTAACGCTGTATTCCATGGTCAAGATATGGGCGGAAGCATTCTGGAAACCCTTGCCGGAAGAGGCAAAACCGCTGCGTGGTGAGAGTGATCCCAATCGCTATGTGCTGTATTTACCCGTGGCCACACTGGCGCTGATGACACTGACCATCGGCTTTGGTGCCGAGTGGTTTGTACAGTTGGCTCTGGATACCGCAGAGCAGCTGTTAACGCCAAGTGGTTACATCGAGGCGGTATTAGGAGTGAGTCCATGAAGGCCTTTGGCTGGAACATGTTACTGGCCCTGTTCTGGGTCATTTTATCGGGTAACTACAACATAGGTAACCTGGCCGCAGGCATGCTGCTGAGTTATCTGGTGCTGGCCTACGTGGCTCGCGACAAGCCAGCGTTTGCCAACTATTTTGGCAAGCTTCCCAAGATCATCAGTTTCATCCTGTTTTTTCTCTGGGACTTGACCAAAGCCAATGCGCGGGTGGCCTACGATGTACTCACGCCCACTCACCTGATGCGGCCTGGCGTGATCGCCATTCCGCTGGATATCAAAGATGAAGCCGGCATTACCATGTTTGCCAATTTGATTACCGTTACCCCGGGCTCGCTGGCGCTGGATGTGTCCAGTGATCGCAAGGTGTTGTATGTGCATCTGATGTATCTGGATGATGAAGGTCGCCAGTTGGCAGAGCTCAAGGCCCTGGAGGCCCGCGTACTGAATTTGTTGAGGTAAGCCATGCTTGATATTTCGATTACATTGTCTTTTATTTTTCTGAGCATAGGGCTGGTGCTGGCGACAATCAGGTTGTTGCGTGGCCCGACCTTGCCCGATAGGGTGGTGGCGCTGGAAGTGATTGCCTCCATGACGGTGGGATTTATTATGCTGTACAGCATCAGCTACGACGTGCCGCAATTGATAGATGTAGCATTGGTGCTGGCACTCACGTCCTTTATGACGGCGGTGGGCTTTGCCCGCTATCTGGAACGGGGAGGTCAGCGCCATGATGACTGAAATCATCACCAGCCTGTTGCTGCTACTCGGTGCTTTTTTGATGCTGCTGTCGGGCATCGGCATTATTCGTATGCCCGATTTGCTGACGCGCATGCATGCCACCAGTAAGGCGGGTGCCCTGGGCATTGGCTTGATGGCCTGTGGTTTTGCGGTGTTTTACAGTGAGAACACCAGCCTGGTGGTGCGAGCCATGGCCATGGTGGTGTTCGTGATAGTCACGGCGCCGGTGGCGGCTCACGTGCTGGCAAGAGCCGGTTATTTTGTGGGTATCAAGTTGTGGGACGGCACCATCAAAGACGTGATTAAAGAGCGCTATGATTTAAAAACCCATCACCTGGGCAGTGCGCCCCGCAAACGCGATCAGGACTAACGTTCAGGGTTGAGATAAGCCACAAGCGAACGGCTGACACAGGCTGTAGCCGTTCATTGCGGATCGTTAACTGATAACCTGGCTGTGGCTCGTTTGCCAAATAGCGGTGACTTGCTCGGGCAACAAGATGGGATCAAAGGGTTTGGCAATCACATCCAGCGCGCCCATGGCTTTATAGGCGGCAATTTCCTGAGGCTGGATTTTTGCCGTCATAAAGGCGACCGGAGTATGGGCCAGTGCGGGTATCTGGCGCAGTGCTACCAGAGTAGAAGGGCCATCCATGCCCGGCATCATGACATCCAGCAGGATAAGATCGGGAGCAAAAGCAGCCGCCTGCTCCAGCGCCTGCTCGCCGGACGCGCACAACAGCACGTTAAAGCCCCCCACCATTTCCAGCGCCAGCTGCGCTATTTCACGAATATCATCATCGTCTTCTACATATAAAATGCGAGAAAGACCTGGCTGATCCATGCTTAACTCCTTGTATCATTGTGATTTTCCTCAGCCAGGATCTGTGCCTTGGCTGCAGTGTCCTCTGCTTTTTGTGGCGCCCATTTATCAATATCCAGTCCGGACTGGCGCAACATGCGCAGTGCCTCGGGCGTATGTAATTGCGATGCCACTCTCAATCCGGCCAGATGCATCACCAGCAAGCTTCGCTGGGTTGCATGGCTAGGCGCCACATGAACTGCCCCTATGAGTTCTCTTACCGGTATCGGCAGGCCCCATTGCTGCTTGAGCCGATTACCGTAACGGGGAGACCATTCGGCTAATTGTGAGGTGATTTGCGACTCGTCCAGGCTTCCCCCCTGGGTGATAAAATCCTGCAGGGTGCGCAATACCGAGAGCTCGCCGGCACGACTGAGCAAGCCAGCGGTGTAACAGCTGAGTCCATCCAGGCCAATACTGATGGCCATGGCGCGCGCAATGCTGGCAACCTGCTCTGCGGCTGAATGATGATGCAGGGCAAACGCCACCAGCCGCTCGTCGCTTAACGAGCCGGTAATATCGAGGGCCAGTGCCATGGCGATACGCAACGCCATCTCGATACCCAGGGTACTGATGGCGTCATCCAGCCGACTCAGGGGGGTGCCGCTGCGCTTCAGCGATGCGCTGTTGGCCACGTTGAGCAATCGGGCAGACAAGGTGGTTTCTTTTTGCCACAGACGAGCCAGCTCAGAACAAGAAAGCTCATCACTCTGGGCCAGTAAAGGCAGAATATTTTCCGGGGACAGTTCGGATGGCATGCGCAGTTTTTCAGCCAGTGCCTGAGCCAGCCAGGCCTCAAGTTCGGGCTTGGATGGTTCGCCCGTACCGGCATTCGGCAGACTCTGCAGTATGGGGAGCAGCCTTTGTTGCAGCATGATGACGTCAAAAGGTTTGGCGATAAATTCACTAATCCCGTAATGCAGGGCGCTAACCACGGCTTCTCGGTCAGAGTGAGCGCTGATCATCACTATGGGGGTGGTTTTGTCTTCGCTGCGTATCAGTTTGACCAAATCCAGGCCGGATCCATCCTGTAGGTGTTGATCGCAGATCACCAGCTGGGCCGGCTGTGCTTTCCAGGCGGCTTTCGCTTGTGACACCTGAGCCGTGTGGTGTACTTTTGCGCCGGCAATGGTGCCGCTCAATACCAATTCTACCAATTCGGCCATCAAGGGATCGTCTTCCAGCAGCAATATATCCATTACCTGCTCCTACTCCTTGTGACCGGTGGGTGAATAACAGTTAACGCCATTGCGCCCCTGATGTTTGCGTTGATACAGCGCCTCGTCGGTTGCATGGAGTGCCTGTTCCGCCAGTACAAATCCATTCAGTTCGGCCAGACCTATGCTCACGGTCACATGAAATTCGCCGTCTTTACCGTTAAAGGTTAGGGCAGAAAAGTGATGGCAGATAGCATTAAACATCTGAAAAGCCTGCTTTATATCGCAATCAGGCAAAATAGCCACAAACTCCTCTCCACCATAGCGGCCCAAATGATCGCTATTGCGCAGCCGTTGTTGCAATAAATTCGCCAAGGCCTTGATCACCTGATCGCCGGCAGCATGGCCATGACGGTCGTTAACCTGTTTAAAGTAGTCCAGATCGAGCATGGCAAGCGTCGTGCTGTGGCCGTAACGCTGTACTCGGACATGTTCATGAAGCAGTGCCTGCTTGATGTTGGAATGATTCAGCAAGCCGGTTAATCCGTCGCAAGAGACCAGTTTGGCTACCTGGCGCGCCCGATAGCACAGGGTACGCACGGTACGAACCAGCTGCTGATCCGAAATGGGTTTGGTAATGAATTCATCTGCGCCCTGAGCCAATGCGCTTATTTGCTGATCCCGGTCCTGCTCCGACGATAAATAAATAATCGGCAAGCTGAGCCATTCGGGTTCCAGGCGGATCATGCGAGCCAGGGTCACGCCGGAATAGGGTGGCATATGTACATCCAGCAGCACTATATCCGGGCGAAACTCCGCCAATGCTGCTAGCAGTCCCTCTGGGTGGGCCATGACTCTTACTTCTTTGCCCGCCGCGGTCAACACCAGACGATAATGTTCGGCCAGCTCTCGATCGTCATCAAGCAGCAGCACCTTACTGGTCTGAAGCTCCCGTTGCTCCCGGCTCAACTGTTCTATGCGCTCGGCGAGTCTGGGTATATCAACCGGTTGGGTAAACAAACCATTGGCCCCTTGAGCCGCCAGTGCATAGCGAGCGGCAAAGCTATCATCCACCCCGATACACAGTATAGGAGCCGATTGTTGCTGGTGTCGTCGTGCCTGTGTGTCGTTCCAGGCGGCAATGGCGGTTAATTCCCGGGCCTGGCCTATGATAATGTCGGCCTGGTGCCAGCACAGTTCGCACTCTGTGATAGGCTGCGTGCAATATTGAATGTTAAAGCCATAAGGCGCGAGGGCGGCGGCCAGCTCTGACAGTGTGTCGCCAATCACTAACAGTCGAGTTTTGTGTGGCGGTACGGATGTTGGTGTTTGCGCAATGGCGGCAAGCTGTGGTGTATTGTCCTGTAGCAAGTTTGGCAACTGGTGCAGCCGAGCCAGAAAATCGGCATCAATCACTCTCGCGGCCAGCGCCATTGTGTGGGCAGAATCACTCAACACCGGCTTGATAGTCAGTTCCAGATGGCGCGCTTGCTGGCCCAGCTGATTAAAACCAAAGGTGCCCGAAGACCCGGCCAACCGATGCAGTAGCTGGTAAAGAGACTTGATATCATCATAAACAAAGTCACCCTCTTGCCAGTCTGCAATCTGCTCCAGCATGGCTGCCAATTGTGTGGTGGTTCTCTCGATAAACCGCACTTTCAGCAAGGCGAGTCGATTATCCAGGGCGGCTTCTTTAGATGTCATTCGATCCTCCGGGTCAGTTAATCTCGAGTCGTTTGGGCAAGCTAACTAACTGACGTCAGTATAAGCTGATAAGTTTCGTATGACACTTGATTGACGCTTTAGCACTGCCAACAACACAGTATCTGTTGCCGAGTGCCATCACAAGGAAGAGACGGAATGCGTTTATCGCTAAAAGGGCGTATTGCCCTGATTGTTTTAGCTGCTGCTTTTTGTACCGTTATCGCGGTGCTGGTCACCGCCTATCATATTCTGGTGGAGGATTTTGAAAACCAGCTCCGCCAGCGGCAGATAGAAGAAACGGCTCGTGCCGCAGAGCAGGTAGAGCATACGCTGGCGCTGCGCATGAATGCCTTGACCAGCGTGACGCCCCAGTTATCCAATGGCCTGAATTTGTCTTCTGTGACGGCGCTGACAACGCAGCTGGAACGCCAGACACATTTAAAGTCATACTTTCCGGGTGGCCTGGTGGTAATGGACAGCACAGGCACCGCGATTGCCGAAAGTACGTTCATTCCCAATCGCTTGGGTACCAATTATGCTGATCGAGCCCATTTCAAGCAGTTAATGACCACCCGGCAACCCGTGATCAGTCATCCTATTATCGGGCGTACGACTGGCGCCCCCCTGATTTCTTTCTTGAGCCCCATCATGTCCGATGAGGGTGACCTGCTGGGTATCTTGAGCGGTGTTATTAATCTGGCTAAAACCTCTATCTTGCCCCGGCGGCGCCTGGCGAGTGCGCTGCGCGATGGCGTCGAGTTCAAGATTATCGACACCAAGAATCAGGTCTATGTCTATAACGGCACCCAGCTTGAAAGCGAATTGCAGCCACTGCCGCCGCCGTTGGAGGATCCGCTGGTGGATGCCGCCTTATCCGGACTCTATGTGGGGGTAACGAAAAATCACCAGCAGAAATGGGTGTTTGCCACCACCTATCTTGATCAACTGGACTGGGTTTTTGTGCGTGCCGTCCCCCATGAGCAGGCCATAGCACCAGCCAGATCCTTCTTTCTGCGTTTTGCCGGCATCAGTATGTTGATTGGGTTGGTGTTGGCACTTGCGGCGTTCTGGCTGGTCTGGAGCGCGATGCGGCCCCTTGAGACCATGACGCGCCAAATTCGCACCATGATCAGGCATACGAATGATAATCAGCCGCTGAGCGAAACCGGGGTGAGCGAAGTGGCGCGACTGGCCCGGGCCTTTAATCGGTTAACCGCAGAGCGCAAGGCCCTCAGTGAAGTGAAGAATGATTTTGTGGCTGTGATCAGTCACGAGCTGCGTACCCCGCTAACCTCCATTAACGGGGCGCTTAAGCTGGTTCAATCTGGTGTGGTGGGCACCTTGCCGGATAAAGCCAGTGAACTGATTTCACTTGCTCTGCGCAATGGTGAACTGCTACAGATGATTATTAATGACCTGCTTGATTTTAATAAGCTGAGTGCCGGTAAAATGGAGCTGTCCCCCGTATTGTGCAATCTATCCGAGCTGGTGGATGATGCGGTGCTTGGCAATCAGCCCATGGCCGACAGCTATCAGGTGCAGTTGCGCTGTCAGATGGAAACCGCACTGACTGCCTGTGTGGATCCGCTGCGATTGCGACAAATACTGGATAATCTCATCAGCAATGCCATCAAGTTTTCTCCGGCAAAAGGGTGGGTTACCATCAGAGCCGAATGCATCGAGGCAGAAAGGCTGCGCATTACGGTCAGCGATCAGGGAGCCGGTATACCCGATCACTTCAAGGGGCTGCTGTTTGAGCGTTTTGCCCAGGCCGAACACGGCACCATGCGTGCCAGCAAAGGCACTGGGCTGGGGCTGACTATCTGTAAAGAGCTGGCCATCCTGATGCAGGGGCATATTGGCTTTTACAACAGCGGGGGAG
Organism: Oceanisphaera marina; assembly: GCF_014643915.1. Lineage (GTDB taxonomy): Bacteria > Pseudomonadota > Gammaproteobacteria > Enterobacterales > Aeromonadaceae > Oceanimonas > Oceanimonas marina. Next base: position 57,039 of record NZ_BMKE01000011.1, read on the forward strand.
CCCACCTGTGGTTAGAGCTGCCACTGGTGCCAAACGGTAGCAGTGACCCGAACATCGATAAGGAGAGCATCAATAATGATAACGCCATTGATACCGGCCAATGAATGGCAACGGTTGCACGCCTTATTGAAGACGGGGTTGCTGGACAGCGCTCCCGACCCTCAACTGGATCGCCTGACGAACATCGCCCAGCAAAGTTTTGGCGTCGATATTGCCCTGGTGTCGCTTATCGACAGTCGACGGCAATGGTTCAAGTCGTCCCAAGGGCTGGATGCCAGCGAAACGGGGCGAGACATTTCATTCTGCGGCCATGCCATTTTGAACCAGGAAGTTCTGGTGGTGGAAAATGCCCTTGAAGACCCGCGATTTTTCGATAACCCCCTGGTGCTGCAAGCGCCTCATATTCGTTTTTATGCTGGGGCGCCGCTGTGCACGACGGCGGGCTATCGTATCGGTACCTTATGCATCATAGACAGTCAGGTTCGCCATTTTACTGACCAGGACGTGGCATTGTTACGTAAATTGGCCGATTGCGTAGAAGAGCAGATTAATCAGCGGCAGCTGGTCGAATTGCGCCATACGCTGGAGGCCAGCGAATCCCGGGCCCAACTGATTATAGAAGGGGCGGGAGTTGGTACCTGGCAGTGGAATATGCAAACAGGAGTCTGCGAATTCAACGAACCCTGGGCCGAGATGCTGGGTTATCGGTTGCAAGAGCTGGCCCCGCTGACGATAGATACCTGGAAGCAGCTTGTGCACCCGGATGATTTGGCGGCGTCTTATATCTTGCTGGAAGATCACCTTGCGGGCAAGGAGCCGGCCTACGAGTACCGGTATCGAATGCGCCACCAGGCTGGCCACTGGGTATGGATACATTCTCGAGGCTGTCTGCTCGGCCGCAGCGAAGATGGTCGGCCCATGACCATGTATGGCACTCACATCAATATCACGGCCGAACGGGTGGCGCTGGAACAGCTGGAGCGTCGAAATCGGGCCCTGTCCTTGCTCAATCGCCTGGCGTTTGAGCTGAGCGGAACGCTGGATGAACAAATACAGCAGGCTTTGGTATTGAGCTGCGAGTATCTGCGGCTGGACATCGGCATTGTCAGTGAAATCATCGGCGATGTGTATGCGGTTCGCTGGGTGGCTGCGCCCCCCGCGGTCGATATCAGCCCCGGAACACGCTTTGTGGTGGCGAATACCTACTGTCAATTGCTGTTGCAGCAAACCGGGATTCTGGCTATTTCCCACATGGGGGGCTCGCCTTTTCAGCAGACGGACTGCTACCGGCAGATGGGGTTGGAGAGCTATATCGCCATTCGACTGGAAGTGGGTGGCCAGCTGTTTGGCACGCTTAATTTTTCTTCTGTTGCGGTCAGAACCGAGCCGTTTGATGATACCGATCGGATGTTTTTGGGGTTGCTGGCGCATTGGCTTGGCGAGTTGCTGAACAACAAGATACATCAGGAGCGCCTTAACAAGCTGCTCGACCAAATGCCCGGCATGCTATATCAGTATCGGCGCTGGCCAGATGGCCACAGCTGCTTTCCTTACAGCAGCAACGGTATCAAGCTCATTTATCGCGTCACGCCTCAGAGGGTGCAGCAAGATGCCAGCGTGGTGTTCGATCAAGTATATCCGCCGGATTTACCGCAGGTCATCGAGTCTGTTCACGCTTCTGAAGAACAGCTCGATACCTGGTATGCCCAATATCGGGTACTGCAGGCCGATGGCTCATTACGCTGGGTAGAAGGGCGGGCACACCCCGAACGACTGGAAGATGGCAGTACCATCTGGCATGGCTATCTGGTGGATATACAAAGCGAAAAGGAGGCAGAACTGGCGCTGGCTGCCAGCGAACAGCGGCTGCGCAGTTTGTTTGAATTGTCTTCAATCGGTATTGCCTTGAATGATTTTTACAGCGGCGATTTTATCGATGTTAACCAGGCACTGCTGGATGCCACCGGCTTTGATAAGGAGCAGCTGCTGACGATGGATTATCGCGCCCTGACGCCCGGGCAATATCAGTATCAAGACCAGCTGGCGCTGGAAGAAGTGCAGCGCCATGGCCGTTATGCGCCTTATGAAAAAGAATATCTGCGCCGGGACGGTTCCCGGTTTCCGGTTCGCCAGCAAGGCATGCTGATTAAAGATGCCAATGGCCGCGCTTTGCTGTGGTCTCTGGTGGAAGATATTTCCGAACTAAAGAAGGTCGAGCGGATGCAAAAGGAATTCGTGGCCACGGTCAGCCATGAATTGCGCACGCCCTTGACCTCGATTACCGGCTCGCTGGGGCTGCTGGAGCAGGGAGTGCTGGGGAAGCTGCCCCACAAGGCAGAGCAGTTGATTGAGGTGGCCTATCACAACAGCAAACGCTTGAATTTGCTGATCAACGACTTGCTCGATATTGAAAAGCTGGCTGCCGGTAAAACACACTTCGACATCCGGGCTCACGACCTGCACGAACTGGTGCGGGAGGCCATCGCCATGAATCGACCTTTGGGTAAAGGAAGAGGGGTGCAACTGGAACTGATTACCAAGCCAGCCAGGGAAATGGTGCTGACCGACAAAGACAGGTTCATTCAGGCGCTGTCTAACCTGCAGGCCAATGCCATCAAGTATTCTCCAGCTCAAGGGAAGGTCACCCTTACCATTGAGCGAGTGGATGGCAAGCAGCTGCGAGTGCGGGTTCAGGATCAGGGGGAAGGGATCCCCATGGATTTTCGGCCACGTATTTTTGAAAAGTTTGCCCAGGCCGATAGCTCGGATACCCGTCAGAAAGGTGGCACCGGGTTGGGGCTGGCCATTACCAAAGACCTGATAGAGCGGATGCAGGGCAGTGTCGGGTTTGAATCCGCCCCCGGACAGGGCACCTGCTTCTGGCTGGATGTGCCCGCGGCTGAAGAAAGCGCTCAGCGTTAAAAAAACAGCCCCTAAGATTCGGTTATCTTGTGTGTGGTGCTGTTTTTGACGACTGAGCGCAGCTGTTAGATGGAGGCGACTTCTTTGGCGCTGAGATGACGCCACTCGCCTTCCGCCAGGCTGTCGTCCAGCACTATGCTGCCCACCTGCAGTCGATGCAGGGCGGTGACATGATTGCCTACGGCGGCGAACATCCGTTTTACCTGATGATATTTGCCTTCCTGTATGGTCAGCAACACGCGGGTAGGGGTGATGATTTCCAGTTTGGCGGGCAGGGTGGCTTTGTCTTCACCATGCAACAGTACGCCTTCGGCGAAACGTGCCGCAACATCATCGGCCAGCGGCTCTGCCAGGTCGACTCTATAGACCTTGTTGCAGGCCTTTTTGGGCGAGCGCAAGCGATGCGACCATTGACCGTCGTCGGTCAGCAGCAACAAACCGGTCGTGTCTACGTCGAGCCGACCGGCACATTGCAGGCCCCGGCACAGCTCTGGCGGTAATAATTGCAGCACGCAGGGATGCACTTCATCCTGGGTGGCACTGATATAACCGGCAGGCTTGTGCAGCAATAAATAGCGATCGGCAGGCGTGGCCAACAGGCGACCTTCGAGGCGCACTTCCTGGCCGTCGATTTGCTGATCGCTTTTTTTAACGACCACACCATCCACGGTCACGTCACCGCGATGCAGTGATTTTTTGACCACAGAGCGAGAAAGACCGGTGCTTTCGGACAGAAAACGGTCAAGGCGCATCAGGCGGACTCACCGTCGTCGGAGGCTATGACGTCATCTTCTTGCAGCAACCACTCGTTCAGCACCTCTTTGGCCTGATCCAGGCCCAGACCCTTGAGTGAGCTGAACGATTCAACCCGAATATCGCCACCGAAGACGGTGACCAGCTCACGCACCCGCAATACTTCCGACTTGCGTGGGCCTGGCTTGAGCTTGTCGCATTTGGTCAGCAGCGCCAGCACCGGCAGCTGACTTTCGCTTGCCCACTGCAGCAGTTGCTGATCGATGTCTTTCAGGGGGTGGCGAATATCCATCAATACCACCAGACCCTTCAGGCTTTCGCGTTTTTGCAAGTATACCGACAGCGCCGCCTGCCATTTCAGCTTCATTTCTTCGGGTACTTTGGCATAGCCATAACCCGGTAAATCGACCAGGCGCTTGCCCGGGCTGAGTTCGAACACGTTAATCAGCTGGGTACGACCCGGTGTTTTACTGGTTCGTGCCAGATTTTTCTGCTGAGTTATCGTGTTTAAAGCAGATGATTTACCGGCATTTGACCGGCCGGCAAACGCTATTTCTACGCCAGTGTCTTCCGGCATTTGGTTAATATCGGGCGCGCTGGTAATAAAGCGGGCGCTGTTAAAGTTTATCTGTTTGTTATTCAATATGAATTCCCCTGAGTTCTCGACCCGCTTTGCTTACTTTCTTGCAAAATAATTGTAGAATGGTGTCGTTTTTTGAATCGCATTGTAACATGCCCTTGAAGGTATGTGATCTGGAAGCTCTTACAACGAGAAGTCGCAACGTCATGAAAAAAATTGTTATCACACTAGCCTTAATGCTCGGAGTGGTTGGTGTTGCCCAAGCCCAGGGCGACGCAGAAGCAGGTAAGGCCAAGTCCGCTACTTGCGTGGCGTGCCATGGTCCCGATGGCAACAGCCCAACCGACATGTACCCTAAACTGGCCGGCCAGCACGCCTCTTATCTTGCCAAGCAGTTAGCCGAGTTCAAGGCGGCCGCTACCGGTGGAGAAGGTCGTGCCAACGCCATCATGGGGGGCATGGCCATGCCTTTGTCTGAACAGGATATGGCTGATTTATCTGCTTATTTTGCCAGCCAGGCCATAGTTCCGGTTGCTACCCCCGAAGACGTGGTTGAGCAAGGCGCCGCCTTGTATCAGGGCGGCGACATCGAGCGTGGCATTACCGCTTGTATCGCCTGTCACGGCCCTCGTGGTGAAGGTCTGGAATCTGCCAAGTTCCCAAGCCTGGCTGGCCAGTATCCCAGCTACATTGCCACGCAGCTGAACATGTTCCGTAGCGGAGAGCGTAACAACGATCCCAACGGCATGATGCGCAGCATAGCGGCCAAGTTAACCGACCAGGATATCGAAGTACTGTCTCAGTACGTTGCCGGTCTGCGTTAATATTATCACCTTGGGGGCTTGTGCCCCCTGCTTTTTCTGGTTTTCCCATGTCTGCCCAGCTGCACGACCTGCATTGCCCTCTCTGTAACCATTCTGACACCCCTCTGTTTTGGCAGGACAAACGACGTCACTATCAACGTTGTGCCTCGTGCAAGCTGATTTTTGTCGACCCTCATTATCGGTTGAGTGCAGAACAAGAGAAGGCAGAATATGATTTGCACCAGAATCAGACGGACGACCCTGGCTATCGTCGATTTTTGGCGCGTTTGGCCGACCCGCTGATGGCGCGTTTGCCCGCGGGCAGTGAAGGATTGGATTTTGGCTGTGGCCCGGGCCCGGCTCTGGCTGCCATGTTTAATGAAGCAGGCTTTGCCACCACCACCTATGATCCTTACTATGCGCACTATCCGGCTCGATTACAGCGGCAATACGACTTTGTGTGCTGCAGCGAAGCGATAGAACATTTTTATCGGCCAGGCAGAGAATGGCAGCAATTGCTGTCGTTGCTGCGGCCAGGTGGCTGGCTGGGCATTATGACCAAGCTGGCCTTGAGCCAGGAGGCGTTTGCCAACTGGCATTACAAACAGGATCCGACTCATGTCAGCTTCTTTAGCCGGGAAACCTTTCTCTGGCTGGCGGCACGGGACGGGCTCGGCATCGAATTTATCGGTACCGATGTAATACTTCTGCAAATACCGGAGTCACTATGACACGCATGAAAAAGACCCGTAGCCCGGGTCAAATCGGAGCCCGCAAGGATAATCGGGAAACTGCCGAGCAGATCAAGGATAGAAAGCGCAAGGCGAAACGCAAGGGGCTGGCTGCCGGTTCTCGGCAGAACAGTGGCGAACAGCATCAGCACAATAACGGATCCAAATCAGCTCAAGATCCGCGACTGGGCTCGAAAAAGCCGATTGCTCTGGTGTCTGAGTCGGGCAAGGCCGAAAAAAGCAGCAAGCCTGCCAAGAAGGTGGTAACGGAAAAACCGGTTGCCGAAAAAGCTCCCAAGATGCCTGACGCCCCGGAGTTGACTGCCGAGCAAGAGCTGGAGCAGCTGGAAAATAACGATCGGCTCAATACCCTGTTGGACAAAGTTGATGCAGGCGAAAAACTGGGCAAGAACGATGCCGCCTGGCTGGATAAAACCCTGGCGCGCCATCAGCAATTGCTGGAAAAGCTGGGCCTGCTGGAAGATGAAGACGACGAGCCGGTAGAAGGTGACGATCTGTGGACGCGGTTTATGGATGCAGAACTTGATCCTGCGCAATATGAGGATAAGGAAGATAAGTCATGATCTCTCCCTGGTTACTGGCTGCCCTGGTGGGCGGCCTTATCATAGTGGGACTGGCGGTGTATGCGGGTAAACTGCTGGCGCAGCTCAAAGTGCAGAATCAGCAGCAACAACGGGCTGTGAACCAACGCAATCTGCGTATTCTGGAAAGCATCAACACCATCGCCATGGCGATGCGTGAAGATCAATGCAACCTGTCGGAAGGTGCCATTCGCCTGACCAACCTGTTGAATGCGCTGCAATTTGCTCAGCCACAGAACTTTGCTGCCGATTATCCGGGCTTGTACGGCCTGTATGACAAAGTCAAAGACATGCCTACCCACGATGCGCGCAAACAATACAAGCGCAATGAAATCATGCGCATGGATCTACAAAGAGCCGGTTTTGAACAAGAACTGGAAGCACAAATCAAAACAGAGGTCACGCGACTGGCCAGTTTGGAGCTGCCCACTCGCTAAGCCGAGGAGAGGGTATGTCAGTACAAACAGTATGGGACCAAGGGTTAATCGAGAAGTATAACTATTCGGGGCCCCGTTATACTTCTTACCCCACTGCGCTTGAGTTTAACGATGCCTTTGGCATGCCCCAGCTGGAAGCCGCCGCAGAGCGCTATCCCGACCGACCGCTGTCGCTGTATGTGCACATCCCTTTCTGTCACAAGCTCTGTTACTACTGCGGTTGTAACAAGGTGATCACTCGCCACCAGAGCAAGGCGGATATCTATCTCGATTTTCTGGAGCGGGAAATCATTCGCCTGGCACCGCTGTTTGCCCAGCGTACCGTGACCCAGTTGCACTGGGGCGGTGGCACGCCGACTTTCCTGACCGAACCCCAAATTCGCCGTTTAAACAGCCTGTTGCGCCAGCATTTCAATTTTGCCGAGCAAGGCGAATACAGCATAGAAATAGACCCACGAAAAATCGAGCTGAGTCTATTAAATGTGCTGAAAGACGTCGGCTTCAATCGCATCAGTTTAGGGGTGCAGGATTTCAATAAAGCCGTACAGCAAATGGTGAACCGCGATCAGGACAATGACTTTATCAAGGCCTTGGTTCGTCGCGCCGCCGAGCTGGGCTTTCGCTCCACCAATCTGGACTTGATATACGGCCTGCCGCTGCAAACCCCGGAAAGCTTCCAATACACCTTGCAGGAAATCGTGGCGCTGAAGCCGGCAAGACTGTCGGTATTTAATTACGCGCACTTGCCGAGTCGATTTGCCGCACAGCGCAAGCTGAACGAAGCGGATATGCCAACCCCTGCCAACAAGCTGCTGATGCTCGAGCAAACCATTCGCTACCTTACGGGAGAGGGGTATCAGTTTATTGGCATGGACCACTTTGCGCTGCCCGATGACAGTCTGGCGGTCGCCCAGCGTGAGGGCGAGCTGCATCGTAATTTTCAGGGGTATACCACCCAGGGTGATTGCGATTTGCTGGGGTTGGGGGTGTCGGCCATCAGCATGATTGGTGATGCCTATTCGCAAAATCATAAAGACCTGAAGCAGTATTACGGTCAGCTGGATACCCTGGGTCATGCACAAACCGTGGGCTATGCCCTGGATCAGGATGACTGCCTGCGTCGCGATCTGATCAAGACCCTTATTTGTAACTTCGAGCTCGATTTTGCACCGCTGGAGCAGCAATACGGCATTAAATTTGCCGATTACTTTGCCGAGGATCTCAAGCTGCTGCAAACCTTTATCGACGACGAACTGGTGACGCTCGGCGACAGTGGTATCAAGGTGGCCGCCAAGGGCGAGCTGCTGATCCGCAATATCTGCATGTGTTTCGACGTGCATCTGCGCCGCCAGGCCCGCATGCAGCAGTTCTCGAGAGTGATCTGATTAACTGCGGGGATTAGGGATTAGGGATTAGGGATTTTATTCTTCTCAGTCCCCAGTCCCCAGTCCCCATAATTGTTACTCTCGCTCGGCGCTGGCCAGCAGCAGGGCTGCCTTCTCTTCGGCGTTGATAAAGGCCATTTCCAGGGCGTTTGCCTGACATTGACGGAGCTGGGCCGGGGTCAAGCCGGCTGCCCGGGCGGCATGGGTGTATTCGTGGCGCAGCTCTATGCCTTGCACTGCCGGATCGTCGGTATTCAGGCACACCGCAATATCTCGGGCCAGAAAGGTGTGTATCGGGTGTTGGCTCAAGTCGGTGACCGTGCTGGTTTGCAGATTGGAAGTAAGGCAAGACTCAATGCCGATGCGCTGCTCGGCCAGATAGTCGAGCAGCGCTTCGTCCTGTACCGCCTTCACCCCGTGACCGATGCGCTCGGCCCCCAGCTCTTTAATGGCCTGCCAGATGCTGGCGCTGCCGGCGGCTTCTCCGGCATGCACGGTAATGCGCAATCCCGCATCCCGTACCCGCCTGAAGTGTGCGGTAAATAATTCTCCGGGAAACCCCAGCTCGTCTCCGGCCAGATCCATGCCCACCAGCCGGTCTTTGTAAGTCAGACAGGCATTCAGCTCCTGCTCACAGGCGGTTTGACCAAAGGTGCGGCTCATAATGCCAATCAATTTCACCGGAATGGCAAAATCACGGCTGCCCGCGGCCACCCCATCCAATACCGCTTCTACCACGCCTTGCGGATCCAGCTGGTGGTTCATGGCCATGTAGCCGGGGCTAAAGCGCAGCTCGGCATAGTCGATACCGGCGGCCTGCAAATCCTCTACATTCTCATACGCCACCTGGCGGCAGGCATCGTAGTTACCCAGCACCTTGACGCCCCAATCCAGCTTGGCGAGAAACGACACCAGATCCGGTGCATTATCCTGCACCTGAACATAAGGGCGTAGTGCCTTCAGGTTGGTGGCGGGCAACATCATATTAAAGCGCTGGCCCAATGCCAGTATGGTGGCGGGGCGAATATTGCCGTCCAGATGACGATGCAGATCGAGTAGGGGCAAACTGGGATCTGGCATTGTGGTGTGCTCCTGATTATCGAAATGGTAAGAAGCCGTCAGCTTCAGGTTACAGATAATAGCAAAATCATACCGATACAAGCCCATCGGACAGCGCTTAGCCTACGGCTTGGCGCCTTGTTTTTCCTGAATGTCCTTGAGTTTGCGCGTCAGGGTATTACGGCCCCAGCCCAGCAGCCTGGCTGCTTCCTGTTTGTGCCCATGACTGTGGGTCATGGCGCAGTCGAGCAGGATCTGCTCCACTTCGGGCACTATATCGGCCAGCAAGTCTTGTCGGCCGTTTGCCAATTCTTGCTGAGCCCAGCGTGTTAATACCTGACGCCAGTCTTGCTTATCGGCGGTGTGTTCCGCCGTGCGCGCTGTGGGCGCGAGCTCCGGTGGCAAGTCGGCGATCAGTATCTGCTGGCCCGACGCCATCACGGTAAGCCAGCGACAGACATTTTCCAGTTGGCGTACATTACCGGGCCACGGCAAAGATTGCAGATAGTGCTCGGCGTCTGCATGCAGACTCTTGGCTTCTACCCGCAGCTCTTTTGCAGCCTGAGCCAGAAAATGGCGGGTTAGCTTGGGTATGTCTTCGCGTCTGTCCTTTAAGGCCGGCATTAAAATCCGGATCACATTCAGCCGATGAAACAAATCTTCCCTGAAATCGCCATTGGCGACTTTAAGCTCCAGATCCTGATGGGTGGCGGCAATAATGCGCACATCCACCTTGAGGGGCTGGTGCCCACCCACGCGATAAAACTGGCCATCGGACAACACTCTTAACAAGCGGGTCTGGATGTCCAATGGCATGTCGCCTATTTCGTCCAGAAAAAGAGTGCCGCCGTTGGCCTGTTCAAACCGGCCCTGGCGAATGCTGTTGGCACCGGTAAAGGCGCCTTTTTCGTGACCAAATAATTCAGATTCAATAAGATCCTTGGGGATGGCCGCCATATTGAGGGCAATAAAGGGGCTGCTGGCGCGGGGGCTGTGTTTGTGCAGTGCCTGAGCAACCAGTTCTTTACCTGTGCCACTCTGGCCGTTAATCAGCACCGAGATTGAAGAGCGGGCGAGGCGGCCGATGGCCCGAAATACTTCCTGCATGGCGGGGGCTTCGCCGATGATTTCCGGCGCCGTGACCAGGGTCGCGTCAATACTTTTTATGTTGGGTCTGGTTTCTGCAAAATGTGCCACGGCTCTTTGCACCAGAGCCACGGCGTCGTCGATATCAAAGGGTTTGGGCAGATATTCAAAGGCACCATGCTGATAGGCATTTACCGCGCTGTCCAGATCCGAATGCGCGGTCATGATGATGACAGGTAACTTGGGTATCTGTTCATGAATGGCGCCCAGCAAGGTCAGGCCATCCATACCGCCCATGCGAATATCGGAGACCACGGCTCTGGGCTGGCCTTGCGGCAAGGCGGCCAGCAGGCTCTCGGCGTCGGCAAAGCTTTTACAGTCGAAGCCGGCCTGAGCCAGAGCCCGTTCCAGTACCCAGCGAATGGAGCTGTCGTCATCCACTACCCATACTTGTTCGCTCATAAGATTCTCCTCTGCGAAAGGTCAACAGACCCTAGCGCCGTAACGGCAGATAGATAATAAATTCGGTGCGCCCGGGGCAGCTCTGGATTTCGATGCGGCCCTGATGTTGATGAATCAGATCCTGGGCGATAGACAGCCCCAGGCCGGTACCGCCGTCCCGGCCCGTTACCATGGGATAAAACAGGGTGTCGCGCAGCGATTCGGGAATGCCGGGGCCGTTGTCGATAATGCGTATTTCGGCGGCCAGTCGATAACGATGACCATGCAGCATCACCTGAAAGGCGGTACGGGTTTTCATCAGTATATGGCCATGTTCCTGCAGGACTTCGGTGGCATTGCGCACGATATTGAGTATCGCTTGCTGCAGTTGTTCCGGATCCATCTCCAGGTCGGGAATACTGGGGTCGTAATCCCTATCCAGACGAATACCCGACGGAATGTCCATCGCCACCAGTTGGCGTACCTGTTCCAGTACCGAATGCAGATTGGTGACTCGGCGTTCTCCCAGGCGTTGCGGGCCCAGCAGCCGGTCCACCAGATTACGCAGGCGATCCGCCTGCGCAATAATCAACTGGGTAAACTCTTTTAGCTCCGGGCGGGGCAGTTCGCGTTCCAGTAACTGGGCGGCACCGCGCAGGCCCCCCAGCGGATTTTTTATTTCGTGGGCCAGGCCGCGAACCAGTTCTCGCGCCGCCTGCTGTTGCGTGCGTTGTTGCAGTTCCTGGCTGATTTTTTTTTGCTGATCGATCAACCTCAGCTCAATGAGTGCCTGCATATGATTCGACTCAACCCCGGGCAAAGGCAGGGTGATGGGGGTGACGTTCACTTCAACCCAGCGCGGTATGCCATCGATCATCAGCTGCACTTCACTGTCGGTAAAGCCTTGCTCGGTATCAATACAGCGCCTGATGCGGTTCATATCGAGTGAGATATCTTCGTCCGCCAGGTTCACCGGCGTGGCTTGCAGGCGGCGTTTGCTGAGCGGTAACAACTGCTCGGCGGCATTGTTGGCAAAATGCACCTGCAGCTTGGCGTCTACCACCAGCACTGCCGTGAGCAAGTTATCGATAATCGCCGCTGCATTTGCTTGAGATCCCATACCTTACCTATGTTTTAACACTGCATTTGCACCATTGTAGTGCATAGATTCTGTTTTAAGGTGGCCGTATTGGTGGCGCTTCCCCTCAAACGGCAGGGCTGACCCGAATGGGTGTCCATAGCCTGTTAAAAGACTATGCAAAAAATTTGCCGTTTTCGCACACAGAGTAAAAATATTGTCTGATATAGATAGCAGGAATATAATTAGCTAGCTAACTAATTTGGGAGGTGGCCATGAATACGCTGGGAATGACCTTATCCTGTCTGGTTCGACAGTGGCGATGGATCAATGATGAACGGCTCAAGCCACTGAACCTGACGCAAAGCCGCTGGATCGCGCTCACTCATCTAAAATATCAAGATGGCATGCTGCAACATCAGCTGGCGCGACAGATTGGCGTAGAGAGCCCGTCTCTGGTGCGCACCCTGGATGGACTGGAACAGCTGGGGCTGGTTGAACGTCGCCCCTGTGCCAATGATCGACGTGGCAAAACGGTTCATCTGACGCCGAATGTTCGCCCCTTGATGTCCGAAATGGATGCGGTGCTGGACAACACCCGCGAGCAGGTACTGGCGGGATTGAGCGAACAGGAAATTAATGAATTCAAACGGGTGGCAGAGCACATCAGCCAAAACCTGCACCGACTTTGCGAACATAAATAATCATCTCCATTGAGGTACCAATGACGCCAGAACAGAGTTTCAGTCGCTGGGTAAAAGTAGCACTCAGCGCCTTTTTTCTGCTTTTTACTTATTTTGTGATTGCCGATAACTACATGCCGATGACGACGGAAGCCCGTATCCAACGCTATGTGGTGCCCGTTTCGCCACGAGTGTCCGGGCAGGTGAGCCGGGTGCATGTGACCAACAATGAACGGGTAGAGCCGGGGCAGCTGCTATTTGAGCTGGACGACAGTGATTATCAACTGGCGGCGAAGCGTGCCGAACTGGCTCTGGAGCAGGCTGGCACCGATCAGAAAAGAGCGCAGTCCAGCATGGCGGAAATAAAAGCCGAGCTGCACAAAACCGAACTGCAGGCGAACGAGCAAGCCCGGGAGGCGGCACGTATCGCGCGCCTGCACCGCCAGGGCCATATGTCCCAGCAACAGCTGGAACAGGCCAATACCAGGGTGAGCCTGGCCCGAGAAGCCAGTGCGGTGGCGCAAGCCAAGCGTCAAGAGCTTGAACAGTCGTTAATGGCGTCGGGTCTTGCGGTAGAGCAGGCAGAGGTGGCGCTTGAGCAGGCACGCCTTGAGTTGGATCGCACCAAGGTGCATGCCGAAAGCCGTGGGCGTATTGGTAATTTGCAGTTACGCCAGGGGCAGCATGCCAATGCGGGGCAGCCACTGATGGCGCTGATTTCCGACCAGGCCTGGGTGAGTGCAGATTTGCGGGAAAAAAGCCTGCGCCATGTGCAAACCGGCACTCCGGTAGACATTGTATTCGATGCCTTGCCCGGCCAGGTATTTGAAGGCCACGTGACCAGTATCGACAGCGGGGTAAGGGAAGGGCAGCAGGCGGCCGACGGTTTGCTGGCACAACCCGTCAATTCGGATCGCTGGGTGCGCGATGCCCAGCGTCTGCGTACGCACATTGCACTGGATGAAGAATGGCCGTTGCTGGCCACCGGGGCCAAAGCCACAGTGCAGCTATATCCGATTGATAATCCTGTTTTTTATGGTCTTGCCGTGATGCAGGCACGAGTGGTGAGCTTGCTGCGTTATTTGTATTAAACGCCGAGCGGGGAGCAAGATATGGAATTAACTCAGGATAAATTGCGCATTTGTTTGCGTATTGCCTTCGCCAGTGCCGCCGGCTTGTTGATAAACAAGGTGATGAACTGGAACTTCGGCGTGTTTTTTACCGTCTATCCCATGCTGTTACTGGGCATGATGCCGGTGCTGAATCGTTTTGTTGCCATGCAGTTTATCGGCTCTGCGTTGGTTACCTCACTGGAGATCATGGTATTGCCGGGGTTGCTGCATAACTGGCCTCCTGCCTTTACCGTGATCGTGTTTTGTCTGTTTTTGGGCCGTTTCATGTTGATGGCCAAAGGGCCGCTCATGTTGTTTGGTGCCTCGGGTTGCGTGAGTTTGAGCATCATGCTGCACTTTTCCAGCTATGCACATTTTGACCTGACGGATATGGCCATCAGTAATATCACCGCCTCTGTGCTGTCGGTGGCATTGGCGTATATTGCCTATGCTTTGCTGCCCAACCAAGAGCCAACAGTGGCTCGGGCCATGCCTGCCAAGAATGATAATATCATTCGCCATCAGGCATTGTTGGGGGCCATAGTCGCGACCTTGAGTTTTACGGTGTTTCAAACCCTGGATCTGGTGGATTCACTCTCGGCTCAGGTGGCCACCGTGCTGGTGCTGTTTCCCATGAGCTTTGTGGGAGCGGTGCAATCGGGCCGCCAGCGCTGCATGGGCACCCTGCTTGGCTGTGCCCTGGGGTTGCTGACCCAGCTGTTTTTATACAGCTATTATCACAACCTGCTGTTGCTGACGCTGTCATTCTGGCTGTGTGTCATGGTGTTTGCGCGCTTGCATGTGAAGGAAGGCATGCCCGGGGTGGGCTTTGCCGGCCTGACCACGGTAGGCATTTTGTTCGGCCAGTATGTATCGCCGGAGCATGACCTGGTATACAGCGCCCTGTATCGCATGAGCTCGATGACCTTCGCCATTGTCATCACCCTGTGTTGCGTCTACCTGGTACACAAGGTGCTCAATCTGTTTCCGTCCACCCGACACGAGATTCTGGGGTAGTTCTGGATGAGGGGGTGTCTTGAGGCAACAAGGTTGCCTCTGGGGAGAAGGCCAAAACCCTGTTCAGATGATTAATGTACCTTTCACCCCAGATACAAACAAAAAAAGGCCCGGTTTCCCGGGCCCTTTCACTTTCCAGCTTATCGCTTAAAGCTTAAACGGAGTAGTACAGGTCGTATTCCAGCGGGTGGGTCGCCATGTTGATGGTCTCGGTTTCAACGCGCTTGTATTTGATATAAGCGTCGATGAACTCGTCGCTGAACACGCCACCGCGGGTCAGGAACTCACGGTCTTCATTCAGGCAATCCAGGGCGTTATCCAGAGACACGGCCACGGTCGGGATCTCGGCGGCTTCTTCTGGCGGCAGATCGTACAAATCCTTGTCCATGGCATCGCCCGGGTGGATCTTGTTCTGAATACCGTCCAGGCCGGCCATCAGCAGGGCCGCGAAGCACAGGTACGGGTTGGCAGCCGGATCCGGGAAGCGGGTCTCGATGCGGCGGGCCTTGGGCGAGCCGACCAATGGAATCCGGATGGACGCCGAGCGGTTACGGGCCGAGTAGGCCAGCATGACCGGCGCTTCAAAGCCGGGCACCAGACGCTTGTAGGAGTTGGTTGCCGGGTTGGTAATGGCGTTGAGCGCGCGGGCGTGCTTGATGATACCGCCAATGTAGAACAGGGCGATTTCGGACAGGCCGCCGTACAGGTCGCCGGCGAACAGGTTTTCGCCGTTCTTGGCCAGAGACTGGTGCACGTGCATGCCGGAACCGTTGTCACCGACCAATGGCTTGGGCATGAAGGTCGCGGTCTTGTTGAAGGCGTGGGCCACGTTGTGCACTACATATTTGTAGATCTGGATCTCATCGGCTTTCAGGGTTAGAGTGTTGAACTTACAGGCAATTTCATTCTGGCCTGCGGTCGCCACCTCGTGGTGATGAGCTTCAACCACCAGACCCATTTCTTCCATTACCAGACACATGGCGGCACGAATGTCTTGTGACGAATCGATAGGGGCAACCGGGAAGTAGCCGCCTTTCACGCCGGGTCTGTGGCCCTTGTTACCATCGGTATATTCACGACCAGAATTCCATTTGGCTTCGGCATCATCGATTTTGAAGAAGCTGCCGGCCATGTCGGTATGAAAGCGCACATCGTCGAACATGAAAAATTCGGGTTCCGGGCCAATCAGTACTGTGTCGGCAATGCCGGTAGAAACCAGGTATTCTTCGGCACGACGGGCAATGGAACGCGGGTCACGATCGTAGCCCTGCATGGTGTTGGGCTCGAGCACGTCACAGCGAATATTGAGGGTCGAGTCTTCGGTAAAAGGGTCCAGCACGGCAGAGGTCGGATCCGGCATCAGCACCATGTCAGACTCGTGAATGGTCTTCCAGGCGGTCATGGAGGAGCCATCGAACATTTTGCCTTCTTCAAAGAAGTCGTCGTTTATCTGATTGACTGGAATGCTGATATGCTGCTCTTTACCTTTGATGTCGGTAAAGCGCAGATCGATGAATTTGACATCGTGTTCCTTTATCATGTCCATTACGTTGTCTATTGACATGGATTTCGACCTCCAAAAATAATCATCTTATGATTGATGAGGGTTGAACCAACCCATTCATCAGTTGCCAGCTATTAAACTAAACAAAACTTAAAGCACAACTTACGGCATAATCAAAGCAAGCGAAAACTGTGCCACTTTGTCAAACGCCTGACGTCATGATGGTTTACTCTGATGTTCGAGCGCCAGGAACGATTTCTTGCACTGTATTGGTGCAATTGTGGATCCTTTTGGTGCGTTTGGCTGTGACGCAAGATCATCATGGTGCATTAGGGGCCACTTGGAAAGCTAGCCTGCAGTTATTTTCAATACTTCTAGGTAGATCCGCAGTGGCCGAGTAAAATGACCGACGATTTTTTATCCACCCCCGGTATTTTGAGGCAGGAATGTTAGAAAACTTACGTAATATCGCAATCATCGCTCACGTTGACCATGGCAAGACCACCCTGGTGGACAAGCTGCTGCAACAGTCCGGCACCCTGGAAAGCCGTGGCGAAGCGGAAGAGCGAGTCATGGATTCCAACGACATAGAGCGGGAGCGCGGCATTACCATTCTTGCCAAGAACACCGCTATTCGCTGGACTTCTCCGGACGCACAAGAATACCGCATCAACATCGTAGACACCCCAGGACACGCCGACTTCGGTGGTGAAGTGGAACGTGTTATGTCCATGGTTGACTCGGTATTGCTGCTGGTTGATGCCCAGGAAGGCCCTATGCCACAAACGCGTTTTGTAACCCAAAAAGCGTTTGCCCAAGGCCTGAAGCCTATCGTTATCATCAACAAGGTCGACAAGCCAGGCGCGCGTCCTGACTGGGTACTGGACCAGATTTTTGATTTGTTCGATAACCTGGGTGCGACCGACGACCAGCTGGACTTCCAGGTGATTTATGCTTCCGGCATCAACGGCTGGGCCTCCCTGGATGTGGATGCACCAGAGCCAGACATGACTGCGCTGTTCCAGACTATCGTCGATCAGGTACCGGTACCCGACGCCGATCTGGACGGTCCGCTGCAGATGCAGATCTCCCAGCTGGATTACTCCTCTTATGTCGGTGTTATCGGCATCGGCCGTATCAAGCGCGGTACCGTTCGCGTTAACCAGCAGGTGACCGTAGTGGGCGCCGATGGCAGCACCCGTAACGGTAAAGTGGGCATGGTAATGGGCTATCTTGGCCTGCAGCGCACCGAAGCCACCGAAGGTAACGCCGGTGACATCGTGGCCGTGACCGGCCTGGGCGAGCTGAAAATCTCCGACACCATCTGTGCACAAGGTTCAGTAGAAGCGCTGCCGCCATTGTCTGTAGATGAGCCTACCGTGACCATGACCTTCCAGGTCAACAACTCACCGTTTGCCGGTCAGGACGGCAAGTATGTTACTTCTCGTAACATCATGGAACGTCTGACGTCCGAGCTGGTGCACAACGTGGCATTGCGTGTAGAACAAGGCGTCGATCCGGACAAATTCCGCGTATCGGGCCGTGGTGAACTGCACCTGGGCATCCTGATCGAAAACATGCGTCGTGAAGGTTACGAGCTGGCGGTATCTCGTCCGGAAGTTATCTTGAAAACAGAAGATGGCGTCAAGATGGAACCGTTCGAGAACTTGACCGTCGACGTGGAAGAAGAGCACCAGGGCTCCATCATGGAGAAGCTGGGTGAGCGTAAAGGCGAAATGACCGACATGGTGCCAGATGGCAAAGGCCGTGTACGTATCGACTTTATTATCCCGGCCCGTGGTCTGATCGGCTTCCAGACCGAGTTCATGACGCTGACTTCTGGCTCCGGTCTGATGAACCACAGCTTCGATCATTACGGTCCTCATAAAGGCGGTACTATCGGTGCTCGTACCAACGGCGTACTGATTTCCAACGCCAAGGGCAAGGCATCTGCCTACTCGCTGTTCAACATCCAGGAACGTGGCCGTCTGTTTATCGATCATGCCACCGAAGTATACGAAGGTATGGTGATTGGTATTCACAGCCGTGCCAACGACCTGACCGTTAACTGCATCAAGGGCAAGCAGCTGACCAACGTTCGTGCTTCCGGTACCGATGAAGCGCTGACCCTGGTTACGCCGATCAAGATGACCCTGGAGCAGTCACTGGAATTTATCAGTGACGACGAGCTGGTTGAAGTGACGCCGAACCACCTGCGTATTCGCAAGCGTGCTCTGACCGAAAACGAACGTAAGCGTGCCAGCCGCGATTAATTCCGATTCGCCAAGCTAACGAGAAAGGGCGCCTCAGGGCGCCCTTTTTTTGATCTGTGGGCAGGATTCTGTCTTGATCGCACGTCGGGCTTTTACTGTTTCTGTGAGCCAGGTTGATGCCCGAAACATATCCGACTGGCACTGTATGAGGTTAATTTGCCACAATAAGAAACATTTATGGATGAATTGAGGTCCTCATGAATCAGGCTATCGCGCAGATTGCTCATCGGCTGCATTTTATTCGCGAGCATGGTCGGGATTTTGTCGGCTTTCTGCTGACGCGAATACAAAACGATCGACTCAAGGTGACGGCGGGTTACCTGGCTTATATCACTCTGCTGTCGCTGGTGCCCATGCTGGCGGTGGTGTTTGCCATGATGTCGGCTTTCCCCATGTTTGCGGAACTCAGGGAAACCATTCAGAACTTCGTGTTTACCAATTTTGTGCCTGCCGCTGGCGATGTGGTGCAGGAAAAAATTCAAAGCTTTGTCAATAATGCCTCCAAAACCACGGCGGTAGGGGTGGCGGCACTGGCATTTACCGCCATGTTATTGATTTCTGCCATCGATCAGAACTTCAATTACATCTGGCGGGTGTCCGAAAAGCGGCGGGTGTCGGTGGCCTTTGCCACTTACTGGATGATCTTGACCCTGGGGCCGATACTGGTGGGTGCCAGCCTGGTGCTGACCTCTTACATTACTACCATTCAGGTATTTGAGAATGACGTACTGGGGCTGGGTGAACAGCTGTTATCCATCTTTCCCTTTATACTCTCTACCTTGATGTTTGTTGTTTTTTATATGGTGGTGCCCAATACCCGGGTTCGCTTTAGCCATGCTATCTGCGGTGCCCTGGTTGCAGGGCTATTATTTGAAATAGCGAAGCGAGCCTTTGCGTTTTATATTGTGCAGTTTCCATCCTACGAAGCCATTTACGGTACCCTGGCGACGATACCTATTATATTTATCTGGGTGTACCTCAGCTGGATGGTCGCGCTGCTGGGAGCCGAAATAACCGCAGGGTTGGGCGAGTACGAGCGCCTGCGTGGCGAACGCTTTGAAGATATGAATCCCGATGCCGATGAGGAGATAGATTAATGAGAACCCTGTATCCCAGTATTGGTGCTTATCAGCAGCAGTGGTTATCGGTAACGGAACGCCATCGTCTGTATGTGGAAGAAAGCGGCAACCCGCTGGGCATTCCCGTTATCCTGCTTCATGGCGGACCAGGAGCGGGCATCAGTGATGAACACAGGCGTTTTTTCGATCCCGAATGCTATCGCATTATCCTCTTCGACCAGCGGGGCGCCGGCCAGTCGGAACCTCATGCCGAGCTCGCCGATAACCATACCCAGGCGCTGATTGCGGATATGGAACAGATCCGCGAGACCCTGGGTGTGGAATCCTGGCTGGTATTTGGCGGCTCCTGGGGGTCCACCCTGGCGCTGTGCTATGCCATTGAGCATAGCGAGCGGGTGCGTGGCTTGGTGCTGCGCGGCCTGTTTCTGGCCCGACAGCAAGATTTGCACTGGCTGTATCAGCCCGATGGGGGGGCGGCTCAGCTGTTTCCCGATTACTATCAGGACTTCATCGCCCCGCTGGAGGGGGATACCCGGCACCTGCTGACCCATTATTATCGTCTGCTGACCAGCAATAACGAACTGGCGCGGCTGAATGCGGCTCGGGCCTGGGCTATTTGGGAAGGACGCATTTCTACCTTGCTACCCAGAGTCGATGCCCAGGAGCATTATGGCGAAGCCCATGCTGCTCTGGCGTTGGCGAGAATAGAATGTCATTACTTTATAAATAATTGCTTTATAGACGAAAACTATATTATTCGTCAGCTTGGCAAGTTGCGTCATCTGCCCGCGATTCTGGTACATGGTCGATACGATGCTATTTGCAAACCTGCGGCCGCCACCGATCTGGCGACGCACTGGCCCGAATTAATGTTGCAAATTGTACCGGGAGCCGGACATTCCGCCTTCGAACCGAGTATTATAGATGCGCTGATCAAGGCGACCGATTACATGGCAAAGGAGCTGACGCAATCATGATAGCGCTGATTCAGCGAGTCAGTTCGGCGTCGGTCATGGTCAATGATGAAACAGTGGGTGCCATTGGCCCGGGCCTGTTGGTGCTGCTGGGCGTAGAGCGTAACGACCAGCAGGCCAATGCCGACAAACTACTGCGCAAGGTGCTTGGCTATCGGGTGTTCAGTGACGAGGCCGGCAAGATGAACCTGAATGTGGTACAGGCGGGAGGCAGCTTGTTGGTAGTATCACAATTCACGCTGGTTGCCGACACCAACAGTGGTTTGCGGCCCAGTTTTTCGGGTGGTGCCAGCCCTGCCGATGCCGACACCTGGTATCGATATTTTGTGTCGGCGGCGCAGCGGCAGGGAGTCACGACGGCAACCGGGCGTTTTGCTGCCGATATGCAGGTGAGCCTGGTTAACGACGGTCCGGTTACCTTCTGGCTGCAAGCCTGATCTAACGTCGCCATTCAACAGATCCCAGCCATAACGCCTATTTGTCTGTTCTCACAAGAGGGCAGACCCTTTAAATAATGTTAACAGGAGCAGGCCATGTACCGTGTGGTCACCCCGCAAACGGAAGCGGAACTCGAATCTTACTATCAACTGCGTTGGCAACTGCTGCGCAAGCCCTGGCAGCAACCCAGGGGCTCGGAACGAGACGAGTTTGATGAATATGCCCTGCATCGCATGATGGTGGATAACACCGGCAACCTGGTCGCCGTCGGGCGCCTGTATGTGAGCGGCGATGAAGCGCAAATTCGTTTCATGGCGGTGGTGCCCGACTGCCGGGATCGTGGACTGGGTACGCGTATGGTGCAGGCACTCGAGCAGGTCGCACGCCAGCAAGGGGCGCGGCGACTGGTCATGAATGCCCGGGAAGAGGCGGTATCCTTTTATGGCCGCTGTGGTTTTACGGTGGTGGGCGAAGGCCCCATCAGCTTCGGCAAAATCCCCCATCGGCAAATGATCAAGGCGTTGACCTCCATCCACCAGATTCGTCATTGCCCCGAATTGTGTGATGATTTGCAGCGTAGCTGGCACAGACGTATTCCCATCAGCGAAAAAATGGGCATCAAGATTATTCAATACACCGGCAGTCGCTTCAAAACCAAGGGTAATCTGACCGCCAACCTCAATATGCACGAGTCCATGTTTGCGGGCAGTATTTACAGCCAGTGCGTGCTGACCGGCTGGGGCTTGATCTGGCTGCAAATGCAGGAATTCGGGCTGAATGGCGACATAGTGCAGGGCAGTGGTGACATCAAGTACCTAACTCCGGTGTGGGACGAACCCACCGCCGAAGTGCAGGGGCGATTACGCGAGCAATTATTGCCGCTGCAAGCCGGTGAACGGGTGCGCATAGACCTTGAAGTGATTCTGTACAGCGGCGAACAAAAGGCGGCCATCTTTAACAGCCGTTACGTTATTTTGCCGCACTGAGGCCCTTCGGGCTGCGGCCTTTTGCAAGGTCGATTGCAATCGACCTACCACACCTTAATGTTGCGCTTAGCGCTCGGCGCTGCTCCCATCACCCAGCTTGCGTACCGCGTCTATCAGGCGGCCGGGCAGGCCGGCGTCGGGGTAAGGCACGGCCCCCTGATACCAGGGCTTGCAGGGCGTAGCGAGCCTGGGTTGCTGCAAGGTGAGGCTGGGGGCGCGCCAGGTGTCGGCAAGATGGACTGCCAGCTCGCGGCAGCCCTGATCGTTAATGACGCCCAACTGCAGCTGCCAGCCCCCGGCAAAATCCAGGTCACCACGCAGGGCAAGCAGGTGACGCACACTTTGCACTGCACTGCCGTCAAGCTGCCAGCGACCCTGGTTCACCGGCCCGGCCAGTTTTGCCTGATAGATAAAACCATCACTCTGGTTAAGGTCCAGCGCCGCCAAAGCGGGATCGACGGCTTTGGCGCGACGATAATCTTCGGCCAGCCGGGTTTTCAGCCAGGTATCCAGGCCGACTTTTTCAATAAAGATATCCCGGCCGTCTATCGATAACTGTCCCTGCCAGCTGTTGGCCTGTTGCAGCTCGCCACTGAGAGCGGCATTAATATCAACAGTACCGGAAAACCCACGATCGCCCTGTAACCAACGGCTCAGCGGCCTTAAGGCCAGTGACTGTCCTTCCAGTCGTACTTTGCCAAGGTAGGGCGGGTAGCGGCCAATGTGACCGCTCACCGACAGCTGGCCATCCAATGCTTCTGTAGTCAGTTGCTCTATGGTCAGATCCGTATCATTCAGGCGAGCCTTGGCCTGGCCCTGGCGTGCAATCAGGCTGTTAAAGGCCACTTCATCCCAGCGGGCTTCCAGCCGGGCCTGTTCGCTTAACGGGCGCCACTGCCCGGCAGACCAGGCCAGGTCTGCCACAAACAGTTTTCCGCCCAATATCGATAACGGCAGGGCGTCGTCCAGAGAGAGCAGCTCAGCCTGACTGATATTGAGTTTATGAAGGCGCACATCGGGCGTGGGCCAATACAAATCAGGCAGCCAGACAAATTTGTTGCCCTGCAACTCCAGTGTGTCTATGTCTAACCGAGCCTGCTGAGGAAGCCAGCGCAGTTCGCTGCTAAAGGTGCCCTCATAGGCCTTGCCGTTAAGAGTCAGACCCAGTTGCTCACGGCTGCTCAGCAGCTCGCCACTGTGTTCACCCAGGCGCAGCCAGTCCAGCACGGCTTCATCGGCGTGCCACTTTCCTCTGGCCTCGGGCAGGCCGCCTGCCTGCCATTCCAGATAACGAAGCTCGCCCTTGATGCCGTTACTGGTCAGCCCGGGGCTGGTAATGCTTACCTCTTCAAGCTGGGCGCGATTGAGCAGCAGCGTCCAGCCGGAGGCCAGCTGCGGTAATTGATCGAATTGCAGTCGGTTATGGCTAAAAGAGGGGGCATTCAGGGTGACTTCCTGCCCGGGGAGGTCGAACGTCAAGCCGCCGTCAAACAGGCCGTCGAACAGTCGACTTTGCAGGCGTGTCAGTTGCAGTTGTTGGCGTGCAAGCTGGCCATTGAAGGTCAGTTGCGCCATGGCCAGGTTGGGGTGAGTCAGCTGTCGCAGCTGGCCGTTCAGGGTAAAATCAGACCACCACTGCCAGTTGCCCTCGCGTCTGGGTTGCCAGTGTCTTATGGTGAGGTCGGCCCCTTTGGCCTCCCAGCCTTGCCAGCTGAGGCTGACGTTTTTGCTGTTCAGTTCATCGACGGTGATATTGGCAAGGTTATCCGGCAACGCCAGCTCGGTGGCGTTATCCAGCTGTAATTTGGCGTCAATAATATCGAGGGTGGCAATGCGCGTGTGCCCGGACAAGGGCGACAGCGTGGCCAGCTGCACATAGACCTGACGAGCACGAAACCACTCCCCCAACTGCACATCCTCGGCCAGCAGGGTGTAGGGATGCAGCGGATTAAACTCCAGATTGCCTACCGTGAGGTTGATGTCGGTGTGCTCGTTCAGCCAGCCCAGCACCGGCTTTTTCAGCTGGTTGGCATCAAACACACTTAGCAGCAGCCAGCCGGCCAGCAGCAGCACCAATACCAACACCACCAAATATCTGGCCAGCTTCTTCATGAAAATACCTTTAAAGTTCGATCGTTTGCGTAGCAAAAAACCCCTTACAGACTAAAGACTTCTCGCCACGGAATCCACGGAAAGAAAACACCAAGAGAAAAAGCGGGCGATGTATTGGCAGGATCTTATAAGAAATATGCCTTTTCGTTCTTGTCTTGTGGCTCTTCGTCCGTGGTTTCTGTGGATTCCGTGGCAAAAAATGCACTGTCTCTCGCTTTTATTTTTCTTTAGCCGAGCGTCTGGTGTCGGGCGCTCGGCGCTGTGTTTTCAGACTTTGCCGTACTGATCCCGCTCGCCCAGCCAGCGGCGAATGAGGGGGGCGACGACGTGCGGGTGTGCGTCTACCAGGTAACGGGCCAGGCGCTGTATTTCGGGCAGTAGATGCTGATCACGGATCAAATCGGCAATTTTCAGGTCCGCCAGTCCGGTTTGCCGGGTGCCCAGCAGCTCACCGGGACCACGAATTTCCAGATCTTTCTGGGCAATAATAAAGCCGTCGTTGGTATCGCGCAGCACGCCCAGGCGCTGGCTGGCAGTCTTGGTGAGAGGGGCGTGATAGAGCAACACGCAGTGGGAGGCCACGGCGCCACGACCGACGCGGCCACGCAACTGGTGCAGCTGAGCCAGGCCCAGCCGCTCCGGGTTTTCGATAATCATCAAGGAGGCATTGGGCACATCCACGCCCACTTCGATGACAGTGGTGGCCACCAGCAAGTCCAGCTTGCCGGCTTTAAAATCCGCCATCACCGCCTGTTTTTCTGCGGCCTTCATGCGACCGTGTACCAGACCGATCTTGAGCTCAGGCAACTGGGCGGTCAGCTCGGTGGCGGTGTCTTCTGCCGCCTGACACTCCAGCACCTCAGACTCATCAATCAGGGTACATACCCAGTAGGCCTGGCGTCCTTGATCGCGGCACACTTCGCGCACGCGGGCGACGATGTCGTCGCGACGGGTATCCGGCATCGCCACCGTGGTGACCGGCGTACGCCCCGGGGGCAGCTCGTCAATGATGGAGGTGTCGAGATCCGCGTAGGCGGTCATGGCCAGAGTACGGGGGATAGGCGTGGCGGTCATGATCAATTGGTGCGGATAAAATGCTCCCTGGCTGCCTTTTTCGCGCAGTGCCAGGCGTTGATGTACCCCAAAGCGGTGTTGCTCATCGATAATCACCAGCTCCAGGGCATTAAACTGCACCTGTTCCTGAAACAGCGCATGGGTGCCCACTATCATGCCCAGCTCACCACTGGCCAGCCGCTCCAGCTGTTCGGCCCGAGCCTTGCCCTTGACCTTGCCCGCCAGCCAGCCCACCTGAAT
Source organism: Oceanisphaera marina (assembly GCF_014643915.1). Taxonomy (GTDB): domain Bacteria; phylum Pseudomonadota; class Gammaproteobacteria; order Enterobacterales; family Aeromonadaceae; genus Oceanimonas; species Oceanimonas marina. Next base: position 82,408 of record NZ_BMKE01000011.1, read on the forward strand.
CCCCAAGGGAGCCAGCCAGGCGGCAAAATTATTGGCATGTTGCTCGGCCAGCAATTCGGTGGGGGCCATCAGTGCCACCTGACCCTGATTGCCGATCACCTGCAAGGCCGCCAGCGCAGCCACCAGGGTTTTACCCGATCCCACATCCCCCTGCACCAGCCGCATCATGGGTACGTTTTTCTGCAGGTCGGCATTAATGTCTGCCACTACCCGCTGCTGGGCGCCTGTGGGTGAGAAAGGCAACTGTGCCAGAAAATCATCGACTAATGATTGTGGGTAGCTCAGGCTACGAGCCTGATGTGCCTGGCTCTGCTCTCTTACCTTGAGCACCGACAGGTTATGGGCCAGCAGCTCTTCCATCACCAGTCGCTGCTGGGCGGGATGAGTGCCTTGCTCGAGTTCGAACAGCACCACCTCGGCCGGTGGGCGATGCAGTAGTTGCACCGCCTCATTCAAGCCCATTTGCCGGTCGTACAGGCCGGCGGGTAGCCATTCCTGCAAGGGGGTCTGGCTCAGCAGGGCGAGAGCCTGATCGGTGAGTTGGCGCAGGCTGATTTGGCGCAAGCCTTCGGTGGCTCCGTAGACGGGAGTGAAGCAGGTTTCGCTGGCAACCGGCTGCTCACCCTGCTGCAGGCTGTATTCCGGGTGGATGATTTCCAGACCGTGCTGACCGGGGCGAATTTCACCAAAGGCGCGAATGCGGGTGCCGGCGGTGAGGGTATTCTTTTGTGCGGCCGCAAAGTTGAAAAAGCGCAGCGTCAGGCTGCCGCTGTCGTCACGGATGCGGCACAGCAGCATGCGTTTGCGACCATAGCTGATATTGCTGTCGACAATCTCGCCGACCACAGACACATGCATGCCCGGCATCAGTCCGGCAATGGGATAAACCTGGGTGCGATCTTCGTAGCGCAGCGGCAGATGAAACAACAGGTCCTGCACCGTTTCCAGCCCCAGCCGGTGCAGTTTTTCCAGCATTTTGTCGCCCACGCCCTTGAGCAGACTCAGGGACATTTTGTCCAGATTCATAACGGCCCCACCCTGTAAATATATACAGAGAATAGCAAAGCCGGAATTAAAAGGGCAGTAAGAGCAGCGGTACGCGGTAAGTTAAAGAAAAACACCGAACTCTGAGAGCTCGGTGTCGTTTTGACTGATGGCGTACAGCGTAAAACGTACGGCTTTGTCTACAGCAGTCTCTTCAACAGGACATTGGCGCGGGTGCGCTGTACGCGTTTGAGCAGGCGTTGCACCGGAGCCGGATAATCGGCTACTTCTTCAATCTCCGAGAAGTGTTCGATGCGCTGGCAATGCTCAAGAATATTGGTTCTTTCTGCCGCAAAGTCGGGCTGTAGCAATTGCTCGGGATCTTGCAGCAAGAGGCCGTTTTCCAAATCCAGCCCCCAGGCGCGGGGGTTGAGATTATTACCGGTGATAATCGCCAGATCGTCATCCACAAACAGCCCTTTAAGATGATAGGAATTACGATCGTGACGCCACAGCATGATGTTCAGCTTGCCCTGATAAATCGAGGTTTGGTGGGCTCGGGCAAAACGGCGCAGATTGGTTTCATATAAATAGGGCAGGCCGCCTATGGTGCGAAAGGGCTGTTCGGGCGGTATATAAAAATCGTTGGCGGTTTTGTCGCCAATCACCAGGGTGACTTCTACGCCTTTTTTCAGCAGGCCACGGATATCTTTAGCCAGGGGCTTGGGCAGGTTGAAATAGGGAGTGCAGATAAACAGCTGCTGCCGTGCGCTGCGCACCGTGGTGCGAATGGTGCGGTTCAGGCGGTTGCCCAGTTTGCCAAGGCCTGCCAGTGGTGTCACCGCAACCTGGCCCGATTGGCGGGGGCTGCTGGTAAATTGATACTGGGTGCGCTTCATTTGCTGTTTAAACTGGCGAATCACCTGGCGTAGCTGGCGCGATGTAGGGATAGGCTCGGCCGTCAGCAGGGGGACCGCGGGATTGTCGATAAACAGACGCGTCATGTAGTCGACCATGGCATCGGCCAATTTGGCATCGTTAAATTGATGGTAGCGATCGAAGCGATAACGCTCTTGCTGATGCAGATAAATATCATTGAGGCTGGCGCCGGAATACAGCAGCGTATCGTCAAACACGAATCCCTTGAGGTGCAATACCCCCAATACTTCCCGGCCTTTTACCGGTACACCATAAATATTGACCGGCTCGGCATAACGTTCGGCAAACTCTTGATACATCTTGTGGTTGCCGCCCTGGCCTTTATGGCCAATCAGACCGCGCTGAGCCCGGTGAAAATCGACAAACAGACGAATATCCAGCGCAGGGTTGGCCTGTTTGGCTTCATAAAGCGCGGTAAGAATTTCCCGACCGGCGGCATCATCCTGCAAATAAAGCGCAACCAGATAGATGCGCTGTTGAGCGGCGCCTATCAATTCCAGCAATCGTTGTTTAAAGTCTTGGGCTGAGTGCAGAATGTCCATCTGCTTGGCATTGATGGCCAGCGTAGGCAGGCGCTGCAGCAAGGTTCGGTAGTTATGAACTAGTGGCATAAATCAATCCGGTTAATAGGTTGTCGTTCAAGACCATACTCAAGCGACAATATTCGCAGGCAGTTTACCGAATTTTAGCAAGGGGCGGCAAATTACCGCCCAACAGGCCTTATATCGGTCGGGTCGCCTGTTCCAACCAGGCGAGGTCATCACCCTCAAGCCGGGGGCTGATGTTTTCCCATACCTGGCGGTGATACTGGTTTAGCCAGCCAATGTGCTTGTCTTCGAGCCAGTGGCTATCAATCAAACGGCGGTCGAAGGGCACAAAGGTCAGGGTTTCAAACTCGAACACCGGAATATCGCCATCTATGTCGGCCGGCTGCACTACTTGCAGGTTTTCACAGCGAATGCCAAAGCCGTCTTCACGATAATAACCCGGCTCGTTAGACACTATCATGCCGGTGGTCAGCGCCACCATGCTGCCCTTGGGCGAAATGCGTTGCGGCCCTTCGTGTACGCTCAGGTAATGCCCCACGCCATGGCCGGTGCCATGGTCGAAGTTATAGCCCTGTTGCCACAATGGCATGCGCGCCAGGGCGTCGAGTTGCTGGCCACCGGTACCGGCCGGAAAACGGGCACAGGCCAGGTCGATATGACCCTTTAGTACCAGGGTGAACAGCTTGCGCATTTCTGCATCGGGTTCGCCCACGGCCACGGTGCGGGTAATGTCGGTGGTGCCGTCGAGGTATTGGCCACCGGAGTCCACCAGGTAGATGGCATCCTGGCCCAGAGTGCGTGGCGTGCCGTTGTCGTGATGGTAGTGGCACATGGCGGCATTGGGCCCCAGGGCGGAAATGGTACTGAAACTGGGTTCAACGAATTCCGGCAGTTCGGCGCGCAGGCTTTGCAGCTTGTCGGCCAGGGTGCCTTCGTCTTCACGTTCTGGATGCGGTTCATCCAGGCGGCGATCCAGCCAGGCCAGAAAGCGGCTGACGGCGGCGCCATCGCGCAGGTGTGCGGCACGACTGCCATTCACTTCTACCGGATTCTTGCAGGCTTTGGGCAGCATGCAGGGGTCTTCGGCAAACACCAGCTCGGCACCGGCCTCACTCAGCATGAGTGCGCTCCAGGCGTTGGCGGTATGGGGATCAAGCTGCACCCGGGCCTGTTTTTTACCCAGGGCTTGCAGTTCGCCGGCTAATTCCTCAACCGCCAGTAAGCTGACGTTTTGGCCACAATGGGCCTGCAAGTCGAGGTCGGCAAATTTGGCCGGGTCGGCAAACAGCTGTACGGCGCCATCTTGATGCAGCAAGGCAAAGCTCAGCACCACCGGCAAGCAAGCTATGTCGCGACCGCGAATGTTCAGCAGCCAGTTGATGGGCTCGGCCTGAGTCAGCAGCTGGGCATCAAGGTGCCGGGCGGCCAGGGTGTCGGCAATGCGGCTGCGTTTGGCTTCGCTGTGCTGGCCACTGTAGTCCTGGCTAAGTAACAATGCCGGATGGCTGCTAGGCGTGGGGCGATCCTGCCAGTGCTGGTCAATCAGGTTGCTGGCAAGGGGCACCAGGGTAATATTGTGCGCGGCCAGTTTTGCCTGGGCACTCTGATGCCAGTGCTGGCTGTGCAATTTAGGGTCAAAGCCGACGGTGTCGCCGGCCTTCAGTTCGGCCAGCAGCCAGTCCAGATACGGTTCGCTAATCAGATGATGGTAATCAAACAGCGACGGGTCGCACTGGTGGCGAACCTGCACCGTGTAGCGGCCATCGACGAACACGGCTGCCTTGTCGGCCAGCACCACGGCTGCACCGGCCGAACCGGTAAAGCCACTGATCCAGTCCAGCCGTTCGGCATAGGGCGGAATATATTCACCTAAATGTTCGTCGTCGTGAGGCACGATAAAGGCATTAACGCCTTGTTCGGCCATGCTGCGGCGAACGGCCGCCAGGCGATGGGCATGGGTCATGGGGGCTCCTTAGCGAGAATGAAGTAATTGCTTGATGGACTGACCCGCCGCTTCTATGTGCTGTTTCAACAAGGCGGCGGCTTCAAATTTGCGTCGTGCCCGGCACAGTTGCAGCAACTGGGTATGCTCTCGTTCGGCGGTCATAATGCCCTGGCGAGATTTAAGCAGCTCCAGCTGAATATAGCGGTCACAGCTGAGGTTGATTTGCTCGACCAGTGCCAGCGTGCGTGGCCGTTGTGCCGGGCCATAGAGCGCGGTGTGAAAACGACGGTTCAGCTCGCTCCAGCGTTCAATATGGCTGCTGGTTTCCACTATCTGGTCAAACTCGGCCAAGATCTGTTCGGCCTGTTGCAAGTCGGCTTCGGTTAACCGGTCACAGGCATGAAACAGCATGTCGCTTTCGAGCATGGCGCGCAGATAAAACAGCTCGTCTATCGCCTCGGGATCCAGCTTGGTGACCACGGCGCCACGATGGGCTTCAAAACGTACCAGCCCTTGCACTTCCAGCTGAATCAGCGCCTCGCGCACCGGTACCCGGCTTACGTTAAGCTCCTGGGCCAATGTGTCCTGGCGCAGCGGCGCGCCGGCACTCAGCTCGCCTTTTAAAATGCGGGCTCGCAGTATTTCCACCACCGACTGGGTGAGTGTTTTATAGGGCGCTCGACTCATTGAATTTCGTATACGGTTTGCAATGGATTCACTTTACTCTGCCGGCCAGCGGTTAGCAAACGGGAGATTCTCATGACTCCAGGGGTTTGGCGGGGCGCAGTTTCAACTGCTGGATCAAGAGTGCCGCCACTATCATCGACAGCCCTACCAGAGTCGCCGGATAAATTTCTTCGCCCACTAAAAAGCGCAGCAACAACAGCGACACGAAGGGGGAAATAAAAATCAGATTGGAGATGCGGGCGGTATTTTCGGCATAACGCATGGCCAGCAGCCACAGCACAAAGGCGAAGCCCATCTCAAACAAGCCGACATAAATGGCACCCACCCAGCCTTGCCAGGCGGTTAATTGAAAGTCGGACCAAAGCGCGGTAGCCACCACCACCAGCGGTAGGGCCAGCAAGAAGCCCAAAGTCAGGGTGATCAGAGCATCTCCTTGATGGCGAGTATTCAAAATCCAGTAACCGGCCCACAGCAGGGTAGAAAACAGCGCCAGCGCCACCCCTGTCGGATCTTCAAAGTTCAGGCTCAGTAAATCGCCTTTGGTGGCAATGACCATGGCGCCCAGATAGCCCAGCAGTATGGCTATCCAGTCTTGCCGGCGAATGGTCTGTCCCAGAAAAGGCACCGCCAGCAGGGTAAGGGTAATGGCCCAGGTGTAATTGAGGGTTTGCGCCTGCTGGGCCGGCAGCCGGTCGTAGGCCTGAAACAGCACCAGATAATACAGGGTGGGATTAATCAGTCCCAGCAGCAGGTAGTAACCGGGGCGTGACTTGAAGGTGCTGCCCAGCAAGGAAAGCTTGCCCTGCCAGGCCAGAATGCCCAGCAGCAAGAGTGAAGACGTAAAGGTGGCGACCAGCAATAACTGCGCCGGCGAAAAATAACCCAGCGAGAGTTTGAATGCCGTGGCCACGGTAGACCAGCAAGCAACGGCACCCAGGCCGTAAATATAGGCTTTTCTTTGATTTTTCATGTGCTGCTTCATTTGCCGAGTAGGCCCGCGCAAGGGCAAAAAGGCAGTCTAGGCACAGCAGCAGGCCGGGGCAAGCCCAACCGCAAGAAGTGAGGGGTAGAGCGCAAGGCTGTTTATTTCAGTTCATCAAACGGGCGTTGTTTTTCTTTTTCCAGTACCAGCTCTTCCAGCACCTGTACGCGCTGGCGCAGCTGTTGATTGTCCGCCTCCAGTCGTTGCAAGCGCAGGCTGATATCGGTTTGATTGCGCCCCTGGTGTACTACCAGCAAGACAGCTCCAATGGCCAGGCCAAATAACAGTATCCACATCATCTTGCTCTCCTGACATATCCCTTTGTTATCAGCCGTCAGTGTACGATAAACAGCGATTTATTTTTTAGCCAATAAAAAGGGCTGCATCAGCAGCCCTTTTTCACCTTATGACGTTCCAGCCAGATCAACGGCCTTTTTCAACAGCGGCTAATGGCTATCCAGCACCTTGGGAGCCTGATCTTCATCAAACTCCGGCAGTGGCTTGTGATGGGAGGCGATGAAGGTATAAATCACCGGCAACACAAACAAGGTAAACAGGGTACCGATACTCAGGCCAGACACGATAACAATCCCCATGCCAAAGCGTGAAATGGCACCGGCACCCACCGCAAACAGCAGCGGTATCAGGCCCGCCACCATGGCGGCGGTGGTCATCAGAATGGCGCGCAAACGAATGCGGGCGGCAACCCGAATCGCTTCGGTACGGTCCAGCCCGTGATTAAGCTGTTCTTCCTTGGCGACCTCACACATCAAGATACCGTGCTTGGTAATAATCCCGACCAGGGTGATCAGACCCACCTGAGTATAAATGTTCATGCTGGCCAGCCCCCATGCCAGGGCAATCAGGGCGCCGGAAATCGCCAGGGGTACCGAGACCATGATCACCAGAGGGTCACGCACACTTTCAAACTGCGATGCCAGCACCAGGAAGATGATGAACAAGGCCAGCAGGAAGGTCATGTACAAGGCGTTGCCTTCGGTCACAAACTGGCGGGCGCCACCCAGATAATCGTGGTTATAACCATTGGGCAGATTGGCCGAGACATCCTGCTCCAGGAAGTTGATGGCATCCCCCATGGATACCCCCGGCGTCAGCACGGCACCTATGGTGGCCGAGTTCAGCTGGTTGTAATGGGGCAGGGCACGAGGCTGAGCTTCCATGGTAATGGATACCAGGTTGGCCAGCGGCACCATGTCGCCATTGTGGGCACGCACATAATAGTCTTTGATGGAGTCTGGGTTGAGGCGGTCTTTACGATACACCTGCGGGATCACCTCGTAACTGCGGCCATCCAGATCCACACGGTTGATATAGCCGTCACTCATCATGGTCGACAGGGTAATGGCGATATCCTGCATGGTAATACCGTAAGCACCGGCCTTGTCCCGGTTCACCTTGATCTTCATGGTGCCCGAGTCAAACGCCAGGTCCAGCTCGCTGTAGACGAACATCGGGCTTTGGCTGACTTTTTTCAGCACGTCGGCCGCCACTTCATACAGGCTTTCAAACGAGTTGGGTGTGGTCAGCACATATTGCACCGGCAAACCGCTGGACGCCCCCGGCAGCTCAGGGAACTCGAAGGCACTGATCGCCACCGCCGGTATGGCCTTCAGCTGGGGGGTCAGCCTGTCGATAACGGCTTTTTGACCGTCACGCTGACTCCATGGCTTGAGTACGGCGACCGCCAGCCCCTGGTTGGCATTGGGCACACCGGCAATGGTCAGCGAGGTGGCCAGGGCATCTTCCTTGCTCAGCACCTCTACCGCTTTGCGCATGTTGTTCTCGATGTAATCCAGGTTGGCCGAGTTGGGCGCTTTTGCCATCATCAAGAAGGCACCGCGATCTTCACTGGGAGCCAGTTCGCTGGGAATAAAACTGAACAACACCGGCATGGAGGCAAATACCAAGACCGCAAAGGCGATCACCACCGGACGCTTGGCCAGCACCGCATCCAGCATGCGCGTATAACCGCGAGTGACCTTGTCGAGGGTGTTTTCCACGCCGCGCTCAAAGCGGTTGGGGTTGGTGTGGGCTTTAAGCAGCTTGGAGCACATCATGGGCGACAGTGTCAGGGCCACTATGCCCGAGATAAATACCGCCCCCGCCAGCGTTAACGCAAACTCTTTAAATAACGAACCGGTAATGCCGTCCATCAGGGCTATCGGCGCATACACAGCGGCCAGAGTAATGGTCATGGTAATCACCGGCACCGCAATCTCACGAGTACCGATAATGGCGGCTCGGTAGGGCGTTTCCCCGGCCTTGATATGGCGGTCGACGTTTTCCACCACCACGATGGCATCATCCACCACCAGGCCGATGGCCAGCACCATGGCCAGCAGCGTCATCAGGTTGATGCTGAAACCAAAGGAGCTCATCAAGATGGCTACCCCAATCAGCGACAACGGAATGGTCACAATCGGGATCACCACGGCCCGCAGCGAGCCCAGGAACAGAGTGATCACGATAACCACGATCAGCGAGGCTTCCAGTATGGTTTTAATAACCTCACTAATAGACTCGTTAATGGCATCGGTGGCGTCATACAGCAACTTCATCTTGATGGTGTCGGGCATGTTGCGTTCAAGTTCGGGCAACATGGTTCGTACGTTTTCTGCCACATTCAGCGGGTTGGCGGAAGGCGTAGGGTCAACACCAATCACCACGGCAGACTGGCCGTCAGCCAGGGCACGCACTACATCATGACTTTTTTCCAGTGAGACCTGGGCAATGTCACGCAGTCGCACCACGGCGTCGTCACGGGTGGCCACCACCAGTGATTCCAGCTGTTCGGCATTTTCTATCTGGGTATTGATGTCGCTGTTATACAGCATGAAATAACCGGTTGCCTGACCTGCGGCTGCCTGGTAGTTGTTGGCTTGCAGCACCGACAAGACTTCGGGTGCGGTCAGCTGGTGGGCTGCCATGCGCAGCGGATCCAGCCAGATACGCAGCGCAAACTTGGCACCACCAAACAGGTTGATCTTGGCCACCCCGTCTACCGAGTAAAACTGCGGTCGAATTACCCGCTCCAGATAGTCGTTGATCTGGGGCGCATTCAGCTCTTCACTGCTGAAAGAGATATACATGATGGAAGTAGAAGAGCCAGTGGTCATTTCCAGGCTGGGATCTTCTGCCTCGCGTGGCAGTTGCGAACGCACCGAGTTCACCCTGGCCAGAATATCGGACAGGGCGGCATTGGAATCGGTGTTCAACTTCATTTGCACGGTAATGCTGGAGCTGCCGTTACTGCTGCTGGAGCTCATAAAGTCGATGTTATCGGCCTGCGCGATAGCCTGTTCCAGCGGCTGGGTAATAAAGCCCTGGATCAAGTCGGCGCTGGCGCCAAAATAGCCGGTATTGACGGTGATAACGGTATTGGTCATTTCGGGGTATTCACGCACCTGCATTTTTTGCAGTGCCTGCAACCCCAGCAATACGATCAGCAAGCTGATCGAAATGGCCAGTACCGGCCGTTTAATAAAAATATCGGTAAAACGCATCAGATTCTCCGCTTACAGCTGGGGCGCTGACTCAGGCGTGTCGAGGGCGTCGTCTTCCACCGGCTTAACATGGCTGCCGTTGGATAACCGCACCTGACCCGAGGTCACTATGGTTTCGCCCGCTTTCAGGCCCTTGATCACGCGCGCATAGTCTTCTTCACGCTCGGCGACTTCGATCACTCGTTGCGTGGCCACCAGCACAGTGTCATCTGCTGCCTGTTCCTTGCCTGCTTCAGGTTGCTGTTCTTCTACCACGTAAACGGTTTGACCATAGAGGGTGAAGTTGATGGCCTGCTGAGGCACCAGAATCTGTGCGGTTTGGGTGGGTAGCTGCACATCCAGCTTGGCGAACATGCCGGAGCGCAACTTGCCTTCCTTATTGGGAATGCTCGCCTGCACCTGCACCACGCCCGAGTCGGGATTGATTTGCGGCTCGATGGCGGTGATTTCGCCTTCGAAGGGGGTCTCGGGATAGGCATCCACAAAGATATTCAGTGACTGACCCACGGCAATGTCGGCGATGCGAGTCTGGGGAATGGTAAAGCGAATGCGAAACTGGCTGATGTCTTCCAGACGGGCAATATCGGTACCGGCATTCAAATACTGGCCCAAAAAGGCGTTGCGAATCCCCATCACACCATCAAACGGTGCGAGCACGGTGCGACGCGCTATGGTGGCTTTCAGCGAATCAACCTGGCCGAGCAGTTCCTGGTAGCTGGCCTGGGCATCATCCAGCTGACCCCGAGAGACAGAGCCGCGGGCAAACAACTGGCGCATCCGCTCCAGGTTGGCTTTTACCGCCGGTAGACGACCTTGAGCACTGCGCAAGTTGGCCTTTTCTACATCGGCATCAAACTCCAGCAGGGTGTCGCCTGCCTTCACTTGCTGGCCAGATTCAAAGTGAATCGCTCTTACTATGCCTGCAGATTCGTTACTGATATTAATGCCCTGAATCGGCTCGATAAAACCAATGGCGGCAATGCGGGGCGTCCAGTCCTGAGAGGTGATTTCAGTGGTGGTCACCGGGAAACTCGGCACCGGCATATTGGCAAAATATTGCCCCATCATCTTCTGTTTGAACAAGTTAAAGCCGATGACGCTGCCGAAGATGATGATCACCAGCAACAACATGGACAGAGTCCATTTTTTCATTAGTTTACTCCCGCAACTTTATAATAATTAACGTTTAAGAATGGCGTTCCAGCTGGCATCAAGTAGTTGCTCATACAGGGCGTCATCGAGATCAATACACCCTTTGGTGCATTTTTGTGTCAGCAGCATTAAATTTTCGAGTGCCAAAAAGCCCAGCAGCTCGGCCGGCATATCGCGAAACAAGCCGTTGATGCGCCCGCATTCAAAGAACTCATACACAGGTTTAAAATAGCGCTCATCCATTTGCCGCTCTTCTTCCCGATTGAACAGGGGAGAAGCTTCATACTGCACGCGATAGCACAGGCTGTCGGGGCTGGCCTGTAAATGATGCATGGTATTGAGCCACAGCTGGCGAAACTGAGTATAGTTTGGTTCTTTGGCATCTACATTTTGCAAGATAGCAGCAGATGCACCACGCAGACGTTCTTCATGCAAACAGCGTAGTAGCGTCTCTTTATCGGCGAAATAACGATAAATGGTACCGATAGCCACATTGGCCTGCTTTGCCACCTGTTGCATCGAGATGCCATGAAACCCCCGGCGGGCGATCAACGCCTCGGCGGAGCTTAAAATACGTTCGCGTTTGTCTGGCATAGCATTACCGTTATCAGGATAAAAAGGTATATGAATGAACGTTCATTCATTTTGTGGGATTTTAGGACTTTTCACCTATAAGTCAATGACTCAACTAGCAAGCTGTTGTCAGTCTAGATAAAAAAATAGCCACACTGCCGATAAATGCATCACCCGCACTTTTGTTGTGAAAAAGTGCTGGACAATAAGGGGGCTGGGTCTTAGTATTCGCAGCGTCCAAATGCGAGCGCCCGTAGCTCAGCTGGATAGAGCGCTGCCCTCCGGAGGCAGAGGTCACAGGTTCGAATCCTGTCGGGCGCGCCATCTATGCAGTTGGACAAAGAAAAATTTGAAATGGTGACCGTAGCTCAGTTGGTAGAGTCCCGGATTGTGATTCCGGTTGTCGCGGGTTCGAGCCCCGTCGGTCACCCCAGTTTCAGGCTTCGGTCTGGAAGCAGTAGAATATGCGAGGGTGGCGGAATTGGTAGACGCGCTAGCTTCAGGTGTTAGTGTCCTATGGATGTGGGGGTTCAAGTCCCCCCCTTCGCACCACTGCTTCAATGAGTTGTAATTGTATTCTAACGGAGTACAATGCAGAAAGTTAAAACGGCGTTTAGCGCAGCTTGGTATCGCATCTCGTGTTTTGGGATTAAGCGGACCAGAGGGTGCGACCCGATGGTAGTTCAAGAGTTAAGAGTAAATTTCGGCGTTTAGCGCAGCTTGGTAGCGCATCTGGTTTGGGACCAGAGGGTCGCAGGTTCGAATCCTGCAACGCCGACCAATTCCAAAATCAGCGAAGCTGGTTTGCAGTAAAAAGTTAAAAACGGCGTTTAGCGCAGCTTGGTAGCGCATCTGGTTTGGGACCAGAGGGTCGCAGGTTCGAATCCTGCAACGCCGACCAATTAAAAAGCCAGCTCAAGTAGCTGGCTTTTTTTCGTCTGCATTTTAGGTAAAGGGTGATGCGTAAAGAGTGAAGGGCAAAACCAAGCCAAGACAAACACCGCCCCTTGCTGGGCTGGACCTTGTATCTCGCACTCTCTGCACTCTTCCCCTTTACGCTTCACCCTTCACGGTATTAAGCGCATCTCGTGTCTTGGGAGTAAGCGGGGCCAGAGAGGGTGTTTCGCAGGTTCGAATCCTGCAACATCGAGCACTTCAAAAACCAGCTTAACGGCTGTTTTTTCGTCTGCGATTTACATAATTGTCAAAAAATCTCTAAGCGCAGCTTGATAACGCACCTTGTTACTCAGAAACAAGCAGGACTTGGCGGCGAAATAGCCATACAATGGCGTTAACTCTCTGCAGATCATGGCAATATCATGACCGAAGAAATCAAACATAAGAAAACGAAAGCTGCCAAAACGGGCAGCAGTACCCAAGTGCAGTCTCTTTCTCGTGCGTTATTGCTGCTTGAGTGTTTGGCCGCCTCCGATATGGGGATGTCACTTACCGAGGTGGCCAATAGCCTGGGGTTGGCACCTTCTACTGCCCATCGCTTGCTGAACAGCTTGCGCAGCCACGACTTTGTGGACGTAGACGACACGCAAGGGTTGTGGAGCATAGGCGTGAATGCCTTTGCGGTAGGTAATGCCTACCTGAAAAAGCGCGATGTGATCGCTCAATCGCGGCCCTTTATGAAGCGCCTGGTGGCGGATACCGGCGAAACCTCCAATCTGGCGATACTAGAGAAAGACCGAGTAGTCTATGTGGGCCAGGTGGAATCGCCGCAAACCATGCGCATGGTGGTGTCACTGGGCAGCAGTTCGCCACTGCATGCATCTGGCGTGGGCAAGGCGCTATTATCGGTAGTGCCGGCCAAAGAGGTCATGTCACTCATCAAAAAAACCGAGATGGAGGCATTTACCGCCCATACCATTACCAATGCCGAACAGTTCGCCGAAGAATTGCGCCTTATCAAGCAACAGGGCTACTCGCTGGACGATGAAGAGCAATTTGAAGGTCTGCGTTGTATTGCCGCCAATATTTATAACGAATACGGCGAAGCGGTCGCTGCTATCTCTATCTCCGGACCCGCAGTACGCGTGAAGCGCGAACGGTTAGATCACTTGAGCCAGCAGGTCATGGATGCTGCCCAGGAGGCCACTCAGGCCATCGGCGGCAAAGTTCCTAAAAAATAAAAACATCTTCGCAACGGAATCCACGGAACCCACTGAAAGTTAAGATAAAGATTAGGGCGAATGTTTACTGGGTCATAACTTCGGCCTGACAAGATAAGGGCTCTCTACCTATTTGTTTTATTCGTCCGTGGTTTCTGTGCTTTTCGTAGTAAAGAGGTGTGGCAAAAAATGCTCTTTGAGTTTTATGACTTAAAGTTGCTTCAACGCATAAAAAAGGCCAGTCCGGTGGACTGGCCTTTTTGATCATCAAGCGGCTGGGCTTAGAAGCTCAGCGGGCGATCGCCTTGTTCGTCTTTAATGCGCGTTGGCAGACCCATTTCATTCAACAGATTGATAAACGGACGGTGCGGCAGCTCTTCTACGTTGACCATGCGCGATACATCCCACTCACCAGTGGCGATCAGCATGGCAGCCGCGACCGGTGGTACGCCGGCGGTGTAGGAAATCCCCTGGCTGCCTACTTCGGCATAGGCTTCTTCATGGTCGGCTACGTTATAGATAAAGACTTCTTTGTCCTTGCCGTCTTTTTTACCCTTGACCACATCGCCAATACAGGTTTTGCCGGTGTAGTCGGGGGCCAGTGAAGACGGATCGGGCAGCACGGCTTTAACCACTTTCAGGGGCACCACTTGCTGGCCTTCGGCGGTCGTTACGGGTTGCTCGGACAGCAATCCCAAGTTGTTGAGTATGGTGAATACGTTGATGTAGTGTTCACCAAAGCCCATCCAGAAACGCACGTTGGGCACATCCAGATTTTGCGACAGTGAATGCACTTCGTCGTGACCGGTCATGTAGCTGGTTTGGCTACCTACCACCGGCAGATCGTCGGTGCGCTTCACCTCGAACATCTTGTTCTGCACCCACTCGCGGTTCTGCCATGACCAGACGCGACCGGTAAATTCACGGAAGTTGATTTCCGGGTCGAAGTTGGTGGCAAAGTAGCGGCCGTGGCTGCCGGCGTTGATGTCGATGATGTCGATGGAATCAACGCTGTCGAAATATTCTTTTACGGCGGCGGCGGCATAGGTATTCACTACGCCCGGATCGAAGCCTACACCCAAAATAGCGGTAATGCCCTTGTCGGCACACAGCTGCTTGCGTTTCCACTCGTAGTTGGCATACCAGGGTGGATTTTCGCAGATTTTGGTCGGATCTTCGTGAATAGCGGTATCAAGGTAAGCGACACCGGCTTCAATGCACGCCTGCAGCACCGACATATTGATGAAAGCCGAACCGACATTGATCACCATTTGCGACTGTGTTTTGTCAATCAACGCCTTGGTGGCTTCAATATCGAGCGCATCCAATGCGTGAGCTTGCAATTCACCGGCAGTTTTCAAACTGCCCTTTTCCCGTACGCTGTCGACAATCTGCTGACACTTTTCGACAGTGCGCGAGGCGATGTGGATGTTACCCAGAACATCATTATGTTGCGCGCACTTGTGTGCTACGACTTGGGCGACACCACCGGCACCAATAATCAGAACATTTTTCTTCATTTTCTTCCTCTAACCGCCTCCTTGAAAGGCTTTGTTATGGTTGATTAATGCCTCAAGAGAGGCTGTTGACAAAGTCGTCGAAACTAAACTCCTTAACCAGCTCTACACTACCGTCGAGCTGACGTATGGCAATGGCGGGCATTTTCACGCCATTGAACCAGTTTTTCTTTACCATTGTGTAACCGGCGGCGTCGATAAACGACAAACGATCACCTACCTTGAGCGGCTGCTCAAACTTGAATTCACCAAAAATATCGCCGGCCAGGCAGGATTTTCCGCACACCATGTATTCATGTTCGCCGTTATTGGGCGCCATTTTGGCGGACTCGCGATAAATCAGTAGATCCAGCATGTGCGCTTCAATCGAGCTGTCCACTATGGCCAGTTGTTTGCCATTGTAGAGAGTATCCAGCACGGTCACTTCTAGCGAGGTGGTCATGGTAATGGACGCTTCACCTGGCTCAAGATACAGCTGCACGCCGTAGCGTTCGGAAAAGGCCTTAAGGCGGGCACAGAAGAGATCGAGCGGATAGCCATCACCGGTAAAGTGAATGCCGCCCCCCAGGCTGACCCAGTTGATCTGCGGCTGTTCCAGCAGGCTGCCAAATTTGTTTTCTATTTCGGTCAGCATCTGATCGAACAAGGAAAAATCGTTGTTCTCGCAGTTATTGTGGATCATGAAACCGGATATCTGGTCGAGCACCAGGCTCACCTTGTCGGCATCCCATTCGCCTAAACGGCTAAAGGGGCGCGATGGGTCGGCGATTAAAAAGGCAGAGCTGGACACGCCCGGGTTTAAGCGCAAACCGCGCACATGCGCCGCCGACTCATCGGCAAACCGTTCCAACTGACCAATGGAGTTGAAAATAATCTTGTCGGAGTGGGCCAACACTTCGGCTATTTCGTCGTCGGCATAGGCCACGCTGTAGGCGTGGGTTTCGCCGGCAAACTTGAGTTTGCCGAGCTTGACTTCGTTTAGCGAGGACGAAGTGGTGCCGTCCATGTATTGGCTCATCAGGTCGAATACCGACCAGGTGGCAAAACATTTCAGCGCCAGCAGCGCCTTGGCTCCAGAGTGTTCACGCACATAGGCGATCTTCTCCATGTTGCGCAGCAGTGCGGCTTTATCGATGAGATAGTACGGCGTCTTAATCACCAGGGCATACCCTCTTACTCGGTTTAACCACCCGGCGATAGCACGGGAAATTTAAAGCGCACGATTATAGTGGAAAGGGCGTACTGCTTCGAGCAAAAAGTGTCGGTATACTTTTTGTTCGAAGCAGTTATAGGAGAACAGGTTTCGTTCAGACCCCGGTGTGCGCACATCCAGCGACTAAAAAGGCCTCCCGCAGGAGGCCTTGTGAAATAATGATAACTCAGTTAGCCAACCCACTGGGTGACTTGAGCAAAAATCAGAAAGCCCATGGCAATGGTAATCCAGACTACGAACAGGGGCAGGAAGAACTTGACCCATTTGTTCCAGGACACGCCGGCCAAGGCTAGAGTCGCCATGAAGTAACCCGAAGTCGGATATAGAATATTGCCCAGCCCATCACCCAGCTGATAAGCCAGTACGGCGGTTTGACGAGTCACGCCAACCAGGTCTGCCAACGGAGCCATAATGGGCATGGTCACCAGTGCCTGGCCACTGCCTGATGGGATGACAAAGTTAAAGCCGAGTTGGGCGATAAACATGCCAATAGCGGAGAAAATAGCTGGAAAGCCACCTACCAGGTTACCCAGGCTATAAACCAGGGTATCCATGATCTGACCATCTTCCAATATTACCGCCACCGCTCGGGCGATACCGCAAATCATGGCGCCGACCAGTACGTCTCGGAAACCTTCGTTGAAGCCTTCACTGATTTCTTCGGTTTTAAGACCGGCAATCAGACCGACTACCACGCCCATGATGACAAACAGACCGGCCATTTCCATCATGAACCAGCCGCGGGTCATTACACCCCAAACCAGTAATGCGAAGAAACCGAAGGCGGCGAGAGAGGCCCATTTCTGACGAGTTGTAGCGGTAAGCGTTTTCTCGCTGGCACTGTGTAGATACCGGTTTCGTTTTTCCTGTTCCTTGGCATCATCGCCCATCAGGCTCAGTTCTGGATTATTACGTACCTTGAGTGCATAGCGGGTCACATAAAAGATACCGACCAGCAAGATGACGGCAAACGCCAGGGCGCGTAGTAGCATGCCTGAGTAGATAGGCAGATCGGCCAGCTGTTGGCCCAGGCCGGTATTAATGGGGTTCAGTATACCGGTGGCAAAGCCGGCAGTAGTGGCACAGAGGGCCACGCCGGCTGCGGTGATGGAGTCGAAACGCAGCGCTATCATCAGCGGCAGTATGACGGGCACATACACCAGCGCCAGTTCCTGGGTGCCGATAAGGGTGGCGATCACCGCAAACGTGGTCATCAATACCGGAATAATCACTATGGTGTTGTTGGCAAAGCGGCGAGTGAGCTTGTCGACGCCGATTTCGATAATGCCGGTGCGGCGCAGCACCATGAACATGCCGCCGATCATAAAGGTGAAAAACACCACAGTGCCGGCATCCATCAATCCCTTGGGAATGGCCAGCATAAAGTCGACGGGGCCAACCGGAGTCGATTCGATTACCTGGTAGGAGCTGGGGTCTATGGTCGTGCGACCATTGGGGCCGGGCACACGATCATACTGACCCGCAGGAACTATATAGGTCAGTACGGCGGCAATGGCGATGAACACAAACAAGATGACGTAGATATGCGGCATTTCGAACGATTTTTTGTTCTTTTTTACCGTATCACCTGACAGTCGATCTACCTGAGAAGTGGGCTCTATCATGATTCTCTTTCCCTGCATCAAGCACTGTATAAATTTATTTAATCGTTAAGGTGCTAACGCGTAGACACCACCTTTCGCTCATTTATTTACGAGACATCATGGCGACATGCTGGCTCGGGAGCATTAATAAAGTCTTGTTAACAATTTAGCAACGATAGATGAAGGATATTTACGTATTGTGTAACCGAGGTTATAAATTTGCATGCCGACAGTGGCATAGCTCTGAAAACTATGAAGGGGAAAAATCGCCGGTGTTTAAATAACAAGCATGTGACGGCTACTCGCGTCAGTTCAGTAAAGGGCTGTGACTGGTAAGCTCTAAAGGAGTCTTGTTTGAATTTTTCTCTTGGCGAGATAATGCGGGTGTATGGCGAGGGCAGTAGGAGGTGGATATTGTGACTAGCAGATGGCTGTGTTTAAAGAGGCGGGGCAGCACAAGCGATAATTAAGACCTAACACAAAGCCCCCTGAGTGAAAGCTCGTACTTATCGTTGCCTGCCCCAATTCTTACTTGCCCGTCAGTGCTACACCAACGGGCAGGTAGCGGGCTTACTCGCCGCGGATATTGTGGTTGGCCAGGTGCTCAAGCGCCTTAACCAGACCAGAGTGATCCCAACCAGCACCGCCCAGGGCGTTACAAGTGTTGAACAACTCTTGTGCGCCGGCAGTGTTAGGCAGAGAAACACCCAGTTCACGTGCGCCAGTCAGAGCCAGGTTCAGGTCTTTCTGGTGCAGTGCAATACGGAAACCTGGGTCGAAAGTACCCTTAACCATACGCTCGCCGTGCACTTCCAGGATCTTGGAAGAAGCGAAACCGCCCATCAGTGCTTCACGCACCTTGGCAGGATCGGCACCGGCTTTAGAAGCAAATACCAGGGCTTCTGCAACGGCTTCAATGTTCAGAGCAACAATGATCTGGTTAGCCACTTTAGTAGTCTGACCGTCACCGTTACCGCCTACCAGAGTAATGTTCTTACCCATGATTTCGAACAGAGGCTTGATCTTGTCGAACACAGACTGCTCGCCGCCAACCATGATGGTCAGAGTGGCGTTGATAGCACCAACTTCGCCGCCAGATACTGGAGCATCCAGGTAGTCTGCGCCAGTTTCGTTAACGCGCTTGGCGATAACTTTGGTAGCAATCGGAGAGATAGAAGACATGTCTACTACGATTTTGCCAGCAGTCAGGCCTTCGGCTACGCCGTTCTCACCGAACAGTACGTCTTCAACCTGTGGGGTATCGGGCACCATGGTAATGATAACGTCGGCAGCTTCAGCAACGGCTTTAGGCGTGGCCAGGGCAATGCCCTTGTCATTCACCAGGTCAGCAGGTGCTGCGTTGAAGTGCTCAGAGAAATACAGAGTGTAACCTGCTTTTTGCAGGTTCTCAGCCATGGGCTTGCCCATGATACCGGTACCGATAAAACCAATTTTCATCGTAAGTTCCTTTTTAGCTTGTGGGGACAGCAGATGCCAGGCCATTCAATGCCGGCATCCGCAACCTTGAAGATATGCAGTGCTGTTTAAGCAGCACAGTCCGGATTTAGCCCAGGTTGTACTTCTTCAACCAGGTCAGACCCGCTTCGGTGGTGGTGGCTGGCTTGTATTCGCAACCAATCCAACCGTCGTAGCCTACTTCGTCCAGGTATTTGAACAAGAACTCGTAGTTGATCTCACCTGTGCCTGGCTCGTTACGACCTGGGTTATCAGCCAACTGTACGTGGTTGATGTTAGACAGGTTGTTTTTAACGGTGCGCGCCAAGTCGCCTTCCATGATCTGCATGTGGTAAATGTCATACTGCAGATACAAGTTAGCGCTACCCACTTTTTCGCGGATAGACTGAGCTTGTTTGGTGTTGTTCAGGAAGAAACCAGGGATATCTAGGGTGTTAATCGCTTCCATTACCAGCTTGATGCCTGCTGCTTCCAGCTTATCAACGGCAAATTTCAGGTTGGCAACAAAAGTGGCTTCGGCTTCGTCATAAGACACGCCAGCAGGCTGAATACCGGCCAGACAGTTCACCTGGCTGTTACCCAGCACCTTGGCGTATTCAATCGCCTTGTCAACACCGGCTTGAAACTCTTCAACACGGTCTGGATGGCAAGCAATGCCACGCTCGCCGCCTTCCCAGTTACCGGCTGGCAGGTTGAACAACACCTGAGTCAGACCATTGGCATCCAGTTTGGCTTTAATGTCTTGTGCAGTTTCAGCATAAGGGAACAGATATTCTACACCCTTGAAGCCAGCCTTAGCGGCGGCGTCAAAGCGGTCCATAAAGGCCACTTCGGTAAACAGCATAGACAAGTTGGCAGCTAATTTAGGCATAACAATGTCCTTCATTAATTGGGGGCAAAAACAAGCCCAGCCTGATGGCTGGGCTTTAAGGTATTAATTAATCGAGCATTGAAATAGCAGTAGGGGCATCAACGCCTTTCTCTGCCAGTTCTTCAAACTCGTTAACCGCGTCAATTTCAACGCCCATAGACACGTTGGTTACACGCTCAAGAATCACTTCAACCACTACTGGTACAGAGTGCTCAGCCATCAGCTTCTTGGCTTGTTCCAGTGCAGGAGCGATGTCTTCTGGCTTGTAAACACGGATGGCTTTACAGCCCAGGCCTTCAACAACCTTAACGTGGTCAACACCGTACTCGCCCAGTTCAGGAGAGTTGATGTTTTCGAATGACAACTGAACACAGAAGTCCATGTCGAAGCCACGCTGTGCCTGACGGATCAGACCCAGGTAGGAGTTGTTTACCAGTACGTGGATGTACGGCAGTTTAAACTGTGCGCCAACGGCCAGTTCTTCGATCATGAACTGGAAGTCGTAGTCACCAGAGATGGCAACAACGTTGCGCGACTTGTCTGCAGCAACCACACCCAGAGCGGCAGGAATAGTCCAACCCAGAGGGCCGGCCTGACCACAGTTGATCCAGTTACGTGCGCTATACACGTGCAGGAACTGGGCAGCAGCAATTTGAGACAAACCAATGGTAGATACATAAGTCGTATCGCGACCAAATACCTTGTTCATTTCCTGGTAAACGCGCTGTGGTTTAACAGGTACGTTGTCGAAGTTGGTCTTACGCTGCATGGTGCGCTTGCGTTCTTGACACTCGGCAACCCAGGCAGAGCGATCTTTCAGCTTGCCAGCAGCTTTCCATTCCTTGGCAACTTCCAGGAACAGATCCAGAGCGGCGCCAGCGTCGGATACGATACCCAGATCCGGGCAGAATACGCGACCAATCTGAGTCGGCTCTATGTCTACGTGGACGAACTTGCGGCCCTTGGTGTAAACATCAACAGAACCGGTGTGACGGTTGGCAAAACGGTTACCGATACCCAACACGAAGTCGGATGCCAGTACGTTGGCGTTACCGTAACGGTGTGAAGTCTGCAGACCACACATACCTGCCATCAGCGCGTGGTCGTCAGGGATAGTACCCCAGCCCATCAGCGTAGGAATAACCGGCACGTTTACCAGCTCGGCAAACTCGGTCAGTTGCTTGTCTGCGTTGGCGTTGATAACACCACCACCAGAAACCAGCAGCGGCTTCTCTGACTCGTTCAGCATGGTCAGCGCTTTTTCGATTTGAATACGGTTAGCAGCTGGCTTGTACGCAGTCATTGGCTGGTAAGCTTCGGCATCAAATTCGATTTCAGCCATCTGTACGTCGAACGGCAGGTCAAGTAATACCGGGCCTGGACGATCTGAACGCATGAGGTGGAATGCTTTTTGGAAAGCACCGATCAATTGAGCTGGCTCAAGTACGGTAGATGCCCATTTGGTAACAGGCTTGGCGATAGACTCGATGTCTACAGCCTGGAAGTCTTCTTTGTGCATGCGAGCACGTGGTGCCTGGCCAGTGATGCACAAAATAGGAATCGAGTCAGCCATGGCTGAGTACAAACCGGTGATCATATCGGTACCGGCAGGGCCGGAAGTACCAATACAAATACCAATGTTGCCTGGGTTTGCACGGGTGTAGCCTTCGGCCATGTGTGACGCGCCTTCAACGTGGCGGGCCAGCACGTGCTCGATAGTACCCAGGCCACGCAGTGCTGCGTAGAACGGGTTAATAGCGGCGCCGGGAACGCCAAAGGCTTTAGTTACACCTTCCAGCTCAAGGATTTTGGCGACTGCCTCGATTGCTTTCATTTTAGCCATAATCGGTATCCATTCATCTGAGGTGCTCTCGGCACCATTGTTGATTATCCATGTAGTGGCGCGTGGTTTTCGCTTGGTGAAGCGATTAACAACCACGCAACCCGTAGTGTGATGATACAAAAAAAACTGTGACGATCAACCAATTTTTGGAAGTCATTTTTACAATACGGAAATTGTTAAAACGAAAACCTGGCGAAGGAGGCAGTTTGCATCATCATTTTATTCTTCAAGAGTGTATTGCTGTGGCACTGGCTTGGCTCATCACGGCTCTTGCCATGTCAGTCTTCGGTGTGAGAACAACGAGAACGGCCGTTGGCAACCCGACAAGTGTGACCCGCCGCACATATGATAACAATAATATGACCAAATAAACATTCGGTACAGTTTTGATTACATTTATGTGAACAATTAACTCATGAATTATTATATTTTTTTACCCTACAGGCGCAGGTGCAGCACAACGGGAGTTAAACAGCATCTGTGAGTTGTTTTGCTTACCTGTGCTGCAGCCTGAGGGGCGCTTGCCTGCGGACTATTGATGGTTTGGCAGGCTGAAATAAACGGTGGATGAGGCTTTGATTTTGCGGTGCACAAAAAAAGACTTGTAAAAGCGTTTTGTGCAGTGCAATAATGGGTTGTGCGCCGATGCTAAGAAATGAAGTGATGATGTTTTTCTTGCTGGCGTACTCGGCCAAGAGCCCCCCATTCTTCAGGAGATATACAATGTCATTATTCGATTTTTCTAAACTGCAAGCAGCCCAGCAAAGCAACTTGAACTTGCTGCAAGACCTGACCAACAATCTGGTTGCCGGCGCCACCAAGCTGGGCCAGCTGCAACAGAATTCGTTAACCGAATTGAGCTCCGCTCAGTTTGACTACACCAACAAGCTGTTGGCCGTACGCGACGCCAAGGAATTCTTTGAGTTGCAAAGTGCTTTCTTCAGCCCAAGCGCACTGCTGGATCGCCAGTTGGCTTTCAACCGTGAAGTGACCGCCGTATTAAGCGATAGCCAGCAGCAGATTGGCCAGTTTGCCGAGCAGCAGATTGCCACTGGCAACCAGCAGCTGAATGACGTGATTGAGCAGTTGGCCGGTCACGCTCCAGCAGGCAGCGAGTCAGCAGTAACCGCACTGAAAACAGCGGTTACCAATGCCAACGAAGCCTATGAGCAGGCACAAAAAGCGGCTAAAAACGCCACTGAAATTGCCGGAAATGCGGTAAAGCAGGCTGCCGAACAGTCTGAAAAGACGGCTCGCCAGGTTGTTGAAGCGACCGAGAAAAACCTGAACACTGCCACTACGGCAGCGGCTGCCCAGGCGAGCAACAATGCCAAGGCTGCTCGCGGTAATGCAAAAACCAACTAATAACGACTAATTACAGCGGTTATTCGTTTTAGGCGATAGGGGTTATTCCTTATCGCCTTTTTTGTCTTTGTTGTTTTCGGGATCGGCTTTTGGCTCGGTTTTGCTGCCAAAGCCGCCAAACAGGCCGAACATGTTTTGCGTGTTCATATAAAGATCACGAGACTGTTCAACATATTGACGCATCATGTCTTGCATCATGGGCACCTGACCGTGCATGAACTCGGTCCAGGCTTCTGATGATTGCGAGCCCGCCTGCGTCTGAATGTCGATCACCGACTGAATGCTTTCGTCCAGGTAGCTGCCCAGCACGCCCTGAAAGGGGCCATAGAAGCGGATGATGTTTTTCAGCATGGCGCTGGAGAAAATAGGGTTGCCGTCACTTTCGGCTTCCTGAATGATTTGCAGCAAAATGCTGCGGGTAATGTCTTCGCCGCTTTTGGCATCCACCACCTGAAACGGTTCTTCTTCTTGCACCAGCCGGCGTATATCCACCAAGGTCACATGACTACTGGTAAAGCTGTCGTACAGGCGACGATTGGGGTATTTCTTTATGATGCGGATATTGTCTTGGGTTTTGGACATGTGACATTGATTCTCGACAGCTAATTTAACTGTCAGTGTATCCCAAACCCCCATAGTGCTCAATTTGACAGACGGCAGCGCCGAGCGGCCGGCGCCCAGCACCAAGTTACACACCGTTTTTTGCTGTCATGCCGGACTGGCTGCGGTGTCTTTCTTTCGCTTGTCCGTTTTACTCTTCACACTTTACTCATCACCGGCCGTGCCATCTGTTATTATTTCACCCTATTTTTATTCAAGCTATAACGGGATCTTCGATGCAAGTTGCAGACAACACGGTAGTACAGTTCAATTACACCCTTAAAAATGAAGACGGCATGGTGCTGGACACCAACGTAGACAACGCGCCGCTGGCCTATTTGCATGGCCACAAGGGCATGCTGGAAGGCATTGAAAAAGCGATGACCGGCAAGGAAGAAGGCGAGAGCTTCAGCATCACCCTGACTCCGGAAGAAGGTTACGGCGAGCGTAAAGACGATATGATTCAGCGGGTACCGGTGAAGCATTTGCACGGTGCTAAAAACTGGAAAGCCGGCATGATGGCTACCGTTCACACCGAGCAGGGCGAGCGTCAGGTGACGCTGGCTAAGGTGGGTAAGTTTATGGCCGACGTAGACATGAACCACCCGTTGGCCGGTTTGACGCTGAATTTTGATCTGGAAGTGGTCAGCGTACGTGCTGCCACCGAAGAAGAAATTGCTCACGGCCACGCCCACGGCGAAGGTGGTCACCAGCACTAAAAGCAGTTTGAAGCGGTAAGCTTGAAGCTGGAAGACAACACCAAGGCAAAGACTGACTCGGTCTGTAGCTGATGCATAAAGTCGGGTAAAGGGCACTACTCCTCCGACTCGCCGTAAACCCTCCATGGGGGCTCAAACCGCGCCATCCTTGGCGCAGATGGTCGGCTGAGCAGACACCCTTTAGCTTCCCATTGGCATTTGTGTTGTCGGTGTGAACCAAAAACAAAAAGGCCGAGCTGTTGCTCGGCCTTTTTGTTGGGTGCGGCACACGCCTGGGCTAGCCGGAAAACTGTTTCGGCTGCACCAGTCTCAGGTAGTCTTTTACGGGCAGGCTGAACAGTTCTCGGTAGCTGCCGGCACTGAACACGATTTCTGGCTGGTGGGCGAGTTCGGCATCGAGATACACCGGCATTTCATACAGGTTGCCAAAGGGGGGCAGGGCACCAACCTGACAGTCGGGAAACTGCTCGCGAAAGTCGTTTTCATGTAGCAGGGTCACTTCTTTCGCCGACAGCGCCTGGGCGAGGGTGTCGGTATGGATCTTCTTGGGGGCGGGCACCACTATCATGGTCATCTGGCCATCCAGGGTCACGATCACCACTTTGGCCAGTACGCTGCCCGGTACATGGGCGACTTCTGCCACATCTTGTGCGGTAAACGCCGGCGAGTGGGTAATTACCCGATATTTGACCCCTTGTTGGTCCAGGTATTGTTGTAGTCGTTTGGCCGGCATAACATGTCCTCCTGTCTGATAGGAAATATCAGTTGAAGTATAGGACCCCAGCCGGAAGCGGTAAGCTTGAAGACAACACTGAAACATTAACCAAAGATAAGAACCGTCTTTGGCTGATATGGAGTGTGTATAGAGGCAGCAGGGTTGCTTACGCCGACGCGCTTAACCCGCATCCATGCGGCGCTCGGCAAATGCCGTCCCTGGCATTTGACGGTCGGCTACAGCAATCCCTGCTGCCTCTCTCGCCGGTGCGGTGTTGCCGGTGGGATATAAAAACTAAAGGCCGAGCAGGTGCTGGGTATTTTTATGTTAAAATATTCCAGCAAGAGACAGTTGAAGCGGCTTGTTAGGATATTATTGACATACAATATGATTGGCGTATGATTTATCCAACAGCGCCAATGTCCTCTCCTGATCTAGCATCAGTGACGTCTTGGCCTTTTTTTTGCCTAAAATTTATAAAATGATGCAACCTATTGAAGTTAAGCCATTTTTTGAATATGACGAACTCATTCAGCGCCTTATTGATAGAGGCATGCTAATTAGAGACCCATTAAGGGCTCAGCGGAAGCTGACTCAGGTTGGTTATTATAGGCTCTCTGGTTACTGGCACACATCACGAAAATTTAAGCGTGTAGAAAAGAGAATTCGACATGAAGATGAATTCCAAAAAAATACATGCTTTGAAAATATCTTCGAATTTTATCTATTCGATAAAAAGCTGAGGGTTGAGTTTTTCGATGCTCTTGAGAGGATAGAGATATACCTCCGTAGTATTATCGCGCATGAGCTTGGTAGAATTAACCCGCTAGCATATTTAGATAAAAAACAATTTTCTAAAGATGCTTTTAAGGCCGATTCTAAAATTCGTTATGATGACTGGTTAAGTCGGCAAGAGCGTTTAATTAAAAGTAGTAAAGAAGACAGCATTGAAGATCACAAAAGCAAGGGGAAGCCTCTTCCTATTTGGGTCGTCTCTGAAGTTTGGGACTTTGGTTCACTATCAAAACTATATAGTATACTGTCCGGAAAAAACCAAGATCTAATTTGTCACCGCCTAGGCCTTGATAGTCGTAAAGAACTCGACAACTGGTTAATTAATTTGAACGGAATACGTAATAGATGTGCTCATCATGCGCGTCTTAGTAATCGCTCTAACCCACGAACATTGTTAATACCTCGCAAAGGATACTTTAATTTATTGGCGTTAGATGAAAGCCAAAAAAACAAATTTTACGGTCTCATTTTCGTAATTGATTTTTTATTAAAACAGATTGGACCTAGTTCAACATGGATCTGCCGAGTTGCGGATCTGATAGATAAAAAGCCCGACATCCCTGGATTTACATACAGATCTATGGGTTTTCCAGAAGATGGGTTCCCAAGAAAATTATTCCCTGATACCGCCAAGCCTTATTCCGAAGTAGTAAAAAAGTCAGCTATAGACGAGTTAGAGCATAAGCTAGATCAGTTTTTATTTTTAAAAGATAAACTTAACTTTAAAGAAGTTGAAGCTAAAGACAGAATACGCTTAGAAGCTATAGCAGATAAGCTAATTAATCATTCATGTGAATTTGATGATTCTATTGATAGAGGTTAATGTTCAGGCTCCTTAAGCCTATAACTTTCTTATTGATGTTAAATTGCCGGTTAGTTCTAAAAATTTAAGGATGAGCAGATATTCCTCACTTTTTTTCTGGCGTTGTTGGCAGGTTGAGTGTGTGCATACAGCGTCAGCAAGGTTGTTTACGCCGACTCGCTTAAGGATATGCCACTCACAATTTTAGCCAGCTGCGAACATTCACTGGATGTTCGGTCAGGCTAAAATCGTTCGTCTCGGCGAGACAAGCTCGCCCCATCCGGCTTTGGCAAATGCCGTTAACCGCCGAAGGATGGCGGGAATGCCGAAATGGCAGGAGCATTTTTCGGCGCTGGCATTTGACGTTCGGCTCCAGCAATCCTTGCTGTCTTTCTCATCGGTGTGATATTGGCAGTGAGATTTAAAACTGCCAGACCAAGAAGATATAATTAATTTGAATATTTATTATACAATTCAAGCTTGGAATCTTCCACTTGACTTAATAGTGTTTCTTTTATTTTGCTCTGTGTTATTCCCGATTCATTATTTTTAAATCTTATTCCGTTTACACTTATCAATAGTTCAGCATCTAATGCTTCTTTAGTCATGAACTCTGTAAATTCAAAAGATATATTACAAGAGCCACTATGTTTTTCAAAGTCAAAAGTATAAGAAGCTTCTATTTTGTGTATTTTAATATGTTTATATAGATTTTTGTTTTTAATGAAAAAAGTAGAGTGCAGTTCTTTTCCTTGAATTCCAAGATTTTTAACATTTTCTTGCATCCATGATATTTCATC
>NZ_BMKE01000012.1 GCF_014643915.1 Oceanisphaera marina
CCAAGCAAAAAAATACCCTCATACCATGTGGTGATGAGGGTATTCTGACGCCGTATAAGGATCGGTCAACCGATCGCCAAAATTCTTAACTGATCGGTGTTAGCCCATTGGCGGCCTTTTTTTATTACCAGATTGCATCACCAGACGTCATCGTCAGCGCTATACCGTTTCGTCTTTCAGCTCAATCACCATGTTGTCCCACCCCGCCTTCACGCCGTTCGGCAATGCATGCTGCTGCAACCAGACATGAAAATCGTGACCGATATGAGTCAGGATCATCTGCTTCGGTCGCAGGCTGTCACGCAGTTCCAGCACCTGCTCCAATGCATTGTGGTTACGGCCCTCGCTACGGGGAGGAAAGCTGCAGTCGATCACCACCGCATCCAGTGTTGGCTGAGCATGCAACCAACGACTGCTGTCCGCCGGCAACCCCAGTGTATCGGTCAGATAGGCCAACCGACGCTCGCCAAGACGAAACAGATACCCCAGGGTCGGGCGGGAATGCACCAGATCGAGCGGAGTGATACTCAACTCACCGAGCTGCCACTCCTGCCCATGCTGCAGCGGCGGTTGAAAATCCAGACAGCCGGGGTGCTTGAGTAGGTCGGCACAACCGGCTGAATCGTTCGGGCACCACACCGATATCGGTGCGCTGCGCCCCCAGCGCAGATGAAACAGCCCCTGCACATGATCCACATGAAAATGGGTCAGCAGAATGCCCTCCAGGCTGCCCGGCGCAAAGCGCCGGTGCAGATCCATCAGGCCGCCATCGATCAGCAGTCGCTTTCCCTGCCACTCCAGCAGGGCCGAACACGGCGCTCGGCCCAGTGCCGGCTCTCGCTCGATCTGCACACAACTGGCGCAGTCGCAGCCATACAGCGGCATGCCCCCAGCCGCCCCCGTGCCCAGCAGGGTCAGGCGCATCATGCCGGCAACGCCTGTTGATAGCGCCGAAACTGCCGCAGGGTGTCGCTCAGAGCGCCGCTGTTATCCAGCCGCCAGGCACCGGCCGGCAGGGCGAGAGTCAGGGCCGAGGCCCGTTCCAGCCGCCGAGTGATGTCCGCTTCGCTTTCCCGTCCCCGGGCCCGCAGTCGCCGGCCCAGGGTTTCGCTGTCCACGCAGATCATCACCGGCACCAACCGCTCGGCAAAGCGGGCTTGAGCCTGCGGTAGATATTCGCGCGAGCCGTTGACCATCACGTCCAGACCCGCGGCCAGCCAGCTTTCAATCTCTCGTCCCACTGCATAATGATGGCCGTTGGCAGCCCAGCTGAGAGCAAACAGTCCCAGAGCCTGACGCGTACTGAATTCCGGCTCGGACAACTCGATATGGTTTTCTCCCCCTGCCGAGGCGGCGCGGGTAATGTAACGGTGCGCCACCAGCAGGCGTGCGCCAAAGTGTTCACGCACCGCCTGCATAAAGCTGTCTTTGCCGGCGCCCGAGGGCCCCATCACATAAAACAGGCGTCCTGTTCCGCTGTTCATCCTTGCGCTCCTGTCAGTACGCCAGCTCACCCCGGCACCAGACCCGGGCAGGATACACCTGCCCCTGGTGGCGCTGTACCAGCACCAGATCGGCCCGCCGCCCTTCCGCCAGCACGCCCCTGTCGGTCAGACCCAGCGACCGGGCCGGGTTGGCGGTGGCCAGCCGGGTGGCAGCTGCCAGCCCCAGCGCGTTGCGTTCGTCATCGGCCAGCAGAAACACCGCCTCAAGCAGACTGCCCGGATAATAGTCGGACGACAGCACATCCAGCACGCCCAGCGCCGCCAGTTCGTGTGCAGCCACATTACCGGAATGGGAGCCTCCGCGCACCACGTTGGGCGCGCCCATCATCACCATAAGGCCATGCTGATGCGAGGCGGTGGCCGCCTCGACCGTGGTCGGAAATTCGGCAATCACCATGCCCAGCTGATGCGACTCCAGCACATGGGCCGAGGTGGCATCGTCATGACTGGCGAGGGAAATATTCCGCTCCCGGCACTGGCGGGCAATTTCCGCCCGGTTGGGAGCCGACCAGCGGGCCGACAACGCCAGCTGGCTTCGCTCGAATTCCTGCATCTGCTGATCGTTGAGCCGGTATTTACCCTGATAGTATTCCCTGTACTTCACCATGTTGACAAACTGGCGCTGGCCGGGGGAATGATCCATCAGCGACACCAGTCGAACCTCCGGCAGCTCCAGATAATGCTCGAACAGCGGCACCGTGGTTTCATGGGGCAGCTCGCAGCGCAGGTGCAGCAAATGCTGGGCCCGGTTCAGGCCCTGCCGTTCGCTGTTGATCACCGTATGAATCATCTTGTCGAGATTGTCCTGGCGGGTGCCGCCGTCCCGTTCGTCGCCGATGGCCACCGCATCCAGTACCGTGGTGATGCCCGACGCCACAACCTGGGCATCGTGGGCGCGCATGGCGCCAAAGGGCGGCCAGCTGACCTTGGGCCGCGGCGTAAAATGCTTGTCCAGGTTGTCGGTATGCAGCTCCACCAGACCGGGCAGCAGCCAGCCGCCGTTGCCGTCGATGGCACCCGGCTGCCGGCTCGGGCTGTCGGCCAGCGCGCGAATTTCGCCATCGATAACCTCGACCGAGCCTGGCACCACGTCGTTTTCCAGAACCAGGTTCACATTGGTAATAATCATGCGGAATGCTCCTCTTGCGGTGTGGCTGTCTGCTGTTTGGTCTGCTTACGGTCGCTGTCGGGCTGAATCTCGTAGAGCTGGTCGGCTACCTGTTCGCGTACGTCTTCATCATGAAAGATGCCGACAATGGCGGCGCCCCGGGCCTTGGCTTCCCGGATCAGTTCCACCACCACCGCTCGGTTGGTCGCATCGAGCGAGGCGGTCGGCTCGTCGAGCAGCAGAATCGGGTAGTCGGCAATAAAGCCCCGGGCAATGTTCACCCGCTGCTGCTCGCCGCCGGAAAAGGTTGCCGGCGCCAGCGCCCACAAATGCTCCGGCACGTTGAGCCGGGTCAGCAGCCGCTCGGCCCGGGCCTTAGCCTCGGCCCGGTTGCCGCCCTGCTCGATCATCGGCTGCATCACCACCTCCAGCGCGCTGATACGGGGGATCACTCGTAGAAACTGGCTGACCCAGCCAATGGTGTGGCGACGCACATTGACCAGGGTGCGCGGCGGCGCCTGGGTCATGTCCAGCAGCTGCCCCTGATGCTGCACCTCGATGCGGCCACTGTCGGTCAGGTAGTTACCGTACAGGGTGCGCAGCAAGGTAGACTTACCGGTGCCGGAGCGGCCATGCAGTACCACACACTCCCCCTGCCCGACCGAAAAGGAAGCCCCGGCCAATACCGGCAGCCGGATGCCATTCTGGTTGTGCAAGACAAAGGTCTTGCGAACATTCGAAACGTTTAATGCGAAGGTCATGACCGCTCCTAGCTTTGCAGTACAGAAGACACGAGTAACTGGGTATAAGGATGCTGCGGATCGTCCAGCACCTGATCGGTAAGCCCGGTTTCCACCACCCGGCTTTGTTTCATCACCATCAGCCGGTGCGCCAGCAGCCGGGCCACCGCCAGATCGTGGGTGACGATCACCACCGCCAGCCCCAGCTCGGACACCAGGCGGCGCAGCAAATCCAGCAGTCGTGCCTGTACCGACACATCCAGCCCGCCGGTGGGTTCGTCCATGAAAATCAGCTTGGGATGGGTCACCAGGTTGCGGGCAATCTGCAGCCGCTGCTGCATACCGCCGGAAAAGGTCACCGGCATATCGTCGATGCGGTCGACCGGAATTTCCACGTCCTGCAGCCACTGCAGCGCCTGTTCGCGAATGCTGCCGTAGTGGCGCTGGCCCACCGCCATCAGCCGTTCGCCGATGTTGCCACCGGCCGACACCCGTGGCCGCAGGCCGTCGAGCGGATGCTGATGCACCACACCCCAATCGGTGCGCAGCAATTGCCGGCGCTGGCTTTCGGCCATTCGATACAGGCTGACTACCTGCTGCAATTGACTGTCGGCACTGCCACGCAGATAGAGTACTTCGCCCTCATCCGGGGCCAGCCGGCCGGAAATGGCCTGCAGCAGGGTACTTTTTCCGGAACCGGACTCGCCAACGATACCCAGTACTTCGCCCGGATAAAGCTCGAACGACACCTCGCTGAAGCCCTTGCCCGGGGCGTAAAGTTTGCTGAGGTTCTGCACCGACAGCAGCGGCTGCTCTTTCACCTTAATGGTTGTTTCCGGCCGGGCTATGGTGTCGGCCAGTGTTGAAGTTGACACCTGCTGATTCATGACTGTTTCTCCTGCTGCTGGCGGCAATAATCGGTATCGGAGCAGATAAAAACCCGGCTGCCCTGATCGTCGGTCACCACTTCATCGAGGAAGCTGTCGGTGGAGCCGCAGATATCACAGGGCTCGTCCCACTGCTGGATCTCGAAAGGATGGTCTTCGAAGTCGAGGCTCTTTACCCGGGTATAGGGCGGAATGGCATAGATGCGTTTTTCACGACCGGCGCCAAACAGCTGCAGCGCCGGCATCATGTCCATTTTGGGGTTGTCGAACTTGGGAATCGGCGAGGGATCCATGATGTAGCGGCCATTGACCTGTACCGGATAGGCATAGGCGGTGGCGATATGGCCGTAGCGGGCAATGTCTTCGTACAGCTTGACATGCATGATGCCGTACTCTTCCAGCGCGTGCATTTTGCGGGTTTCGGTTTCGCGCGGCTCGATAAAGCGCAGCGGCTCCGGAATCGGCACCTGATAGACCAGAATCTGATCCGGCCCGAGATCGGTTTCCGGAATGCGATGGCGGGTCTGAATCAGAGTAGCCTCGGTGGTCACCTCGGTGGTGTTCACCTGGGCCACCTGCTGGAAGAAGGAACGGATGGACACCGCATTGGTGGTGTCGTCGGCGCCCTGGTCAATCACCTTGAGGATGTCGTCTCGGCCAATCACCGCCGCCGTCAGCTGTACGCCGCCGGTGCCCCAGCCGTAGGGCATGGGCATTTCCCGGCCGCCGAAGGGCACCTGATAGCCGGGGATGGCCACCGCTTTCAGCAGCGCCCGACGGATCATGCGCTTGGTCTGTTCGTCCAGATAGGCGTAATTGTAGCCGTGATGCTGTACATCTGTGGTGCTCTGGTGAGTCATCATGCCTGCTCTCCTGCCTGGCCGGCTGCCGGGCCATGCGTTTGTTTGTGTTCCCGCCGCATCTTGCGCAGCAGCTCCAGTTCGGCCTGAAAGTCCACGTAGTGCGGCAATTTCAGGTGTGACACAAAGCCCGAGGCTTCGACGTTGTCCGCATGGGCCAGCACAAATTCCTCGTCCTGGGCCGGTCCGGCCACCTGCTCACCGTATTCCGGCGCCTGCAGCGCCCGATCGACCAGTGCCATCGACATCGCCTTGCGCTCGCCAAAGCCGAAGGTCAGACCGTAACCGCGGGTAAAGGCCGGTTTTTGCTGCTTGTCGCCGACAAAACCGTTGATCATCTGGCACTCGGTCAGCTCGATGTCACCGATATCGATGGCAAAGCCCAACTCTTCCGGCACCAGCTCCAGGGTCACTTCACCACAGCGAATTTCGCCGGCAAAGGGGTGGTTGCGACCATAGCCACGCTGGGTGGAATAACCCAGCGCCAGCAAAAAGCCTTCGTCACCGCGCACCAGTTGCTGCAAACGGGCAGAGCGGTCGCAGGGGTAAGTAGCCGGTGCCATGGTGATATCAGCAGGGACCTCGCCGTTGTCGGTTTCCGTCACCATCAGTTCGAGCTGCTCAAGAATGCCGGCCACCTGGGGGCAGGCTTGTGGCTCGGTGGCCACCGGCTCCGGCCCCGGGTGCTCGCCCTCGGCCAGCAGGGTAAAATCCAGCAACCGGTGGGTATAGTCATAGGTCGGCCCCAGCAACTGACCACCGGGCAGGTCCTTGTAGGTCGCCGAAATCCGGCGCGCGATACGCATGGCAGCAGTATCGACCGGCTCGGTCGTCGCCAGTCGTGGCAGCGTGGTGCGATAGGCGCGCAGCAGAAAAATCGCCTCCACCAAATCACCTCCCGCCTGCTTGACCGCCAGCGCCGCCAGTTCCTTGTCGTAAACACCGCCTTCGGTCATCACTCTGTCTACCGCGCCGGCCAGCTGCTCTTCTACCTGGGCCACGCTGATTTCGGGTCTTTCGGTATTGCCCCGTCGTTTCTTAGCCTGCAGCTGGTGTGCCGCAGCAATGGCTTTTTCGCCCCCTTTCACTGCTACATACATGCTTATCCCTCCACTCGGGTGGTACGCGGAATGGCAACCAGTTCCCGGTCGCACACCAGCATCAGGTCGATACCCAGCGGGAAGGCTGCGTCCCGCTCGCTCAAAAAGTGCACCAGCGCCTCGGGTACCTGCCCCAGAAAAATACGGCGAGTATCCGGAATGCCCGGCCCCGACAGGGTGACTTCGACGCCCCGGTCCAGAGAATCGGTTTCGATCAGCAGAGTAGCCCCCTGATCCGGATATTCCTCGCTGCCCACCGGCAAACGGCTTAACAGCGCGCCGCAGTCGGCCAGGTCGGCACCGGCCAGCACCGCCATGTCGGCTTCGGCGGCATCGCTAC
The DNA here is from genome assembly GCF_014643915.1 of Oceanisphaera marina. GTDB lineage: Bacteria > Pseudomonadota > Gammaproteobacteria > Enterobacterales > Aeromonadaceae > Oceanimonas > Oceanimonas marina. The sequence goes on from NZ_BMKE01000012.1 coordinate 6,541, forward strand.
TCAGCGGAGCCGCCACATGAAATTTAAGGTTGTCGAGCACGGCGTTATCCTTCTGCAACGCCGGGGATAACCAGAGCCGGGTGCCGCTGTCGGCCAGGGTCAGCAGCGTCTGCACGCAACCGGCGCTCAGGCTGCCGAAACGGCCGGCGCGGTCCAGCTCGACCCGCATGCCCGGCTCCGACATCGCTTTTAGCAGCCGGCGAAAGCAGGCCTGACTGTCGTGAATGGCATCCGAAAATGCCGTGGTGATCATGGTCATTCGTCTTCTCCCCGCACCATGGTAAAAAAGTCCACCTTGCTGGCCGCCACTTGCTGGCGGGCCGCGGTTTCCTGCTCTGCCTTCTGCGCCGCCAGCGGAGCAATCAGCCCCTTGTTAAGCACTTCATGCCCGCTGCGGGTTTGCATCAGCGCATCAATCAATGCCGCCAGCTCCGCATGGGGTTTGTTGCGACCGCGCAAGTAGCTGTAGCCCAGCTCACCGCTATTCAACTTGACCACCGCCCGGGTAATGGTGACATCGCCAAGGTTGAACAGTCGGCCGGTGGCGCCCATGCGGGCCCGAACCTGAGCCAGGCCAATTTCGGGGGCTCTAATCAACTGATACTCAGGCGCCAGCTGCAGGGCTTGCCAGCCACTTTGCAGCGCCGAAAACGATGTTCGGGACAATACCGACATCCATTGTTTGCGTTGTGGTGTATTCATTTAGTGCTCCACGACATATTCAATTAAATCGGCACGAGCCGAACTCACGGAAAACTCCGCTATCTGTTCCGTTCCTTTAAGCAGGTTCTGGGTTTTAATCCGCATCACCGGAATGGACTTGTTGATCTGCAATAAACGACTTTCTTCACCGGAGGGAATTCTGGCCCCCAGACGGGTCGACTTTCTTTTCAGCTCGATATCCAGCGTTCGTTTTAAAAACTCGTGCAGGGAACCGTACTGGAATTGTTTTAATACCGGCCACCATTCCGGGTTGCTCAAATAGTGATGAATCACCGAGCGGGGAATGTTTTCCGTTTTCCTGAGCGTCTGTATGTAAATAATCTTCTGCTGCTGACCCAGCTGTAACTCGTGCGCCAGCCGGGTGGTAACCGGTATCAGACGGGCGCCGATCACCTGGCAACTGGGCAGAGAGCCCTGCTCCAGAAAGTTGCCGGTGAAGTGGGCTCCATCGTGCAGTTTGTAGAGGTGTGGCTGGCGCAGAACCATGTTGCCCTTGCCCTGATGACGCTGAATCAGACCATTGGCTACCAGCTCGTCGATGGCTCGCCGTACCGTATGGCGATTGACCCCAAAGCGTTCCGCCAGCTGCATTTCGGGCGGAAGATAATCACCCGCCTTGAAATACTGCTGAATATCCGCTTCCAGTTGCCGGTAAATAGCCTGGTAGACGCGCATTCGTTCCCCCCTTTCTCTCTGGCCGGTTTATTCGCCGCGCTTGTCTAGACAAGTCGGGTCAAATAAATCAGATATAGCGTTTGCGAATGGTCTGCGAGGCCACATCGAGCAGGCTCACGGTCACGATCACCACCAGCATGATGGCCGCCGTCTGTTCGAACTGAAAACTGCGAATCGCTTCCCACAGCAAGACCCCGACCCCGCCGGCCCCCACCATGCCCACCACGGTGGCCGAGCGTACGTTGGACTCGAAACGGTAGAGCGAATAGGAGATCCACAGCGGAATCACCTGAGGCAGCACGCCGTAGAGAATTTCTTCCAGCTTGGTGGCGCCGGTGGCCCGCACCCCCTCGATGGGGCCCGGTTCAATGGCTTCCACCGCCTCGGAAAACAGCTTGGCCAGCACACCTGTGGTATGTACAAACAGCGCCAGTACCCCGGCAAAAGGCCCCAGCCCCACCGCCACCACAAACAACATGGCGAATACCATTTCATTGATGGCTCGAGTCGCATCCATCAGTCGGCGCATCGGCTGGCACACCCACTGGGGAAACAGGTTGTCGGCACACAGCAAACCGAAGGGAACCGCCAGCACTATCGCCAGCAGCGTGCCCCACAGTGCCACCTGCAGGGTGACCAGGGTTTCTTTCAGGTACAACTGCCAGTGGGTAAAGTCCGGCGGGAAAAAATCGGCGGCCAGCTCGGCCATGTTGCCGGCATCCTGTACCAGCACCGCCGGATTCATTTCGGCACCCTGCCAGGCCCAGGCCAGTACCAGTGCCAGCAGCACCCACTTGACCATTTGACCCAGGCGAGACCCCGATTCGAGCCGGGTAACGACATCAGTATTCATTTTTCAGTCTCCGCTGCCCCCGGAGCCGGCCAGGCCGGCTCCGGGTCGCTGTTAGTTGGTCATGGCTGCCAGGGCAGACATCTGACGGTTCAGCGCCGCCAGTTCCATTTTTATCTGGACGATGTCGGCCACATCGGCGTCGTTGTTTTCCAGTTCCTTCAGATCCTTGAACAACTGCAGCTGACGGATGGGCAGTAATTGCATGTCACTGGAAGGAGTGAACGAGTCCCACTGCAGCGCCGCCAGAATCTCTTTCTGTTGCGGGTCATCGGTCTGGCCGTATTGCATGAAGAAGTCGTACACCAGCTGCTTGGTCGCTTCCGGCAGGTTTTTACGCCAGACAATGGGGTCGGCCGGGATCAGCGGTGACTTCCACAACACCTTGATGTTTTTCACCTTCTCGGGGCTGTGCTGGGCGAAACGCTCCAGGCTTTCGGTGTTGTTGGTGGCCACGTCCACCTGCTTGTTGAGCACCGCAAACACATTTACCTCGTGGCTGGCATTGACGGTTCGCTTGAAGTCCTGAGCCGAGGCGTCGTTCTGGGCAAACACGTAATAGGACGGCACCAGAAAACCGGAGGTAGAATTGGGATCGCCGTTACCGAAGAGCAGCTCACGGCGTTGAGCCAGCACGTCTTCCAGGCTGTTGAGCGGGCTGTCCTTGTGGGTGATCAGCAGGCTCCAGTAACCGGGCTGGCCATCGGCACCCACCGTCTGGGCAAAGATTTCGCCACCGGCCCGGTCAACCGCTTCCATCGCCGATTTGTTACCCAGCCAGGCAATGTCGACCTTGTTGAAGCGCATGCCCTGAATGATGCCGGCGTAATCAGGCGCGAAGAAGGCTTCTACCTCCACGCCCAGCTGCTGCTCCATGTCGGCGAGGAAGGGTTCCCAGTGCTGCTTGAGATTCTGCTGGGATTCGGTGGAAATGATGCCGAAGTTGATGGTCGACAGCGGCGCATCTTCGGCCAGTACCGGGGTGGCGATCATGGCGGCCAGTAACGAGGCGCCACCGGCGAACTTTCTCAATGTACGTATCATGACAGTTGTCCTTGAATGGAACGGGATGCAAAAGCTGGGTTGTGTCGTAACGGTCGGATTGCCGGGATCGGCATGGTGTCGGTAGTGCTTGAAGCCTTGGTGTACAACGCAGTTAGCGCTTGTTCGCCAATATCGGCCGCTGCGCCCTGATAGAAGACTTCGCCTTCGCGCAGGGCAACCAGTTGCTGGCAGTATTTCAGCGCGTAATCCACCTGATGCAGAGTCACGACAACGGGGATACCTTCCCGCTCGTTGATGTCCTTGAGCAGTTCCATCACGGTGCGCGCCGACTCGGGGTCGAGCGAGGCAATGGGTTCGTCGGCAAAGATAATGCTCGCTTTCTGCATCAGCGAACGGGCAATGGCTACCCGCTGCTGCTGACCGCCGGACAGGGTAGATACACGCTGGTGGGCAAACGCCGCCATACCCACCCGTTCCAATGCGGCCATTGCCTGTTGACGCTGCTCCCGGGTAAAACAGCCGGTCAGGGTACGCCACCTCGCGGTGGAGCTCAGGGCTCCAATCAACACATTGGTCAGCACGCTCAGGCGGTTCACCAGATTGAACTGTTGAAAGATGTAACCCGCCCGAGCCCGACAGCGACGCACCTGTGGCGCCGCCTTGCCCCGGGATTGCACCAGCTCCCCCATCACCCGGACCTCGGCTCCTTCCCGATGATCGGAAAACACCAGCCCACTCAGATGACGCAACAGGGTGGACTTGCCCGAGCCGGATGGCCCCAGCAGCGCAGTGATCCCCGAGTGGGCGATCTCCAGATTGATCTCTTTCAGCGCTTTTTTATTGTCAAAGGTCTTGCTCAGACCTTTGACCTCAATGATCTTGTTCATTGCTAGCAGCCTCACGATAGGTTCGCGAGCCATACTGGTGGTCGAAGATGACGGTTTTATTGAGGAATTAAGTCAGCCAAATGTACGCCAGCAACTGTTGCAGTGAGCGATATCACTTCAAAATATTGATTTTAAAGGTTTTATTATGAAATGCGGCATTATGAGGTGCACTTGTATAGACAAGACTTTCAGAAAAGCTTCATCTTTCGGGCCGTACGGGAACACACCGCCGTCGGTTGCAGGAGAATGAGGCAGGCAGCAGTGCAAGCAGAAGGGAAAGGCCCGGAGCTGACGCCATGGTATAAAGAGGAGTGTTAGCGCTATGCCGAAAATAACCAGGCCGCCAATTGGCGGCCTGGTGTTATGTGGCTTTATATTATTTGGCCGTGTGAGGTGATCAGCCCTGCAGCACCTTGTCCAACGCCTGCTCGAGTCTGGCCAGGGTGCCGGCCACATCCTGCAGTTTCTCCAGGCCAAACAGGCCGATACGGAAGGTCTGAAAATCCTCGGGCTCATCACACATCAGGGGGACACCAGACGCAATTTGCAGCCCTTCGGCGGCAAACTTGCTGCCACTCTTGATGTCGGCATCCCTGGTGTAACACACTATGACACTGGGAGCGGCAAAACCGTCGGCAGCCACACTCTTGATGCCCCGCGCCGCCAGCAGGGCGCGCACCCGCTCGCCCAGCTGCTGCTGGCGAAGCTTCATTTCGGCAAAGCCAAGACCACCGGTTTCATTGATGGTGTCGCGAAACTGGGCCAGCGCATCGGTGGGCAAGGTGGTGTAATAGGCGTGCCCACCCTGCTCGTAGGTTTCCATAATTTTCAGCCACTGCTTCAAGTCACAGGCGAAGCTGGTGCTTTGCGTCTGGTCAATGCGCGCACGAGCTTGCTCGCTCATCATGACCAAACCGCAGCAAGGCGAGCTGCTCCAGCCTTTTTGCGGGGCACTGAGTAGAATATCGACGCCGCACGCCTTCATGTCGACCCAGGTGGCACCAGAGGCAATACAGTCGAGCACAAACAGACCGCCCACTTCATGTACTGCTGCGGCCACGGCTTTAAGGTAATCGTCGGGCAGTATCATGCCGGCCGCGGTTTCAACGTGCGCGGCGATCACCAGCCCGGGCTTATTGGCCTTGATGGTGGCGACCACTTCCTCGATAGGCGCAGGCGCCAGGGCAGCCTGTGGCCCATCTTCAATGGCGCGGGCTTTCAATACCGTTTCCGATGCGGGTATGTGTCCGGCAGCAAAGATCTGACTCCAGCGATAGCTGAACCAGCCATTACGAATGATGAGGCAGTCTTGATCGGTAGCAAACTGACGCGCCACGGCTTCCATGCCAAAGGTGCCACTACCGGGCACCACCACTACCGAGTGAGCTTGATAAAGATCTTTAAGACTGGCGGAAATATCGCGCATCACCTGCTGAAAGCGTTGCGACATATGGTTGAGAGCACGATCGGTATATACCACTGAATATTCCAGCAGGCCTTCGGGATCGACATGGGGTAGTAGTCCGGACATAAGTACCTCTTGATCTAATAACTAATATAACAATCACCTGGCTGATTATCGTGATTGGTTCCGCTAAACAGACCTTCTGTACCAAGGCCGAAATCAATCCCTGCCATTTCGCTATCCCAGGCTTCCATACGGGTTCGATAGCACAGCTACTTTACCGTCATACGAGATGGGAGGGGCGGCTTAGTGATGAGTCTGAACGACAACTGATCATTCTAGTATGAATCAGAACAATCAGCTAAACGTGAGTCCGTTAATAATGCCCAACATGCGGGTAAATAACAAAGATCTAATACACAAATCTTGTTCGTCTGCCTCTGCCAGCAGGCCCCCTGTCGGTGTTACCATAACCGCACTATTTTTCACTGAGGTAAATATCGATGCAGGAACAATTCAGTTTGGAAGGACATCCCTTTATTCCTCTGCATAATCTGTTGAAAGTACTGGGCTGGTGCGAATCGGGTGCCATGGCCAAGATGGTGATCGACGATGGTCTGGTCACTGTGGATGGTGTCGTGGAAGTACGTAAGCGCTGCAAAATCACGCTGGGCCAGCAGGTCGCCTTCAACGGCCAGCAGGTCGACGTAACGGAATAGGGCACTAGAATACACAACGGCGCCTCAGGCGCCGCTCTTTACTCCCTGCATCCAAATTCGTTACAAAACCTGCGCCGCTATCCAACCAAACAGGAGCAGCGGTATGTTGTAGTGCATGAAGGTGGGAATCACCGAATCTCGGATATGGTCATGCTGCCCATCTACGTTCAGCCCTGCGGTAGGTCCCAGAGTCGAGTCCGATGCGGGTGAACCCGCATCGCCCAGGGCGCCGGCAGTGCCCACCAGAGCGATAGTCGCCATGGGGGAAAATCCAAAATGCATCGCCATGGGTACGAAGATGGCCGCAATAATCGGCACGGTAGAAAACGACGAGCCGATCCCCATGGTAATAAAGAGTCCCACCAGCAGCATTACCAGCGCAGCCATGGCTGGGCTGTCACCGATCAGCGAACCCGCTCCCGCCACCAGTTCAGGAATAGCACCGGTTGCCTTCATTACACCGGCAAAACCGGCGGCGGCAATCATGACAAAGCCGATAAAGGCCATCAGTCGCATACCCTGGGTGAACACATCGTCCTGATCTTTCCACTTGAACAAGCAGTTCATTGATAACACGGTAAAGCCCAGCAGGCCCCCCAGCACCATGGAACCGGTCCATACCTGAACCAGCAAGGCACCACCCACGGCCACGCCAAGCATAGACAGCTGCAAAGCGGACAAGCGACGAGGCTCTTCTCTCTCCGTTTGACCCGCATTGTTACCGTTTACCGGCTGATGATATTCAACATGCTGATAGTCACGGGGCTTGCGGTAGCTGAAAAAAACGGCAACCAGCAGCCCGACTACCATACCCAAAGCCGGGATCAGCATGGCTTTGGGTGCCATGTCGTTGGTGACCGCAATCCCTAAGCTGGCACCCGCTTCGTTGACGTTCTGGGTAAGGATGTCATTGAGAAAGATGGCACCAAAGCCGACCGGTGCAATCATGTAGGGAATGACGATACTGAAAGTCAACACGCAGGCAATGATGCGTCGGTCCAGCTTCATCATGTTCATCAGGCCAAGCAAAGGCGGAATCAGCATAGGGATAAAGGCGATATGAATGGGCACTATGGTGTCGGCAGAAAAACCGATCACTACAAGAGCCGCATAAATTCCCCATTTGACATACCTCAGCCGGGTCGCATCCTGGCTGGCTCCGATCAGCCGCAGGGTTTTAGCGGCAATAACATCGGCAATACCGGTGCGCGACAGCGCCACCGCAAAGGCGCCCAGCGTCGCCGATGCCAGCGCGACCACGGCACCACTGCCCAGACCGCCATTAAAGGCCGAGGTGATATCTGCTATTGGCATTCCCGCATAAAGGCCGCCGATCACCGCCGACACCACCAGCGCAATCACCACCGGCACCCGAACCAGGCTAAGGCCAATCATTATCAATACCGCAAGTACAATCGTATTCATAGACAACTCCATGTCGTTGCAGGCACAGCAGCCCACAAGCCCCGAGATGGGGGAAAATCCAACCCTTGCGCCACCAGTACAGCGCACCTCAGGGCACGTCTAAACCAGATAGCACTAATCAAAAACAGAAGAGCCAAGCAACGGAACTCGTATTCCTGTGCCAGCCTGTTTGGCGTAAACAAGAACGATGAACGCCAAGCCAGCCGCTCATCGAATCAAGCTGTCAGTCGACCATAAAAAGTCAGGCGTGCGGTTTCCGACAACGCCACGTTGGCCTGATTGTTATAGGCCAGCACCACCAGCATGCGGGTAATATCCCCCTCGGTAGGGCTCACTCGATGAATGGCGTTGCGACCACGAAACAACACCAGAGCGCCCGGCTCCATGCTCAGCTGCTTGACTTCAACCTCGCCATTGAGCACCCGCTCCACGCCCTCGTAGTTCATCTCGCCCCGATCCGCGTCACGCATGTTTTCCACATACTCGAACACACCGCCCCCGGCCGGTTTCTGAATCAACAGTGTGGTAGCGAAGGAAGAGTTGTCGAAGTGCCAGCCCAGTTCCTGCCCTTCACTGGCATAGTGCAGGTTGATCGAAGACAGCGGATCGGCGTATTCATAGAGCTGTTCTTCATCCAGCACATCGCTCATGAATTCGCGAAAGCGCTGGGCGTTATAGAGGGTACGCAGGGGAGACTCTTCGGCTATGATGTCATCGGTAATACAGCCCTTGGAAGAAGTGACCTTGCGGTTACGCGCGTGCTCCTCCCCGAAGGCCGGATCCGATTCGGCCAGATAGACGTTGTGCTGCTTGGCGGTGTAATAGGCCAGGTGCTGCTTTTCAAGCCCCTCCTGCTTCACCTGCTCTACTGCTTCGGATTTCATGAAACCCGGCAACACCAGGGCACCGGTACGCTCCAGGGTATGACGACACTCGGCACGGAAGTCCGGGTCATCGATGGGATAAACAGATAAGTCGAGAATAGTGCTCAATGTGCTCATAACGCCTTGCTCCGCTCAATCGGTAAAAGATGCTGATTACCATATAAAAGCCCGACTGCCGGCAATAGCGATATTAAGTTAACGATATGTTAACTAATTTTAACCATATTGATACCCTCCCATACTTGACCCCATCACTGCTGCCCCGCATGATCAGGCCACCCGCCTGATGACGCAGGTTCAAGACGATAAAGAGAGACCGCTATGGAGCAGGCCAGTCACCACCGTTTACCCAAATTAAGTAACATATTGGCATTTGAGACCGCCGCTAAAACCGGCAGTCTGGCCAGTGCCGCCGACACTTTGTGCATTACTCCGGCTGCGGTCAGCCAGCAAATTCGGCAGCTGGAAGAGCATCTGGGAGTTAAACTGTTCGTGCGCTCCAAAAGCGGCGTCGAGCTGACCGAGCCGGGTATCAGCTATCTCGCCTTTACTCAGGAAGCGTTCGAAACCTTGCGTGTGGCACAGCAAAACATGGCCCAGTATCAAGGGGACCATACCCTGACCATTACCGCCCTGCCCGCCCTGGCCTCTCGCTGGCTAATGCCGCGTTTATATCAATGGATGGACCGGCACCCGGAAATTGATCTGCGCATTCAAGCCACCCACAGCCTGACCGACTTCAATACCACCCCCACCGACTTTTATCTGTCATTCGGGGACGAGCATTATCCTCAACAAGACAAAATAGAGCTGTTCCGCGACTCGGTAATCCCAGTGTGCAACCCCAACCTGCTCAAAACCTCACTGCCGCTGACCACCCCGGAACAACTGTTCGACTACCCCATGATTCATGTGGATTGGGGCCGAGACGGTCGTTTTCTGCCAGACTGGAGCGAATGGCTGCTGGCAGCCAATATCACTACTCGGCCACCCAATCGAGGCCCCTCGTTCAACCTGTCGGCGATGGCGATAGATGCCGCCGTTGCCAGTAGAGGCATACTGCTGGGCCAGCAATCGCTTATTCGAGAAGAACTTCAGCAAGGTAAACTGGTGCCGCTGTCGTCGTTGGCGCTACCACTCAACAAGTCCTATTTTCTGATTTATCCCAAACGCATTCTGAACAAACCGCGGGCCCAGGAGCTGCTGGACTGGTTAAAACAACAGGCCGATAGCGACCGGAAATAAATGTCGGAAAACAAAAAAAGGCCACACATTTGATGAGCCTTTTTTGTAACCCCCTCGGCACGAAAAATTTGAACCTATGCCTATTTCGGTCCCAGCAGACGTTGGCTCCAGTCGGTCACCTGTCCGGCAAACAGGTAATCATCCGCTTTTTGCCGCCAGCTGGGTGATAAACCGGCTAATGCGGCCAGCTCCTGCAAACCACCCCGATCAAAAGCCTGGTTGAATACAATATCTCCGGCCCGCTTAACGGACATCTGTGGATGCGGCCGCGCTTGCAAGATCAAGCGGGCCTCAGGGCCCACCTCTCCTGTTTCCAGCACCCGCAGCAACCAGCCCGTACGACCATTGCCCTGTACCAGTACCGAGAAAAAATCATAGCCAAAACGGGCGTTAAGCTTATAACAAGGCGAGCGGGGCTGGCTGATTTGAATCAAGGCGTCATCCAGCCGGTAAATATCACCGATGCAGGCATCCTGCTCTGCAAGGCCGACACCGGAAATGTTTTCGCCAAAAGCACCCGCCCCCAGTAGTGGCAAGGTGCTATGCAGCCCCATGCCCTGAAACCAGCTATGCCAGAAGTCATAATGCTCGCGGGGATAATAATGCAAGGCACGCTCTGCTCCGCCATGAAACTGCCTAGACACCTGAGCATCGCCACTGAGCCCGGTAAAGCCACAAAATTGTCGCCCGGAAATCAGTCGTTTATCGATGGCACTGCAGATTTGCTCATTCAACATGGCGGCTTTACCCGCCAGTATGCTCACTTGCATGGTGACCTCATAATGACAACTGGTATTGATTATTTATCACAGTAAGCCCAGCTCGCTCACACTACAATCAGGTTTAAGCGACGTGCCTTGAAAAAACAGCGTCAACTGTTCACTATTCTTAAAGACCTGCACGGATATCGTAGCGTGAAAAGATACGCAAGCCGGCATCTAATCCCAAAATAATGAAGGAGCCGTTATGAAAACAGCCATTATCACCGCCAGCGCCCTGTTGCTGGCCGCCTGCAGCAGTGGCCCCAAGGTCAGCGAGTCTGACTTGCAGCATCATCACTGGAACCTCGTCGCCATCAATGGCACCACCATCAATACCAACATCAAGTCGGACCTGGAAATTGCCGAGCATTTTTCGATTAATGGCATGGCTGGTTGCAACCGCTTCTTCGGCAGTGCCAGCCTGGAGCAAAATCGTCTCAAGGCCGACCCGCTGGCCAGCACCAAAATGGCGTGTTCTCCCGAAGAGCAAGCCGTGGAAACCGCCGTGCTGCACACCCTGGGTAACGGCGCTACCGTCAACAATCATGGCCAGAAAATGGAATTGGTAGGCGACCAATATACGCTGACCTATGCCCTGGCCGACTGGATGTGACCATGAGTGAACACATGTTGATTTGTCCGGCCTGCTTGACTAAAAATCGCGTCCCTGGTGCCCGACTGCAACAGGCGCCGCACTGCGGTAAATGCAAGGCAGAGTTGCTCACCTTTGAACCGTTAACCATGGACGGCCCCAAACTGGATCGACTACTGGCCAACGAAACACTGCCGTTAGTGGTCGATTTTTGGGCCCCCTGGTGTGGTCCTTGTCTGCAGATGGCACCGGTTTTTAATACCGCCGCCGGTGAAATGAAAGGCAAACTGAGGCTGGCCAAACTGGATACCGAGGCGCATCAAGCGGCGGCCGCCCGATTTGCCATTCGCTCCATCCCTACGCTCATCGCCTTTCATCAGGGTAAGGAAGTCGCACGCCAGTCGGGCGCGCTGTCGGCGGGACAACTACGCCAGTGGTTACAGACGATTCAGCGATAATTCAGCTCAATTGAAGCTGTTTATATTCGAAGGCCATGGCTGGCTCTCGACAGAGACATAAATTGCGTAGCCGATCATGGATTATCGGGTCGGCAAACTGCTATAACTGGGTTTTTATTCCTGTGGAAGGCATCATGGATCAACTCGAACAACAGCGCTTAACTCGCATCCTTAATCAAACGCGAAGCATTGCTCTTATTGGTGCCTCTAATCGCCCGGAACGGGCCAGCTATCAGGTGATGCAGTATTTGCTGGAACACGGTTATCGGGTGTTTCCGGTCAACCCGCAGCTGGCGGGTGCCGTGATTCTTGGCCAGACTTGCGTGGGGGAACTGGACGAGCTGGAGCAGCCCATAGAGCTGATTAACGTATTTCGTCGCGGCGAGTTTGCCGCCCGCATAGCGCAAGAGGCCATAGAGCAAAATGCCCAGTGTTTATGGCTGCAAGAAGGCGTGACCAGTCATGCGGCAGCCGAGTCTGCCGGTGAAGAGGAGCTGGAGTATGTTGAAGACTTGTGCATCAAGAAGGTACATCAGTCGCTGATAAAGGACGTGACTCAGTAACAGGAGATGAGAGGGGAATGCCCTCTCATCCCGCCCCTTTCATATTAATGGTTGTGCTGGTTATCTTGGTGCTGAGTCTGATGGTGCGCATCCGGTTCGGCATCAACGGCCACTTCAACCTCTACCGCACCGGCCTGTTTAAAGTGCAGAGTGACCGGAAAACGCTCACCTTCTACCGGCACCTGCTTTAGACCCATCAGCATCAAGTGGTGACCGCCTGGCGCCAGCGTCTGCTCGCCATGCGCGGGGATGACCAATTCTTCAAGTTGACGCATTTTCATCATGTCGCCGTCTTTAACATGGGTATGAATTTCCACTTTTTCGGCCACCGGGCTTTCGGCACTTAACAACACATCATCGGAATCACCCTTGTTGGTGACCTTCAGGTAGGCTACCCCCGTGGTGGCCACCGGCGGCAACGGACGGCTCCAGGGATGAGCAATATCCAGCTCTCCCGCATGATAATCATGGGCAGAAGCCGCAGTCGAGCCCAACAACAGGGCCGAGGCCAGTAACATTTTCAGTGGTGCCATGTTTCATTCCTTATCGGTGATTACTTATTTACACACAATGACCACAAGCTAAAAAGCGGTAAATCATTGAAATTACACACACTCCCCATCACGGCTCAAAACGATTTTCTACGCAGTGGTCAGCAGATCGAGAAAGTCATCTATCGGCATGGGCTTGTGGTATTTAAATCCCTGCAGATAATTACAGCCTTGTTGTTGCAACCAGGCTTCCTGGTCGCCGTTTTCCACTCCTTCGGCCACCACAGACACTCCCAGCCCCTTTGCCATGCCCAATATCGACAGGGTGAGAGCACAGTCATCGGCGTCTTTGGGCAAGTCCTGGATGAAAGAACGATCGATTTTAAGCTTGGTAAAAGGCAGATTTTTAAGGCGCAATAGTGACGAATAGCCGGTGCCGAAATCGTCAATGGACAGCTTGAGCCCCATGCGAACCAGTTGCTTCAAGGTGTGTTGCAGTACGTCCGAGTCGTCTTTAATGGCATCCTCAATCATTTCCAGTTCCAATTGAGATCCGTGCACCTGATATTGTTCGAGCAGGCTCCATATCTTGTCGGTCAGCGAGGGATCCATAATGGCATCAGCCGACAGATTGACGGCCACTGGCGGCATGGACAATCCCCGAGCCCGAGCCAGCTTGATATCCCGGCAGGCCCGCTCCAGCACCCACAGGTCGAGCTCGGCAATCAACCCCGCCTCGTAGGCCAGGGGCAGGAATTCGGCAGGAGATAAAAACCCCTGACTATGATGTTGCCAGCGTACCAGGGCTTCGCAACTGACCAGGGTGCGAGCATCGCCAGACATTATGGGTTGATACACCAGACTCAAACCATCATTGGCAATGGCCTCGATTAATTGATTTTCCATCAAAAAGCGCGCTTTGGCCGAGGCGGACACGCCCTGATTGAAATACTGAGCCTGTCGACGCCCACAGCCCTTGGCATGATACATGGCCGACTCGCTGCAACGCATCAAGGTCGCAACATCATCGGCATCATAAGGAAAAATCGAAATACCCACGCTGGTGCTGACGGTCAGCCTTTGCTGCCCGATTTGAATCGGTTGATTTACCGTATTCATGATGGTTTCCACTGCATCGCTCAGGGTGTTACTTCCCTCAGAAAAACGATACAGCATGGCAAATTCGTCTCCCCCCACCCGGGCAACCATATCTTTGCCGGGCAACAGCACACCTCGTAGACGCGTCGCCACTTCACTGACCACGGCATCACCAATCTGGCCACCCATACCGTTATTAATGGCATTAAGGCGGTCAATATCAAACCACAGCAGGGCAAAATGCCCAGGGGGTTGTTGACTCATCAATTGTTGAATTCGATGCTGTAGCGAACGCTGATTCAGCAGTCCGGTAAAATCATCATGATGGGTGATGTAGTCCAGCTCTTTACGGCTGTTCAACCAGGCTTCGTGGGTATTGATCATACTGATGGTATCGGCAAAGGCCGTGGCACAGGTAATATCCGCCAGAGTCCAATGCCGCTGCTCAAGGCTTTCCAGACACAAGACCCCACATAGCCGATTACCATCATAAATGGGCGCATCCAGCATGGCGACAACGGCTTGCGTTTGCGATAACTCGCATTGAGCAAAAGAACGGGTGCGAGGATCATTTTCCATATCATGGGTGGCAATGATTTCGGCCGCTTCCAGAGCCGAAAAGTAGGCCGAGTGCTCTACCCGGCCCAGTGTGTAGGGCTTGTAAACATGACCTGTTCGAGGGCTGTAACATTGATCTCGGTTCAGGCTGCTACTACAAAGACTCAAGCTCCAGACACTAATATCGTCGGTCTGCAGCAGCTCGCAACACAGCGCGATTAACGCCTCCAGCTTTTGACGCTTACTCAGCCCGATAAAACCCGCACTGTGCAGCAGCTGCATCAGTGTCTTGTGGTAGCCGAAAAACATCTGAATTTGTTCCACAGATCATCCATTAGCTGTTGGGGGCAGAATAATAATGGCAAACTCATTTGGCGCTGTCTATCGCTAGGATACTGTCAACGTTGAAATTGCGACGCGTCACAAAATTTAGCTGGCCTGATTATTGTCGCTCTCACGGCATGGTCGGCCGGCAGCAAGTCACTCTCTGCCGGCAGCGCAGGCTGTTGAGCGGTCGCTTATTCTTCGCGGATAATAGTCACATCGCTAAAGCCCAGTTTGCGAAAGTATTCTTCACGAAAATCCTTCATGGTCTTGCGATCGTTGCGGCTTACATTCGCCACCTGGCTTTCCATACGGTGAAATTCGGTCAAATCCACCCCTTCTGCCCTTGCCACCGCGTCATAAACACTGTGATGCTTGTCATTGGCATAACCAATTTCTTTGGGTTGTTTGCGGTACTGATAACGAATACGAAAAGCCATGATGATATTCCTGCATAAAACACCATTGTCGCCGCAATGACTACATCGACTCAAGCTTTCCCTGCAAAGACACATTCCCATCCGCCGCTCGACAGCGCATAATCGACTCATGAAACGAACGGATTCTTTTCAGACTTCTTCTGCAATTCGCCAGAGAAGCTCTCTCATACTGTTATTGTTAGTCGGCATGCTCATGCTCTCTGTCATGCTGTATCGCTCTGCACGAATGCAATCCATGACGCATATCCGCGAACAGGCCGATGCCAATCTCAGCCGCTATATCGTCAGCCTGCAATATCAACTCGACCGCCATCGGGATCTGCCTCGTCTGCTGGCCAATCAACATCAGCTGATTAACCTGCTCGAAAACCCCGAGGACACACAGAAAGTAGATACCGCCAACCGCTACCTGGCTTGGCTCAACACAACCATGGGGGCGACCGACAGTTATGTGATCGGGACCAACGGCATTACCCTGGCCGCCAGCAACTGGGATCAGCCCCGACCCTTTATTGGCAACGATTACAGTTTTCGCCCCTATTTTCAGCAAGCGATGGAGGGAGGTGCCGGTCGCTATTTCGCGCTGGGTAACACTTCCCGGGTGCGAGGTTATTTCTTTTCCTACCCGGTGTTACAGGCAGAGCAAATCATTGGGGTCGCCGTGGTCAAGGTGGATCTGGAAGATATAGAAGCAGACTGGAGCGATCCCTTGCTGGATATTCTGGTCATGGATGAAGACGGTGTTATCTTTATTTCCACTCGGGCCTCTTGGCGTTTTCGCACTCTCGGTTATCAATCTGAAGTTGACGGTCATGCCCTGCGGCAATCCTACGGCAATCATGACTCACCATCGACAAAGAGCCAGCTAGTAAGCAGACCTGCAACCAGCTTACTCACCAAGGAAGATATTGCCCGTATCAGCGCCAGCCGCCGCTACGGAGCAGCCCCACTGCTGCCGCTCAACATTATTCGCCAGGAAGTCTCCGAACAGGGCGATCTACTGTTAACGCTGGTTGATACTCCATCAGCCACATCCGCAGAACGAGCCGGTCACTATCTGCTACAAAGCCGTTTATTACCCGAAGTCGGCATGCGAGTTGCGGTCCTTGCCAACCTGAAACCGCTGCAGACCGGTATATTCAAGACCTTGAGCCTGGGGCTGACCTTCTACCTTGTTCTCGCGGCCTTGATCCTGTTTTTCAGCGCCCGCAATCGGATGAAGCTGCGCCACCAGAACGAATTGCAACAAGCCCACGGGGCCCTGGAACTGCGTGTAAAACAACGTACCCAGGAGCTGACCGATGCCAACCAGCGCCTGCAACAGGAAATAGAGCAACATCATCAGACCCAGAACCAGCTGATTCAAACTGCAAAGCTGGCCGTTCTCGGTCAGCTGTCTGCCGGCATCAATCATGAACTCAGCCAGCCGCTTACCGCCATCCGTCATTTTGCCGACAACGGCCGCAAGCTGCTTGTTCGCGGCAAGATCGAGACGGTGGGCACCAACCTGGAAGAAATAGCTGGGCTGGCCGATCGCATGGCTGCCATACTGCAGCCGCTCAGAGAGTTCGCCCGCCAGCATCAAGACGCCGGCCGGGGCGTCAATCTTCAGCACCTGCGCCAGGGATTCATGGTAATCATGGGTAGTCAGCTGGAACAGCAGCAAGCGCGCATTCTCTGGCCAGACGGGCTGGAAAAAATCTGGGTAGCAGGCGATATAGGCCGTCTTGAACAAGTACTGGTCAATCTTATCAACAACGCCCTGCAAGCCATGGCTGGCCGCTCTCTTCCCTGCATCAACATCACAGTGAAGAAGAAAAAAGACCGAGTACAGCTAAGCGTACGCGATCATGGCCCAGGATTAAGTGCCGATGCCCTTACTCAAATATTCGAGCCCTTCTATACCACCAAGTCGACCGGTATGGGTCTGGGGTTGTCCATTTCTCACCGCATCGTTCTGAGCCTGAATGGCCGACTCGAAGCCACCAATCACCCGGAAGGCGGCGCCCTGTTCACCCTGACGCTACCGTCGCTTTCACCCCAGGAGCACCATGAGCCATAACGTTAATGTCATACTGGTCGATGACGACCCCCATGTACGTCTGTCGGCCGGGCAGACTCTTGAGCTGGAAGACTATCGGGTGCTCACCCTCGCCGAGGGCCGCCAGGCTCTGGCACAGCTCACTCCCGACTTCCCCGGCGTGGTGGTGACCGATATCAACATGCCGGGCATGACTGGGCTGGAGCTACTGCAACAGATCAAACAACTGGATTCGGACATTCCGGTGATCCTGATCACCGGCTTCGGGGATATCTCGATGGCAGTCGGCGCCATTCGCAACGGCGCCTACGACTTTATCGAAAAACCCTTTTCCGCCGACCTGCTGCTCGACGTGGTACACAGGGCGCTAGAAAAACGCACCCTGACACTGGAAAACCGCAAGCTGCGCCAGGAGCTGCAGGCGCAGAGCGCCCCCGGGCCGCGCATCATCGGCACCTCTTCCGCCATACTGCAACTGCGCCAGCTGGTACTGACCGTGGCCGACACCCCGGCCGACGTGCTGCTGATGGGAGAAACCGGTACCGGCAAGGATTTGCTGGCCCGCTATATCCACGAGCACAGCCCTCGCCGGGAGCGCAACTTTGTGGCCATCAACTGTGGCGGCGTCCCAGAGACTCTGATCGAATCGGAGCTGTTCGGCCATGAAAAGGGCGCCTTTACCGATGCCAGAGAGCGACGCATCGGCAAGTTGGAGCACGCCAATGGCGGTACCCTGTTTCTGGATGAAATTGAAAGCATGCCGATGAGCCTGCAAATCAAGCTGCTGCGGGTACTGGAAGAAAGGGCCATAGAGCGATTGGGATCCAACACCCTGATCCCGCTCGATCTCAGGATCATCGCCGCCACCAAAGCCGATCTTCGTGCGCTGGCCGAGACCGGCGAGTTTCGCGAGGATCTCTATTACCGGCTCAACGTGGTGCGAATCGACATTCCTCCCCTGCGGGCCCGTCCCCAGGACATTCCGATGCTGTTCCAGCATTTCGCCCTGCTCGCCTCCTCTCTGTACGAGCGTGAAATTCCGCCGCTGTCGCCCGAGCGCGTCCACCGCCTGATGAGTCACGACTGGCCCGGCAACGTGCGTGAGCTGCGCAACCTGGCGGAGCGATATGTGTTGCTCGGTGAAGCCTGCACCTTCGACTTCGACGACCAGCCCATCACCGAGCAGGAGCCCATGGCGCCGGGTCTGGCGGCGCGGGTAGAGCATTTCGAAAAGACCCTGATTCAGGCCGAACTCGCCCGCCACGGCGGATCCATCAAGCACACGCTAGAAAGTCTCAAGCTGCCGCGCAAGACCTTGTACGACAAAATGAAAAAATACGATCTGGACAAGAAGGATTACAAGGACGGCACCGACTGAGCTGCCATTTGCCCCCGATGGGTAGATTTCCATCCATCGGCGGCGACGAGTTCGAGACCAACTTACCTGTCTCATCAGGGCCTCGGCCCTCATTACCACCCCTGAAAGCTCCAATGGGTGGAAATCCACCAAAGCCCTGCATGGAACCGGCGGATTCCTACCCATTTCTACCCAATACCAAACGACTGAATCACCTCGCCCAGCTTGCCAACCCTTTAACCACGCGCCTTTGCGCTGCTCTCGCCAAACCTGGCCTCGCTTTTGCAACAATAAATCAACAAACCGCCCATCGGTCTACCAGCCCGTAGTCGAAGGCAAGGAACGCCACCCGGCCACCGGTGCCGGAGCAAAAGCAGAGGTCAAGATGTCAAACACCGAACAATCGCTCGACGGCCTCAGCCCCGAAGAGCAGAAAAAGCTCAAGGAGCTGATGGAAAAAGATGCCAAGAGCGAGCGCAAGCTCACCGGGCCCTGGGCCTGGCTGGCCGCCGCTCTGGCCGCCATCATGGTCGCCATCTACTTTTACGGTGCCGGCGTCGCCGCCCTCAGCACCCAGTACCACCTTGGTATTTATGTGCTGATCACCTTCGTACTGGTCTTTCTGTTGTACCCGGCGGGCAGCCGCACCGCCTATGGCGGCATGTCGTTGATCAGCGCCACCCTGCTGTCGTTGTTGGTCAGCTGCTTTCTGGTGTACGACTCGCCTACCGTCTTCTACCAGCAATTGACCCTGTTCCAGGAAACCTGGAGCTACGACGGCCTCGGCATGGCGCTGGAGCAGGATCTGGACAAGCTGCACTACAGTCTGTGGCTGATTTTACCCTTCGCCGCCATCCTGCTGCCGCTGGATCAATGGCTGAACCGGCGTAGCCACAACAGCCCCACCGCCAGCGATGTGATCCTGGCACTGATGACGGCCGGCACCGTGCTGTACTGGATCAGCCAGTTCGAACAGCTCAATTACCGGGCCGGGGCAGAAAACGAGGTCGACATGCTGATCAGCATCGTCGGTCTGCTACTGTCACTGGAAATCTGCCGCCGAGTGCTGGGATGGTCCATCACCCTAATTGGGGTGGCCATGATCGCCTTCGCCCTGTTCGGCCCCTATCTTCCCGACCTGCTCGCGCACCGGGGCTTTCGGTTCGAACGCTTGGCCACCGCCCTGTTCCTGACCACCAACGGGGTGTTCGGGGTCATGGCCAGCGTGCTGGCGACCTATGTCATCCTGTTCATCTTCTTCGGGGCCTTTCTGCAGAAGTCCGGCGCCGGCAAGTTTTTTATCGATCTGCCGCTGGCCCTCGCCGGTCGCTCCACCGGCGGCCCGGCCAAGGTGGCCGTTATTTCGTCAGCGCTGTTCGGATCTGTGTCCGGCTCGGCCATTGCCAATACTGTTTCTTCCGGCGCCTTTACCATTCCCATGATGAAACGGGCCGGCTTCAAGCCCCATGTGGCCGGAGCCATAGAGCCCGCGGCCTCCATCGGCGGCATGTTTCTTCCCCCCATCATGGGTGCGGGCGGCTTTCTGATGGCAGAACTGACCGGCACGCCTTACTCCACCATCATGATGCTGTCCATCGGGCCGGCGCTGCTCTACTTCCTGGCGGTGTACTGCATGGTGCATTTCGAGGCCAAGAAACATGGTCTGGTGGGTGTACAGGGCGAAGAGATTCCGCACTGGAAAACCGTGTTCAAGAGCGGCTGGTATTACGCGTTGCCGCTGGTCATCATTACCGTGTTGTTGCTTACCGGCCGCTCTGCCGGCAACTCGGCGTTCTGGGCCACCCTCTCCTGTATCGCGGTAAGCTGGGTCGATAGAGAAACCCGCATGGGACCGCGGGAAATCTGGGATGCCATTCAGGTGGGGGCGCGCAACACCCTGATCGTGGGCGCCACCATAGGTGTGATCGGCATCATCGTCGGCACCATTTCACTGACCGGCATGGGCCTCAAATTCTCCGATCTGATCATCTCCATGGCCGGTAACAGCCTGTTGCTGGCACTGGTGCTGGTGGCCATTGCCTCGCTGGTGCTGGGCATGGGCGTGCCGGTGACTGCCGCCTACCTGATCGTCGCCGTGTTGGCGGTACCGGCGCTGGGCGAATTCGGGGTATCGGCCATTGCCGCCCACATGATCGTCTACTGGCTGTCCCAGGACTCCAACATCACGCCGCCGGTCTGCGTGGCCGCCTATGCGGGCGCCGCCATCGCCGGTTCGGATCCCTGGAAAACCGGCTGGACCTCATTCAAGTTCGCCAAGATGCTGTACGTGATGCCACTGCTGTTTGCCTATGTACCCGCCATGTTGCTCGACGGTAGCGTTCTGGAAATTATTTCTGCCTTCATGTCGGCCACCCTCGGCACCATCGCCTTTGGCGCCTTCTCCATGGGCTATCTGCGCCGCAAGACCCGGCTGTTTGAATGGCTGCTGCTGGGCGCCGGTACTCTGTTGCTGTACTGGCCGACCCTGGTTTCCGATGCTGCAGGTCTAGTTCTGGTCGCCCTGGTGTGGTGGCTGCAGCGGGAAAACAACGCCACGCCGATGGCCGACATTCACCATTCCAATGCCAATTAAGGACACCGCCATGGCTCAGATCAAGCTGATTGTATACGCAACCGACTTTTCCACCGGCGCCGCCAGGGCGGCGGAGCTGGCTGCTCATCTGGCCCAGGTTAACGGGGCTCGCCTGCACCTGTTGCACGTAGTGACCGAGCTGGGCGACCGGCATCGGCGCAGCATTCCTGCTGGAGTAATGGATTCCTTCGTCAAGGAAGTCAACACCCAGGCGATGACCGACATGCACGGCTTCAAACAACGGCTATTCGGCCAGTTTCAGGGCGAACTGACCACGGAAGTGGTGATTGGCACCGGCGCCGAAACCCTGCTGTCCCGGGCCGGCAGCCTGGGGGCCGACCTCATCATCATGGGCAGCCATGGCCGTCACGGCCTGGAAAAACTACTGCTGGGCTCCACCACCGAGCGCGTTATTCGTCAATCACCGATTCCGGTATTAACGGTACCCGAGCACGGCTGAAGTGCCGTCTCACCTTTCTCGAGGGAAGACAGCGAGAAATACAACCATAAAGAGGAAACAGCAATGATACTGAAAAAACTGTGCAAGCCTGCCAAGGCGCTGACGTCCATCACCCTCGTCGCCGTGGCCACTGCCGGCATGAGCATGGCTCACGCCCAGACCGAGCGACTGGCGTTTTCCGGTGGTCCGGACGGCGGAACCTTCCAGTATTTCTCCAATGGTATCGCTACCCGGCTGTCGCGGACCATGGATGGTGTGGAAGTGTCCAACATGGCTTCCGCCGGTTCGGTCGAGAACCTGCGTCGGGTCAACTCCCGCGACGCCGACTTCGGTATCGTCTACTCCGGCGACATGTATCTGGGCCTGAATGGCAAACTGACCAACGACACCCGCAAGTATCGTAATGTGCAGGCCGTGTCCTACCTGTACGGCGCCCCAGCTCACCTGATTGTGCTGGACGGCTCTGATATTACCGAAGTGGCTCAGCTCGATGGCAAGAATGTCGCCGTGGGTCCCGCCGGATCCGGTGCCGCCGCCTCCGCTCAACGCTTCTTTGAAGGCGTGGGGCTGTGGGACAAGATCACCCCCCAATACATCGGCTATAACCAGGGCGCCTCGGCGCTGGGCGATCGTCAGATTGATGCGCTCTGGGTCTTTGCCGGCTTCCCCAATGCTTCGGTAATCCAGGCCGCCTCCAGTAACAAGATCCGTCTGCTGCAGGTCAACGAGGCCGCCGAAAAAGGCACTCTATTCAATGATCACCCCTACTACGCCCCGGTTACCATACCGGCCAACACTTATGCGAATGTGGATTACGATGTAGTGACCATTCAGGACTCGGCTCTGTGGATTGCCGGCCGCCATTTATCCGAAGAGAAAGTGCGCGACAGCCTGAAAGAGATTTATTCACCAGAAGGCCTGACGTTCATGTCTTCCGTCTCCCAGGCGGCCAAGTCAATGACCATCGACAGCGGCATCATGGGTATCGTGACGCCGATGCATGACGGTGCCAAAGCATTCTGGACCGAACAGGGCAAGACGCTCACCGAAGTTCAGCAATAAGCCGTATACCACCTCGATATTTCGGCCCCGCCTTGTGCGGGGCTTTTTATCTCCATAACCGCACAGCTGGCCGCAAGCACCGAGCGCAGAAATACGTTAAGATATTGTCATCATTAATGTTTGTGGTGTAATTCCAACCCGTGATCAGTGTTGAGCGTAAAGACGGTTTTTCTCTCAAGATATCTCGCATTCTGCGGGAGGCCACCGAGCACCGATTGGATATTTATTTCTTCATACCCGGCGAGCTGGGACTCAACACCAAGGTGGTGCCGGAAGAAGAGTTCTATCACAGTGCCATTCATGTACAACGGACCTATTTCAGTGACCGCCCCTATCTCCCTCTAATCCACAGTCGTCTGGCCAAGCGGGGCGAACTTTCATCGGAACAATATCGCCTTAGCCTCAGCTTGTATGCTTACCAGTATGCCATTGGACTGGAGCAGTCTTGCCAAGAACTGCGCAACGAAAAAGACGGCGTGACTCAAGAAGCCATTGAAGAACTGATCGCCCTGGCGCAGGATATTTTACGCCGCTTGCGCCGCCATGTTCCCGATGATCAGACCCTGCATAAATATTACGTCAACATCGATAATTACCTTTCCTGGTTTACCGAGCAACGGCTGCTGTCGTTGGTGGCGCATTTACCACGCACCAAAGAATATAAAACCGCCAAGGTTTTGTTGCTGGATGTGTGTGATCTGGAACATAAGCATCGCGTTGCACAACAGTACAACTCCAGCCATACCACCGAAGCCTTGTCGAGAATCTCCAACAAAATGCGGCTGTTACGCCGTTTGATTGAATATCCGGTGACATTGAAAGAAAAAACCCGAGAGCTGGGAGGAGGCGAAGAAAAGCTGCTGAAAGCCGGCGTCACCGCCGTGGTAATGACCACGATGTCGCTGGCGGTCTTTGAGGTACGCGAGACACTGGGCAGCATTTCGCTGCTGGTTATCTTGTTGCTGGCACTCTTGTATGCGTTGCGTGAAATATTCAAAGACGACCTGCGCAACACCTTGTGGCGCTGGTTGCGTAAAGGTCGCCCCAAGTGGCGGCGGCAGTATTTTGATGTGCATAGCAATCAATTGGTGGGGCGCCAGCTTGAGTGGTTCGATTATCGTCGCCCGGCCAGATTAAAAGAAGACATTCTGAGCGCGCGCCATGCCAACGTAACCCAGAAAGAAGAAGTGGTGATGCATTACGGCAGTCACTCCCGTATGCTGCCGACCCGTTTTTTAAGCGGCTACGAACAAACACGCGAAACACTGCAGCTGGACTTGAGTTTGCTGTCCAAGCTAATGGAAAAAGGCACCCACCACGTCTATCAGCTAAAAGAAGGACAGGTTGCACGCCACCCGGTAGAAAAACGCTATCTCATCAACCTGGTCACCCGTGAAGTTCAGGGGCAGAATCCGCCGATTATCCAGCGCTGGAAGGTGGTGATGAGCCGTTCGAAGATTGTAGAGATAGAAGAAATCCCGCAAACAGGGCCTGCTACTTCAGACTCGCCCGCATAAAGTTTTACTTTTTTGTAACAATTCATCCAGTGCTTCCGACTAACCAGCAAGATGACGGCAATGTTGCCGCATTTTGTGGTCATTCCATTTCTGTTAGAAGGAAGCTCAACATGAACAAAGCAACCACAGCAACCGCCATTGCCTTTGCCCTGACCACCGCCCTCACCGCGGTGAGTATGCCGGTCGTCGCGACAGATGGTGCCAGCAGCGAAAAATGCTACGGCGTGGCGCTAAAAGGCAAGAATGATTGTGCCGCAGGCCCCGGTACGAGTTGCGCCGGTACCGCCAAAGTCGATTATCAGGGTAACGCCTGGAAACTGGTGCCTGCAGGCACCTGCCTGGAAACGGTCTCACCGACGTCACCAACCGGCCATGGTCAGCTGGAAGCCTTTAAAGAAGTGAAGGCATAATCTGGTGAATGAATGGGAGGCTTGAATGGCAACTTCATTACACAGCACCCCGGCAACTCACTCTCGCCCGGCCGGTTTACCGGCCGGTGTGGGTCTGGGTATAAAGCCTCAGCACTTTGAAGCTTTGCTGACCCAACAACCCGGGCTGGGCTTTGTTGAGGTGCATGCCGAAAATTACATGGTGGATGGCGGTCCTCTACTTCATTACCTGGAGCGTGTCCGCACCTTGTACCCGCTGTCTATTCATGGCGTTGGACTGTCTATCGGTGGCGCCGAGCCAATAGATGACAACCATTTGAATCGCTTGCGAACACTGGTGGATCGCTACCAGCCCAACGCCGTTTCCGAACATCTGGCATGGTCGGCCGTCGATGGCAGCTTTGCCAGCGATTTACTACCGCTGCCCTATACCCCAACAACACTGCAACGTGTTTGCGAGCATCTCGATCAGGTACAAACCACACTGGGGCGCACCATATTGCTGGAAAATCCCGCTACCTACCTGAGTTTTGCCGAGTCTTGTCTCGCTGAGGCCGACTTTATTCATCAAGTGGTGCAACGCAGTGGCTGCGGTCTATTACTGGATATCAACAATGTGTATGTGTCATCGGTCAATCATGACTACTCGGCCATCGACTACATAGAAGCACTACCGCTGGACACCGTTGGCGAATTACACCTGGCCGGTTTTGAGGAGCAGCAGGACAATCAGGGGGCCCGGTTGCTGATAGACAGTCATGGCGCGCCAATCGCCAAGCCTGTCTGGTCGCTCTATCAATACGCCCTGTCTCGCCTTGGCCCACAACCCACCTTGATTGAGCGGGACAATCATATTCCCCCCCTGGCGACCCTGTTGGCAGAAGTACATCAGGCGCAACACTGGTTGCAGCAAGCCACCACAAGGAGCCGCTCATGACGACTGATCGTCTTTTCATGAAGGCGCTGCTGGACCCCGAACAAGCATTGCCCACCAGCCTTAACCCCAATCCGGGCAATCAAGCGCGCTTTGCCGTCTATCGTAATAATGTACGGGCCTCCTTGAGCCAGGCCCTGGCAGATACCTTTCCCGTTTGCCAGCAGTTGGTAGGAGACGACTTCTTTCGTGCCATGAGCGGCTTGTATATCGAACATTCTCCGCCAAGCTCTCCTTTACTCGCCAAATATGGCGAACATTTTCCCGACTTTATCGCCTCCTTTGCGCCGGCCGCTGTCTTGCCTTATCTGGCGGATCTTGCCCGTATGGAGCTGGATTGGTTAAACGTGCTGCATGCCGCCGAGCCCATTCAGCTAGATGTTGACGCCCTCGGCTCGATATTGACCGACCCCCACCGCGTGGCGCGATTACGTCTGGTATTGCAGCCTTGCGCTCGACTGATTCGCTCACCTTATGCCGTGGTTTCTCTGTGGCAGACACACCAGGGGCAGCTTGATATCGCCACTGTCGACCCTTTACGGCCAGAGCAGGCTCTGTTGGTGCGCCCGGAACATCAGGTGCTGCTGCTCACGCTTAACGAAGCCAGCGCCCATTTCATTGCCCGGTTATCGCTGCAACCCCTGACTCAGGCACTGGAACACACCTTATTGCAATATCCCGACTTTACCCCCGAGTCCACATTGACACTCTTGCTGCAACAGAGAGCCATTGGCACTTTTTACCTTACCGGAGATGAGTCATGATGCCGATTCGCCTGATCAACCAGCTTAATTCATGGTTTAGCCGTATACCCTATTCACCCATCGCATTACTGGGGCGCTTTGCCATTGCCGCTACCTTCTGGAAGTCTGGCCAAACCAAGATCGATGGCCTGGCCATCGATCTCATTAACGGGGAATGGACACTCGGCTGGCCGACCCTGAGACCACTGGCCATCATACTGTTCAAGGAAGAATACCAACTGCCATGGCTGGCTCCCGAGTGGGCGGCTCTTTTGGCTGCGGTGGCCGAACACCTGTTTCCCCTGCTGCTACTGTTGGGGCTGGCCACGCGTTTATCGGCTTTTTCCTTATTGATCATGACTATGGTGATTCAGCTATGGGTCTACCCTCACGCCTACCCGTTGCATGGCGTCTGGGCCGCGGTGTTACTGTTATTAATGCAGCGCGGTGCGGGGATTATCTCTGTTGATCATTGGCTTGCCCATCGACGACCTCCTTCCCGCTAAGTCATGTTTCTCCAACGTGCGGAGTGCTGGCGCCCCGAATTCATCGGGGATAGCAACCGATTCATGATGAGAGATGGCCGGAGTTTTTGAAGCAGAAAACTTCACGCCAAACAAAAAAGCTGGCATTCTGTGCGCCGTTTTGCCATATCAGCCGGATTAGGCATGGCAAACTCGAGGTATGATACCTCACCACAGGGCATCTGCTGATGCCATCGTTTTTGCTCTTTTGTATCGGATAAGGAGATTCCACTCGATGACCACCGATAAGAAAAAAATGTCGTTGACCGCCAGAGTGCTGCTCGGTATGTGTCTTGGCATTTTAGCGGGATTTATTTTCCGCACCCTCTTGGGTGACGTAGCGCTAGTGCAGGAATATGTGGTCGACGGCCTGTTGCAGGTCGGCGGCCAGATCTTCATTGCCAGCCTGAAAATGTTGGTTGTACCACTGATCTTCGTGTCTTTGGTGTGTGGCACCAGCTCGTTGAAAGATCTCGCGACTCTGGGTCGCCTGGGTGGCAAGACCCTGGCTTTTTACATGGTCACCACCGCCATCGCCATCAGCCTGGCGCTGCTGATGGGTAACCTGTTCAAGCCTGGCGAAGGCGTCGACCTGACCAGTGCTGCCACCTTTGCCGCCAAAGAAGCACCTACCCTGGGTGAAGTCATAGTGGGCATGTTTCCCACCAACCCCATCAATTCGATGGCTGAAGGCAACACGCTGCAAATTATCGTGTTTGCCGTGCTGTTCGGTATCGCCATCAGCCTGGCGGGTAAACCGGGAGAACGCATTGCCGCCTTGTTCAGCGACTTCAACGAAGTGATCATGAAGCTGGTGTCACTGCTGATGAACATAGCGCCTTACGGCGTCTTCTGTCTGATGGCTCAGCTGTTCAGTGATTTGGGGCTCGATGCCATCGTCAACCTGATGGAATACTTTCTGGTACTGGCTGGTACCCTGCTGCTGCACGGCCTGGTGACCTACTCCATCATGTTCCGTGCCTTTACCGGCCTGAACCCGCTTATCTTCCTGAAAAAAATGGAAGATGCCATCATGTTTGCCTTTTCTACCGCTTCGTCCAACGCCACCATACCGGTGACCATGGAAACCGCCACCCGGCGCATGGGGGTAGACAACAAGGTAGCGGCCTTTACCGTGCCATTGGGCGCCACCATCAATATGGATGGCACCGCTATCATGCAGGGCGTAGCCACCGCCTTTATTGCGCAGGCCTTTAATATCGACCTGAGCTTTAACGATTACATGATGGTGATCATGACGGCCACCCTGGCTTCGGTAGGCACCGCGGGAGTGCCGGGCGTGGGGCTGGTTATGCTGGCCATGGTGCTTAATCAGGTGGGTCTGCCGGTAGAAGGTATCGCACTGATTATCGGTGTCGATCGTCTGCTCGACATGATACGCACGGCGGTCAATATCACCGGCGACTCCGTGGTCACCTGCATTGTGGGTAAAAGCGAAGGTGCCATGGATGTAGATCGATTCAACAATCCGCAGGCAGGCAAGAAAGAAGAGGAAATTCACTTTTCGTCCTCTTCATCCCGTCACCATTCATAATAACGTCGACACCCGAGCCAGGCTCGGGTGTCTTCTTTTATTATCTGTTATCTCAATCGGCATATTACTTCTAAGCTCTTTATTGACGATTGACAGTCATCTGATAACGGCGAGTCACTATTTCTGGCTCATTTAATGATTCAAGACGAATACCGCGCCATTGATGAGAATCAGCCTGCAAAGTTAAACATTCAATGATTGCTCTATTATAACCAAGGCGGCATGATGACTTGATAGTCATAGCGTGAGAGCAGAAATGGACTCAGCCTCTGTATTTGCCGACATACGGCGCGTCTTTACCTTATTTCGATTAACAGGCTATCGCTTGTGGTCAATACTGTTGTTGCTGTTACTTGGCAGTCTCCCGTTAAACGCCTACCCCCTTCAAGTTCCGCTAAGCGTAACCGAGCAGGTCTATGTCAGCGCACATCCTGTGGTACCTGTTTGTGTCGATCCCGACTGGCTACCCTTTGAGGCGATAGATAAACATCAAAAACATGTGGGTATTATTGCCGACCTGCTTGCCCTGGTGGGCAACAAAACCGGCTTGCAGATACAATTGCACCCCACCCACAGCTGGGATGAAAGTCTGATTGCCTCGCAGAGCGGACAGTGCCTGGTGTTAAGTGCTCTCAACCAGACACCGGAACGCGATGAATGGCTTATTTTTACCGACCCCTTGCTGGAAGATCCCAACGTATTGATTACCCGGGAAGATCATCCGTTTATTTCCGATCTCGCCAGCCTGACCAATAAAACCATAGCACTGCAGCGCGGTACAGCCATGGCAGAGCTGTTTGCCCGGGACTTTACCAACCTGACAATGATTGATACCGATACCGAGCCCGAGGCCATGCAGATGGTGTCGGATGGCAAGGCGGATATGACGCTGCGTTCTCTGGTTGTGGCGGCCCACACCATCAAGAGCGCCGGCTGGTACAACCTCAAAGTGTCGGGTCAGATCCCGGGATATGACAACCAGTTGCGTATCGGCGTAGTCAAGTCGGAACAAACGCTGCGCAATATACTTAATCGCGGCATCGCGGCTATCAGTGAGCAAGAACGACAACAGGTGATGGACCGCCACCTAAGCCTGAAAGTTGTATCGGAAACCATCACCGATTACACCTTTGCCTACGGACTCGGTATTTTACTGCTGGCCGTGATTGGCACCAGCCTGTTCTGGATGCGTCGCCTGAAGGCGGTAAACAAACAACTTAATATCACGGCGCAAACCGATGCACTCACCCAGTTAACCAATCGCCACGGCTTGAATCTAACGCTGGAGACGGATCTCGAACGCGCCCAGCGATATCAGCATCCACTGTCTGTCATCATGATGGATATTGATCATTTCAAGCAAATTAACGACCAGTATGGCCACCTGGCGGGAGACAAGGTACTGGTGGAATGCAGCCGGCTGTTAAAAGACAATCTGCGTAAATCCGATATTATTTGCCGCTGGGGCGGTGAAGAATTTCTGGTACTTTGCTTTGAAACCACGCAAGAGCAGGCCGCCTTGCTGGCTCAGTTATTACTGGAAAAGATACGTCACCACCCTTTTCCCGACATAGGGACCATTACCGTTAGCGCCGGCGTCGCTCAGGCGCTTGCGACCGATAACGCCGAAACCCTGACCCAGCGTGCTGACACCATGTTATACGAAGCCAAACACAATGGCAGAGACCGCGTCTGCGTGGCCAATATCATCCCGGATAAACCCGCCACCATGGAAGCCGCACCCAGTTAGGACCAAGATTATTCGCCTGAAAGCACAGAATTGACTTAAGTCGCTTAAGTCTTGGGGGGCATCTGTCATACAATGATGCCCGAGTATTTACTGCAGCGGCCCCAGTCAGCGTCACAGGCAAGCAAAGCTGGGTGTCATATCAAGCCGTTGCGTCCCAAATTATCAATCAGGGAAAGAACGAAATAATGACCACCAAAGAACCCACCATAGTTTATACCCTCACCGACGAAGCGCCCGCCCTGGCCACGTATTCCTTATTACCCATAGTGCGTACTTTTGTGAGCACAGCCGGCATCAAGGTGACGCTGAGCGATATTTCTCTTGCCGGTCGTATTCTGGCTGCATTTCCCGAGTGCCTGAGTGAAGAACAACGTGTCGCAGACGGCCTGAGCGAACTGGGCGAACTGACTCAGGACCCAAGTGCCAACATCATAAAGCTACCCAATATCAGTGCTTCCGTACCCCAGCTAAGAGCCTGCATTGCCGAGCTGCAAGCGCAGGGCTTTGCCATTCCCGACTTGCCGGAAGAAGCCACGACCGATGAAGAAAAATCGGCGGCCGAGCGCTACTCACGCATTCTGGGCAGTGCCGTTAACCCGGTATTGCGCCAGGGCAACTCCGATCGTCGCGCCCCGGCAGCCGTCAAGGCTTTCGTGCGCAAGTACCCGCATTCCATGGGTGAATGGAGCAAGGCTTCCCGCTCTCACGCCGATTACATGAATGGCGGCGACTTTTTCTCCAGCGAGCAGTCGGTCACCATGAGCACAGACCAGACCGTTCGTATTGAATTCGTCAACCAGGCCGGTCAGGTCGAGCTGAAAAAAGAACTGCCGCTGCAAGCTGGTGAAGTGCTGGACGGCATGTTCATGAGCGCAAACGCGCTGTCTGATTTTTTTGAGCAGACGCTGCAAGACTGTAAAGAAAGCGGCGTGATGTGGTCTTTGCACGTTAAAGCCACCATGATGAAGGTATCTCACCCCATAGTGTTTGGGCACGCGGTGAAAGTCTTCTATCGTGGCGTATTCGAGAAATATGGCGATCTGTTCGACGAACTGGGCGTTAACCCCAATAACGGCATGAACAGTGTGTTGGAGAAAATAAAAACGCTGCCGCAGTCGACCCAGGACGAAATTGAGCAGGCAATCCACGACTGCTACGAGAGCCGCCCGGAAATGGCCATGGTAGACTCGGTTAAAGGCATTACCAACCTGCACGTACCCAGCGACGTGATTGTTGATGCTTCCATGCCCGCCATGATCCGCAGCTCGGGCAAAATGTGGGCCCGTGACGGCAAGCTGAAAGACACCAAGGCCGTGATGCCTGAAAGTACTTATGCGCGCATCTATCAGGAAGTGATTAACTTCTGCAAGACTAACGGTGCCTTCGATCCGCGCACCATGGGAACCGTGCCCAACGTGGGCCTGATGGCGATGAAAGCCGAAGAGTACGGCTCTCATGACAAGACCTTTGAACTGTCGGAAGATGGTACCATGCGCGTAGTCGACGAAAACGGCACCGTGCTGATGCAGCATCCCGTCGAGAAAGGCGATATCTGGCGCGCCTGTCAAACCAAGGACGCCGCGGTACGCGACTGGGTCAAGCTGGCCGTTACCCGTGCCCGTCAGTCCAATACCCCGGCGGTATTCTGGCTGGATGCCGAACGCGCCCACGACAATGAGCTGCGTAAAAAAGTCACCGCCTATCTGCAAGAACATGATCTGAGCGGTCTGGATATTCAGATCATGTCTTACAACGAAGCCATTCGTTTCTCGATGGAACGCATTATCCGCGGACTGGATACCATTTCCGTCACCGGTAACGTGCTGCGCGACTACCTCACCGACTTGTTCCCCATCCTGGAGCTGGGTACCTCGGCCAAAATGCTGTCCATCGTGCCCATGCTGGCCGGTGGCGGCATGTACGAAACCGGTGCCGGTGGCTCTGCGCCCAAGCACGTACAGCAGTTGCTGGAAGAAAACCACTTGCGCTGGGATTCGTTGGGCGAGTTCCTGGCACTGGCGGTGTCGCTGGAAGAGCTGGGTATCAAAGAAGGGAATAGCAAGGCCAAGATACTGGCCAGCTGTCTGGACAAGGCCACCGAGCTGTTGCTGGATAATGGCAAGTCGCCTTCGCGCAAAGCCGGCGAGCTGGACAACCGCGGCAGCCATTTCTACCTGAGCCTGTACTGGGCCCAGCAACTGGCAGCCCAAAGCGAAGACGCCGAACTGGCCGCTCACTTTGCGCCACTGGCCGACACTCTGGCTAACAACGAAGACAAAATCCTGGCTGAACTTGAGTCCGTTCAAGGTCAGCATGCGGGTCTGGAAGGCTATTATCATATTGATACTGCCGCTCTGGATAAAGTTATGCGCCCCAGCGCGACACTGAACCAGGCCTTATCAACCAAGTAACCCTTCTTCGGTTTGCTCAAGATAGATACCAACCCAGCTTCGGCTGGGTTTTTATTGCCGTTAACCCAACATCGCCAGGTACTGGCGCAGCACCACCGCATTATTGTGTTGTTCGTCCTTGGCGGCGTACACCAGGGTTACTTTACCTTGTTCCGCTGTTTGCGCCAGATCGCGCAAGGCCAATCGGTGTTGTTTCAACTCACTTAAGTAACGACGGCGAAACTCACCCCACGCCAGTTGCTGTTCATGAAAAGCCGTACGCAAATCATCACTGGGGGCCACGTCTTTCAGCCAGTCATCAAGCCGGGCCTCCTCTTTGCTGACTCCCCTTGGCCATAATCGGTCAACCAGCACCCGATAGCCATCTTGCCGACTGACCGGCTCATAAGCTCGCTTCAGGGTTACTGACATATTGCTGCCTCCTTGTTCTCTGCACTCTCAATCTCAATTCTCAATATAGTCAACTTGTCTGCGCCCATAACGGGCGTTCGCAACCCCCTACACCATAGCAGGCATGCTAAGCTGCCTTCGATATGCATTCGTTTCACTCGAGAAACATCCGGCATTCAGTATTGCACCCATAACCACGCCCGCACCACATTGACAGGTGCGACCAGGGATAGGTTGAGGCTTATTAACGATTAAAAATAATGAGAGGATAGCCGTTTTATGTCGCGTTCATTTATCTATTCTTTGGCCGCACTGGCGCCCATGCTGGCCGCTCCGGCCATGGCGCAGTCTCCCTGGAGTGGCACCCTGGGAGCCGCCGTGATGGTCACGCCCGATTATCTGGGCAGTGATGATTACACAAGCCGAGTATTACCCGATCTCAATGTTAAATATGGCGAGCTGTTTTATCTGAATTTACGTGACGGCCTTGGCTGGAATTTATACCAGCAGCAAGACTGGAGTCTTTCTCCTTTTATCGGCTACCACCTGGGTCGCGATAACACAGGCGACTTGAGTGGCTTCGAAAAAATAGATGCCGGCCTGACCGGCGGCGTACGCCTGAGTTATCAACCAGGTGCCTGGAATTACAGCCTCAAAGCCGAAACTCCACTCGGCGGTGATGTAGAGGGCTATAAGGTCACCCTGCGAGCGGGATGGCGCAGCGAAATTGCACCAAACTGGTATGCCGGATTTGGCCCCAGCCTGATTTATAGCAGTAAGGAATGGACCCAGGATATGTTCGATGTTTCGGCACGCGATGCAGCCCGCAGTGGTTTATCTCGTTACCGGGCCGATCAGGGCTACTGGCGGTTGGGATTAACGGGCAGCATGACTTATCGCTTTGCTTCCGACTGGTCGGTGACCGGCCTGGCCGGTATCACGCAATTAAGTGGTGACGCCAAGGACAGCCCCATCGTCAGCCAGGTGGGTGATGCCACCCAGACCCTGACCGGTGTCGTACTGAGCTATCACTTTTAAGTCGTATTTTCGGATATTGTTCTGAACTGGCAAGCGACAGCCAGTCTCTTCGGGGGCAAGCCATTTGCCTCCGTCAATCCTGACGCCATTTACTCCAGTCAACAATCACACTCCAACGACCAGCACCAATAATCATTAGTGATGCAACGAGATCACTCTAATACTCGTCTTTCCCTCTCCGGTTTTGTTATTACTCTCGTCACCCGCAACACATATACATCACCACCAACCCGTTAAAAAACAAACAAAGCGAATAAAATACCACCAGTGGCGTATATTTCAAGAGCGATACATATCAATAAAACAGACTTAATGGCGCCAAATCCTTGCGTCACACTATTTCTTTTGCCAGTCTGTTACTAATTATGGAACGTTTGAACTCGAAACAATGGAGAGTGTTTAATGGACAAGCAATACAGATTAAAACGTACCTTGAAACAGCTGACAGGATTGTCGGCGCTGGCGTTGTTTACCTGCACCGCTGCCCAGGCCGCCAACTGGCGCTATGCTCATGAAGAATACGCAGGTGATGTACAAGATGTATATGCCTACAAATTCAAGGAATACATAGAAGAACACTCGGATCATACCCTGCAGGTCTATCGCTTTGGCGAATTGGGGGAATCCGATGACATCATGGAGCAAACCCAGGCCGGCATTCTCAACTTCGTTAACCAGTCTCCCGGCTTTACCGGTTCTCTTATTCCCGAAGCGCAAATCTTTTTCATTCCCTACCTGATGCCAACCGACATGAAGTCGGTCGTGAAATTCTTTCGGGAAAGCAAGGCCATCAATGAAGACTTTCCCAAGCTCTACGCAGAAAAAGGCCTGGAACTGCTGACCATGTATCCAGAAGGAGAAATGGTCATCACGCTGGATGAAAAGGCCACGACTCCACAAGAGCTCGACAACAAAAAAATCCGCGTCATGACCAATCCGCTGTTGTCGGAAACCTATTCCGCCTTTGGCGCGACTCCGACCCCTCTCCCCTGGGGCGAAGTGTATGGCGCACTGCAGACCAACATGATTCAGGGTCACGAAAATCCTATTTTCTGGATAGAATCCGGCAAATTATATGAAGTATCTCCCAACCTGATTTTTACCGGACACGGCTGGTTTACCACCGCAATGATGGCCAATCAGGACTTCTACAACGGTCTGTCCGATGATGATCAGCAACTGGTACACAAGGCAGCCGATTATGCTTTTGAGGAAATTCTGCAGCATATCGACGGACTGGCTGATCGCTCGCTGGCGAAAATTACCGACAGCAGCGACAAAGTCACCGTAACGCGCCTGAACGATGAGCAGATTAACGCCTTTAAAGAGCGAGCGCCTCAGGTAGAAAGCAAGTTCATTGAAATGACAGGTGACAGTGGCAAGGCGCTACTGAAGCAGTTCAAGCAAGATCTTAAAGACCTGTAATACTTGTTTTACCCTTGCCCCACCCAACAGGTGGGGCTTTATTTTAACTCCAGCCCTGTTGCTGTAATGGCTTTGGGGTTCGGAACTCGCGACAGGCCTCAGGTTATTGGTCGGCGAGCGTAGCCTTGGAGCATAACCATGTCTGAGCCTGCCCCTGAAACAGAAGACGATACCCCTGCTTACACCTCTGGCCTGCCCGGCTTTCTTGGCGTTATCGATGAATGGATTGCCCGTGGTGAAGCCGCAATGCTGGCCGTCGGCGTCTTGCTGATGGCCATTAATACCTGTGCCAATGTGATTGCGCGCTTTGTTTTTGGCGAGGGCTTCTTTTTCTCCGGCGAAATCAACCGGATTTTAATTATCTTTATCACCTTTGCCGGCCTGGGCTATGCCGCCCGTCATGGTCGCCATATACGTATGTCGGCGCTTTATGATGCTCTCCCTGCCAAAGCCAGAAAGGTGTTGATGATATTCATCGCTCTGTTCACTGCCAGCATGATGTTTTTTCTCAGCTATTACGCCTACGGCTACATAGAAACCCTGTACAGCCGTGGCCGTATTTTACCGGCGCTGGGGTTTGAAATCTGGTGGATTTACATCTGGGCACCCATTGGCTTTGCCATTACCGGTATCCAGTATTTGCTCACGGCCATAAAGAACATCACCAGCCCGGATGTATACCTGTCTACCGGCGTGGCCGATGGCTATGCAGATACCGAAACCGAAGTATAACTATTGATGCTCACCGTCAGTCTGATGTTAATAACGATAAAAAAGGCATAAACCATGGCAACTCTGTTAATGGCCATCATGATTGGGCTGCTGCTGCTGGGCTTTCCCATGATGATACCGCTGATCACCGCCTCTGTGGTTGGCTTTGTAATGATGTTTGATGGCTTTGGCCAGATGGGTACTTTCATTCAGCAAATGATGGCCGGCATTCGCCCCGCCTCGCTGATTGCCGTACCCATGTTTATTCTGGCCGCCGACATCATGACCCGCGGCCAATCAGCCGATCGCCTCATTAACATGGTGATGGCCTTTATCGGTCACATCAAAGGGGGGCTCGCCATCAGCACCGCAACCTCCTGCACCTTGTTTGGTGCTGTGTCCGGCTCGACTCAAGCCACAGTGGTGGCGATAGGCTCACCACTGCGTCCCAAAATGCTGAAGGCCGGTTACTCCGACTCCTTTACTCTGGCGCTGATCATTAACGCCAGTGACATTGCATTCCTGATCCCGCCCAGTATCGGTATGATCATCTATGGCGTCATTTCCAAAACCTCGATTGCCGAATTGTTTATTGCCGGCATAGGCCCAGGCTTGCTGATTCTGGTGATGTTTTCGTTCTACTGTTTATATTACGCCCATAAAAACCAGGTCCCTACCGAGCCAAAAGCCAGCTGGTCTGAGCGTTTCAGTGCAGCACGAATGGCGCTGTGGCCGTTATTCTTCCCGGTGATTATTGTCGGCGGTATTTATGGCGGTATTTTCAGCCCCACCGAAGCCGCCGCCGTCTGTGTGCTGTACGCCTTTTTGCTCGAATTTCTCGTGTTTCGCTCGCTCAAAATGCTCGATCTGTACCGCATTGCCAAATCTACCGGCCTGATCACCGCCGTGGTCTTTATTCTGGTGGCGGCCGGTAACGGTTTCTCCTGGATACTGTCGTTTGCCCAAGTGCCGCAAACCATTCTGGAAGCCGTAGGTGTGAACGATGCCGGTCCGGTCGGAGTCCTGGTCGCTATTTGCGTGGCCTTCTTTATCGCCTGTATGTTTGTCGATCCCATAGTGGTTATTCTGGTGTTAACCCCCATTTTTGCTCCGGCCATTCAGGCAACCGGCCTGGATCCGGTACTGGTGGGGGTATTAATCACTTTGCAGGTCGCCATCGGCTCGGCCACCCCGCCCTTTGGCTGCGATATATTCACCGCCATCGCCATCTTCAAACGGCCTTACATGGAGGTGATTCGCGGCACACCGCCTTTTATTTTCATGCTGGTGGTAGCGGCTGGGCTCATTATTGCTTTTCCGCAAATCGCACTCTTCTTGCGTGACGTGGCTTTTCCCGATTAACGGGAAACATAACGATAAACCCGCCGCCCCTGGAGGGGCGGGTATCACTTAGTGAATAAAGGGGAAAAGTGTGTTTAATAAGATAGTCGTGGCCGTCGATGGTTCACCTCTCTCACTCAAGGCAGTGGATAAAGCCGTTCAGCTGCAGGTATTGCTGCCGAGTGTAGAGATTTATCTGATTTGTGTTTACAAGCACCACAGCCTGTTTGAAGCCAGTTTATCTATCGGTCGGCCGGTAGAGATGGATATTCCCGATAAGGTGCTGTCTGACTATGCCAAAGGAGTCGTCACTTACGCCAAAGAGCATGCCTGGCAACAGGGAGCAACCCAGGTGCGTGGCTTTGTGAAAAGTGGCCGCCCTTCAAAAGTCATAGTGCGCTTTGCTCGCGAAAAAGAAGCCGACCTGATAGTGGTGGGCACCCGCGGCACTCACAGTGATAAGGACGGCATGTTTTTGGGCAGGGTTTCTCATCGTGTTACCAGTACCGCCAGATGCCCGGTGCTCGTGGTATAAAACACAGCGATCACAGCTGTAGTCAGGCCTGGAATGGACACTGAACCTAATCTGAGCAGACTGCTGGCGCTATGCCTGCTTCAAACCCAATCGCTTCGCCAGTTTATGCAGGTTACTGGCGTCTATCTCCAGCACGCGAGCGGCCTTGGCCCAATTGCCTTTGCTATGAGCCAAGGCCTGTTCCACCGCATGACGCTGAGCTTGATAGGTAACCAGCTGCAAGCTGGCCGGTACAGTGGATGGGGTGTTAGCCGTTACGAGCCCCCCTTTGGTTGTGTTTAATGCCGTATTCGAATCATTTCCCACCTCGCCGCAGACATTGACCAAACCTGCCGCCAAATCCAGCAGCTCAGGCTCCAGG
The DNA here is from genome assembly GCF_014643915.1 of Oceanisphaera marina. Classification (GTDB taxonomy): domain Bacteria; phylum Pseudomonadota; class Gammaproteobacteria; order Enterobacterales; family Aeromonadaceae; genus Oceanimonas; species Oceanimonas marina. The sequence continues at coordinate 44,781 of NZ_BMKE01000012.1, forward strand.
GTAATAATGTCTTCACGAGCCGCCCCCTGACTGATCGCCTTAATTGCCGCACGGCTGATGACATGCTCCAGTTCTCGCACATTACCCGGCCATGAGTAACGACATAATGCCAGCTCGGACGCGGGAGATAATCGCAAGCTGCGCACCCCTAATCGAGTACGATTAAGCTCCAGAAAATGCCCAGCCAATACCAACACGTCACGACCTCGCTCACGCAATGGGGGGATCGGCACCGGATAAACCGACAGCCTATGATACAGATCCGCTCTGAAGTGACCGTCGCGTACGCTATCGTGCAGCTGGCGGTTTGTTGCGGCAATGATACGAACATCCACCTTGCGCGGCGCATCTTCCCCTAATCGCTGAATTTCACCATTTTGCAATGTCCGCAATAACTTGGCCTGAATACCCAGAGGTAATTCGCCTACTTCATCCAGAAACAGAGTGCCGCCATCTGCGGCCTCAAACCGACCTGCTCTGGCATGAAGAGCTCCCGAAAATGCCCCTTTGACATGCCCGAACAATTCACTCTCGGCCAGAGACTCGGGCAGGGCGGCACAGTTCACCTGTACCAGAGGCTGACGTCGGCGGCGCGACTGCTGATGCAAACGATGGGCAAACAAATCTTTGCCCACGCCGGTTTCTCCGGTAAGCAACACCGGTAATTCCGAGTCGGCCACCACATCCAGCTCTTGCAACAAGGCGTTGAGTCGAGCGCTTTGACCCAAAATATTCCCCTGGCGCTGTTCGCGCCCCTGAGTCGGTGCGTCTTGTCTCACTAATCGCAAACTGCGCACCTCCTGCTCCAGCCGTGTCATCCTTATGGCTGCCGCAATAGTCAGCGTCAATCGTTGCAAATGCGCCCTGGTTTCTTCATTGAAAGTATCGGCTTGCGGTGCGTCCAGGGTTAACAGCCCCCACAAATCACCCTCGACGTACAGACTAACTCCCATGCAATCATGCACGTGCAGTGGTTGGCCCACCTTATGCTCCAGGAGGCCATCGTAAGGATCGGGCAAGATAGAATCAGGCTCAAACGACACAACGTCCTGCTTGGCAAGAATAGCCGCCAACCGAGGGTGCCTGGCCACAATAAAACGTCGGCCCAACGCTTCCTGCACCAAGCCGTCTACCGCTACCGGATTTAACGCATCCCCTTCCAGCCGCAACAGACACACGGCGCCGGCACCAAAGTATTCACGCACAGCGCGCACCAGATTCTGCAAACGTACCGCACTGGGTAACTCGGCCGTCAAGTCGGCCTGTAATGTTTCGTATAACATAGGGTTTTATACACCTTGATAGGGTTTAAATTACCTTAATGCTGCCGGGTTATATTTACCATGTTTTTATTAAACACCTAATAATCAAACACTTAAAAAATGGCACAGGATTTGCTTTGTATGACATATACCCGTCATTGGGCTATTGCCAAAAGGAAGGCAGCAATGCAACACACCCGTTCAAACGAAAATACAGCGGTATGGGCCGCAGACAGGCAAGAGTGCAGCGCTTTAGAGACGCTTCGCGCGCTCATCCCACTCATAGGTGCAAACAGCAATCTCTTGTTTGAAAAAGACTTTCTTGCTGCTGTTAATTCACACCAGGAGGTGCGCCATGGCTAACTACCGTCGCCTGTGGACGATATTGCTCGTCGTTCTCGGCATTACCTTTTCCGTACTCGGCTATTTTGGCAGTGAAGTTTATCGTTCCGCGCCCCCTATTCCTGCCCGGGTGGTTACCGAGAGTGGTACCTTGCTCACCACCAAAGAGGGCATACTCGACGGTCAGACCGCCTGGCAATCGGTGGGAGGCATGCAATTAGGTTCAGTTTGGGGCCATGGCGCCTATCAAGCACCCGACTGGACCGCCGACTGGTTACATCGCGAGTTGATGGCCTGGCTGGAACTGGCCAGTATCGATGAATTCAATCAGCATTACGCCGACGTGAACGGTGAGCAGCAAGCCGTGCTGCAACACCGCCTGAAAACGGAGTATCGCAGCAACGGCTATAACAGCACCGACGATGTGCTGGTGGTGTCGGAGCGCCGCGCGGCGGCCATGGCCAACACTGCCGAGTACTACCATAGCCTGTTTGGTGACGACCCCAAGTATCAGAGCTCCCGCCAAAGCTTCGCCATGAAGGAGAACACCTTGCCGAGCGCCGAGCGGCGTACCGACATGACCCACTTCTTCTTCTGGACGGCCTGGGCCGCGGGTACCGAACGTACTCCGGGGGAAGCCACCTATACCAACAACTGGCCGCCCGAGCCGCTGATTGACAACAGACCCACCGCAGAAAACGTGGTCTGGTCTTTAGTCAGCGTGGTGTTGCTGGTTGCCGGTATCGGCGGCCTGGTGTGGGCCTGGGCCTTCTTGCGTAAAGAAGAAAAAGAGCCACAAGCACCCATCACAGATCCCTTGACCAGCTTCAAACTGACGCCGTCGCAGAAGTCATTAGGCAAGTATCTGTTTCTGGTGGTGGCGCTGTTCACCTTCCAGATCATGATGGGCGGTGCCACTGCACACTATACGGTGGAAGGTCAGCATTTTTACGGCTTCGAGCTGTCCAAATGGTTCCCCTACAGCTTGCTGCGCACCTGGCATTTGCAAAGCGCCTTGTTCTGGATAGCCACCGGCTTTTTAGCCGCCGGCCTGTTTCTTGCTCCCATCATCAATGGCGGTAAGGATCCCAAATATCAGAAGCTGGGTGTGGATATCCTGTTCTGGGCACTGATCGCCGTGGTGGTCGGCAGCTTTGCCGGTAACTACCTGGCCATCGCGCAAATCATGCCGCCTCAGCTTAACTTCTGGCTCGGTCACCAGGGTTATGAATACGTCGACCTGGGCAGAGCGTGGCAAATCGGCAAGTTTATCGGCCTGGTGCTGTGGCTGGTACTGATGTTGCGCGGTATCCTTCCTGCCTTACGTCAACCCGGAGACAAGCACTTGCTGGCGCTGTTAACCGCCTCCTGTGTGGCCATTGGTCTGTTCTACGGTGCCGGTTTCTTCTACGGCGAACGCACCCATCTCTCTGTAATGGAATACTGGCGCTGGTGGATAGTCCACTTGTGGGTGGAAGGCTTCTTTGAAGTGTTTGCGGCAACCGCCCTGGCTTTCATCTTCTGCAGCATGGGGCTGGTGTCCAAACGCATGGCCACCACCGCCAGCCTGGCGTCGGCTTCTCTGTTCATGCTGGGCGGTATACCCGGTACTTTCCATCACATGTACTTCTCGGGTACCACCACGCCTGTCATGGCCGTGGGGGCGACCTTTAGTGCACTGGAAGTGGTGCCACTGGTGGTGCTCGGCTATGAAGCCTGGGAAAACTGGCGCCTGAAAAACAGCGCACCCTGGATGGAAAAGGTGAAGTGGCCGCTGATGTTCTTTGTGGCGGTGGCTTTCTGGAACATGCTGGGTGCCGGCGTGCTGGGCTTTATGATCAACCCTCCGATTGCGCTCTATTACATCCAGGGACTGAACACCACGGCAACCCATGCTCACGCCGCTCTGTTTGGGGTATATGGCTTCCTGGCGCTGGGCTTCACGTTGATGGTATTGCGCTATATTCGCCCCAATCTGGTGTTTAACGAAACCCTGATGAAAACCGGTTTCTGGTGGTTGAACGCCGGCCTGGTGCTCATGTTGTTCACCAGTTTACTGCCTATCGGCATCATTCAATTTGTGGCCAGTGCCAGCGAGGGTCTGTGGTATGCCCGCAGCGAAAGCTTTATGCAACAAGGCTTGCTGCAAACCCTGCGCTGGATTCGCACCTTTGGTGATGTGGTATTTATCATAGGCGCATTGGCCATCACCTGGCAGGTTGTGATTGGTCTGTGGCCCCTTAGAAAACAACGAGATAGCAGCATGGCTGAGCTGGCAGCCAAATAAACACTAATACCGCGTATCGGTATTGCAGTAAAAAAGACCGCCTCGGCGGTCTTTTTATATGCTGGATACAGGCGATTCCAGCGGTTGTGCCATACCCAGTTGAGCTGGGCTGGGTGGCTCGTGATAAGAAACACCCCGCTTGCCGGAGCGTTTAACCTGATACATGGCCGCATCGGCTTGTGCCATCACGTCACCAAAGCAGTCCTGCGCTTGTACCCCTTCCACTCCCATGCTCATGCCGACATACGCATCACCATTATCCAGCTCGAAGGGCTGATCCAGGCAATGAATACACGCCGCGGTCAGCGGCCGGGTTCTGGCATCATGCAAAGGCCAGGGTAACAGCAAGACAAACTCATCGCCCCCCAAACGCGCCATAACCACTTCGGGCGGACATTGCTGCTGCAGACGCTCGGTAAACTGTATCAGCAAGCGATCTCCAGCTCGGTGTCCCAGGGTATCGTTCACCTGTTTGAAATCATCCAGATCGATAAAGCACAGGGTAAATTCGCCCGCTTGTTGCAGCTGCGAAAAGCGTTCGATCAAGCCCGTTCGATTAAGCAGCCCAGTCAGCGGATCCTTGTGGGCCAGCTGGGACAGTGCCTGCTCGTATTCTTTTTCTTGCGTGATATCAATGTGAGTACCCATCACTCGCAATGGCACACCCTGCTCGTCCCATTCAACCACCCGGCCTCGGTCTTGCACCCAGGTCACCTTGCCGGTTTTACTCAGCATGCGGTGTTGCACCTCATAAAAATGATTACGGCCTTGTAGATGATCATAAAAATTATTCAGTACTTCTTCTCGATCTTCCGGGTGCAGGTGGGCCTTCCAAACTTCAAAGTTGGCTTCCAGCTCTTTGGGTTGAAAGCCGAGCATGGAGCCCCAGCGCCGATTGAAAATAATCAGCTTGCCGGTGATGATATCGAGCTGCCAGACACACAGGCCGGTGCCATCCATGGCCGCGTCCAGTTTTTCTCTGGCGTCGGCAGCAATGCGTTTCAGGCGTTCGTTTTCGGCCTGTAGCCTCAGTAATTCTCGGGAAGGAGTCATATCCATATCAAGACTCTTGTCAGTCATCATTAATGCACTTCCGCCCCCCTGATCTGGATTGACGGCACGTTAGCCAAGCACTGGCTTGATGTGACGGCAATAATATCACGGTTCATTCCTTCACGAGATCAGCTTGTTCACTTTTTAGCCTGTTACATCGACATCACATGAGAGATCGAAAAACGCGACGGCCATTGAGACACTTCCGCCTTCCATGGCGGTCGGATTTATGCGAAACCCTATCGAGAATGTACCTGCAGCGGCTCGGGGAACCTCCCCTGGTTCGACCTTTATAGAGCAACAAAATAGACCGCTTGTTTAATCAGTTTGGAATTATTTAAAAACAAAGGCTTTTTTCATGAAAGTCTTGGATTAAAAGCACGGTCAGAATGGCGTAGGTGTGCCTCGAGGCAACTTGCTACCAGGCAGTTCGAAGAGAGTTTATTTATGTAAACGGGCGCAAAGATCGTCAGGTCGGGCGCCATAAGTGACGAAGAACAATAGCGGAGCCAGATAATGTTAACCGTGTTTTATGATAGTCGCTGTGGCCTGTGCAATCGGGAAATCGCCTTTTATCGTCACTATAGTCGGCCAGATTTGGTCCTGTGGCTGGATATCTGGCAACATGAAACACAACTGGCGGCACTCGGCTTAACGCCAGCACAATGTCTACAGCAACTGCATCTGCTGGATGAACATCATCAGCTGCATACCGGGGTGGATGCATTTATATTGATGTGGCAAACCGTTCCTCGTTTAAGCATCCTGGCCAAGCTTGCTACTCTGGCTCCCGTTCGTGGCCTGCTGCGTATGGGATATGCCCTTTTTCTGATCTGGTACAAACGCCAACCCCATGTACAACAATGCATACTCGCAGATAAGAAGGAATAACATGAAACCCAGCATTGCCATCATAGGTGCCGGTTTAGCCGGCTTGACTCTGGCCCGTGACCTGAGCCCACACGCAGATGTTACTTTGTTTGAAAAAGCGCGAGGTCTGGGGGGGCGCATGTCGACTCGCCGTAACGATACCCACCAATGGGATCACGGCGCTCAATTCTTTACCGCCCGCAGCTCGGCTTTCAAAACACTGCTGACTCCGTTTATTGCCGACGGTACTGTCGTGGAATGGCAGCCGAATATTACCACGTTGAGTCCCGACAAAGCGCCGTTCAAGCGGCCCTGGTTTGAACCTCATTATGTGGCAGCACCGGCCATGAACCGGCTGCTTAAAGCCATGGCAACAGACCTGGAGGTACGTCTCAGCACTCGAGTGGAAAAAGTAGAGCAACAGCAGGATAAATGGCGACTGCTGGATGAAAATGCTGCGTTGCTGGGGGAGTTCGATTGGGTGATAAGCTCGGCGCCCCTGCCACAAACCCGGGCACTACTGCCCGCTCGTTTATTAGGCGATACCCTGGCGCGCTATAGCATGCTGCCTTGTTATTCCCTGTTACTGGCGATAGATGACGCCGACTTACCGTGTTGGGACGCGGCCCAGGTCAACAATGCCCCCATTCGCTGGATTGCCTGTAATCACAGACTACCAGGCCGCAACCGCGAGGCGGGTGCCATTGTGGTTCACAGCACCTCTGATTGGGCCACTGCCCACCTGGAAGACGATCAGGAAGCGGTCAAGCAACAGCTAATCGAATCGTTTTGCGCCCTGAGTGGAGTCAATGCGAAGGCAATCACTCAGGCTCAACTGCATCGCTGGCGCTATGCCTTGAGTAGCGACGTCGCCGAACCCGATGCCGAATTTGTGTTAAATGCATCGGCTCGGCTGGCCGCCTGCGGCGACTGGTGTTTGGGTGGCCGCGTAGAAGCCGCCTTTACCAGTGCCCACCAGCTGGCAGCCGTATTGCTCAAGCAGCTTTAATCGGCCATTTTTCATAACGAATCATTATCTCTTCATGATTAAAAGCGATAGCCGTCTTTATAAAACAAGCCATCGCTTTTCATCGTCAACTGACTGCCTGGTTTCTTATTAACAACAAAAATACCATTATATTAAATTATGTTTATAATGATGAATAATTAGACAAGATGAATGGCGTTTACTCGGGAGGCGCGATAATGAATATTCAATCTGCCTTTTCTGCCGGTTTGCAGGGATATCAACGTTCGGCCGATAGCGTCACCGAAGCATCACTGAATATCAGCCGGCAAAATATCAATACGCTTGCCAATCAATCCAGCACAGGGGCCGAGGTCAATCCGGATCAGTTTGTGGATGCCAGCAAAAAATCCGCAACCAACAGCCTGATTCAGCTGCAACAGGCTGAATTGCACGCGCAGGCCAACGTGCACAGTATTAAAACGGCCGAAGGTATGCTCGGCACCTTGATCGATATTCGGGTGTAATATGCAGATCTCTCGTCCTACTCAGGATATCTCTTCCTTTGCCCAGCCAGCGGCTGCCAGCCTGATCCAGCAAGAGAACGAACGGCGCCCGCGTATTGAGCCGGTCGCACCCACGGATCAATCCGCCACCGGGCAAACGGCAACAGACAGTTTTACGTCATCACAACAGCCCGAGACTCCCGGGCTTTATAATCGCCAGGGTAAAACGGGTGCTGGACCAACCGCCGAGACCGATAAGCCAACAGAAACTGCGGTTGTCGCCGCTCAGAACGAAGACAAGACGACAGAGTCGGCCACTGAGGAAACCGACGAGGCCGGCTCGAGCAGCCGGCAGAAAAATGTAGCAGGTAAAGAACTGACTCTTGAGCAGCAAGACGAACTATTGCAACTGCAACAACGAGATCAGGAAGTGCGGGTACACGAACAGCAACATGCCAGTGTGGGTGGTCGACACACAGGTACACCCAGCTACGAGTATGAAACCGGCCCCGATGGCAAACAGTATGTGGTTGAAGGAGAAGTGTCGGTCGATCTCTCTCCTGTTGCCGGTGACCCCATGGCCACCATAGAGAAAATGCAGCAGGTAAAAGCCGCGGCGCTGGCCCCTGCCGAGCCGTCGCAGGCGGACAAAAATGCCGCTGCCCGTGCCGAGCAGTTGATTATGGAAGCCCGCGCAGAGCTGCAACAAAACGCCAAGCCTGCGAAAGATGATAACGCGATGGCAGACAAGACGACGACGGTTAAGTCACAAACGGATATTGCTACCGAGCCCCCTACGACTAAAGATGCCTATGGCCAGATGGAGCTGAGAAATCAGGTGATTGCCGGTGTATACGGCAAGGCGGCACAAACGCATTCGCAAAACCTGCTTAACCTCGCTTAACAGCATTCACCTTTAACCTTCACTCACCTGGCAGGTCTGCAGCCCCTGCCTTTAATAACGCAACATGATTATTCTTCCAGCTTAAACAGCGAGCGCATGTGACACCTCTTAAATACCTTGCCGGGTACCCGGCTTCCATTCAGACACAAGCCTCTGAACTCATCAGTAGTGGCAAGCTTGGGGGGTATCTTGAACGCAAATACCCCCAGACCCATCAAATACAAAGTGATAAAGCGCTTTATAGCTATGCGAATGAGCTCAAAAGTCAGTACCTGCGAAAAAGCGCTCCGCTGAGCCAGGTACGTTACGACAGTAAACTCAAGGTGCTCAAGCATGCACTGGGCGTACATACTTTTCAGTCTCGGGTACAGGGTAGTAAATTAAAGGCCCACAACAGCATCACAGTCGCGACCCTGTTCAAGGCCGCCCCGCCAGAATTTTTGCGCATGATAGTGGTACATGAACTGGCCCATTTTCGAGAGAAGGAACATAACAAAGCCTTCTATCAACTATGCTGCCATATGGAACCTGAGTATCATCAGTTTGAACTGGATACCCGCCTGTGGTTACAGTGGCGAGAACTATGATGTATTTAGCCTGAAATGTGATGTTTTTGTTACTAGAATGTATGTGTAGATCAAATCTACTAAGGTTATGTGGTATGTACGTATATCACCCTAGTCATCACACTTCTAGAATACGTTCGGAAGCATAACGTCAGGATAATAACCATGAAAAAACTCGTATTCCTAGCCAGTGCCCTGGCTATACATGCATTGCCGGCAGTCGCCGAGATGCCCCCGCAGGCAGCGGCCTGTGTCAGCTGTCATCAGCCAACAGGCCTGGGAATGGCAAATTTGGCCCCCTCTATTGCAGGCATGCCCGCCTCTTATCTGGCCGCTCAGCTGGAGCACTTTAAATCCGGTACACGCAACAATGCCATCATGAAACCCATGGCCATGATGCTGGACGACGCCGGCATCAAGGCGACCAGTGAGTGGTTTGCCAGCCTGCCGGTCGCACTCCCTGCCAACCCAGCTTTCCGTGGTGAAAAACAACCACAAGACCTGACAGAGCTTGGAGAAAAACTGGCTTACCTAGGCGATTGGGAGCGTGATCTGCCTAGCTGTGTGGCCTGTCATGGTCCGGAGGGCGTAGGTGTAGGCGAAACATTTCCTCACCTTGCTGGTCAGCATGCTGACTATATCGAAAGTCAGTTGAAGGCATGGCAAGACGGGGCACGCAGCGGCGACAGCAATGGCTTGATGGGTCATGTGGCCAAGAAACTGACCGCAGAAGAAATGACCGCCGTTGCCAACTATTTTGCCAACGTGGAGACCAAATAATGTTCAGACTCTCTTCTTCAACTCTGCTGCTTGGTTTGTCACTAGCCACCGTAAGTACTGCCTATGCTGCCGATGTGGGCAAGCTGGCGATACAGGACGAGCTGCCGGTAGGCCAGGCCGCCGGCGAATATCCGCGCCCCCCCAGCTGGGATCAACTACCCGAAGGTGAGCTGGGTGAGAAAGTACTGCGTGGCTATGAACATTTCGTCAACACCCAGTCACTGGCCCCCGAGTTTGTGGGTAACGGCCTGAACTGCGTCAACTGCCATATGGATTCGGGTAAAAAAGAAAATGCCGCTCCATTATGGGCCGCTTACATGAGTTATCCGGCGTTTCGTAAGAAAAACAACAAGATCAACGATTACCAGGAGCGTATTCAGGGCTGCTTCCTGTATTCCATGAACGGCACTCCGCCGCCAACGGATGATCCGGTATTGGTTGAGCTGTCTGCCTACGCCTACTGGCTGGCTCAAGGCACTCTCACCGGTGAAAGTTTCGATCCCGCCGATATGGCCGTCCCCAGTGACGCCGAACTACTCAAGGGCGGCAAGCGGGATGATTTTCCCTTTATGCAATCCTACCTGGATGCTGGCGGCAGCAAAGAACCAGCACTGCCTGGTCGTGGTTATCCCGTCATAGATGAACCCGAACAGGCTCCGGATATTGCCCGTGGCAAAACCGTATACGAGCAGGAATGTTCGGTATGCCATGGCGCCAACGGGGAAGGGCAGATGGTTAACGAACGTTATGTATTCCCGCCATTATGGGGTCCGGAAACCTATAACTGGGGGGCTGGTATGCAGCGTGTTAATACTGCCGCTTACTTCATCAAGCGCAACATGCCTCTGGGCCAGCCAGGCAAGCTGACCGATCAGCAAGCCTGGGATGTAGCCATGTACCTGGATACTCGAGAGAGACCACAGGATCCACGTCATCATGATGATATTGCCAAAACCCGCGAACAATTCCACGGTGGCAAGAGCTATTACGGTACTGAAGTAGAAGGCAAGATATTAGGTAGCGAAAGCTATCCCAATCATCCGAACAAGCCTCAGTAAACAAAACAGAAATCATAAATGACAAGGGCCGGTTATCCGGCCCTTTTTCGGTGTGCCCGCAAACCTTGTTGCGCAATCATGTCAAAACATGATCGGCATACCAAAGTTCAGCTGAACATCCGGCGCATCTTCAGTCAGACCCGCCTGCAAGCTCATGTTTACGGAAGTTCTATCACTCAGTACCAGCGAGAAGCCGGTAGTCAGGCTGTCCAGTTGCAACACTTCCCCGGATTGTCTGCCATTTATCGACGATTCAAATACAGTTCTGTGGTTGATCCCGAGACTGAAAGACAATCGGTCGTTAACAGCAAAGCCCATTCCCATCCCGAGGAAGAAGCTGTCGCCCAGATCTATTTTGTCATTAGCCAGCCTGTCATTATCCAGATCTATACCCGCATCGGCTTCCATATTCCAGGTATAACCACCGGTGGCAAATAAAACCGCAGGATCAAGTGGATAGATCATGGTCAGGTTGGGCTCAAGTGACCAGGATCCAGACCCCGTCGGTGGATCCTTGAATATGTTGTTTCTATCAAGCTCCTGATCGAAGGGCGACTTACCCGTATCAGACTTAACCCTGAGCCCGCCAATCCAGTAAGGAGCGGATTCCAGGTTAAATTGATAACGTATTGCGGCTTCAATATCTCCAAGCCCGCCGCCACTAGAAGTAAATTTGGTCGGGTTTTGAACCCCAGTATCCTGATTTCGCTTGGTAATACTGTCGTGACGGTATACCCAGGGCGCTCTTAGTTCCAGTTCGATACGATTGGTCAACCCATAGCGAGCGGCCAGGGCCCAGGTAAACGTCGTCAAGTCAGCATCTTCTGCTTCGATAATGCCCACAAGCAGCGCGGGAAGTTGGGTGAAACCCAAAATAGAAATGCGATTAGAGGTGTTTTGTGAGTAGCTGAAGGTAGGTTCAAGTTCAAATTTACCTTTGGGAGTCATTACCCCCTGGGTTTCAAGAGCATTGGCTACCGAATTAACGACTTGTCTATCTTGCGCCTGAGCAGTCCCTATTACAGAGAGCAGTAAGCCGGCTGATATTATCCTTGTTTTCATATTTACCTCCTGATTCCATATCTTGCTATCAACCGGTGTAACGAAGCTCTGGAAATACAAAGCAACTCGGCAGCCCTCCCCGGGCGCCCCGACACCAGATTAAGAACTCTCTTTATTGCAAGTGCTTCGGCCTCCTCTCTTGCCTTTCGTAAGCTCAAATTGGCATGTTCTTCTGGAGTCAACTTTTCTTTCAGCCCTATTAGCTCGGCCCTTAAATAGCTTTCCTCACAAGAAGAAATACCCACAGCGATCCTTTCTATAAGCTCAGTTACATTACCAGGCCAGTCATACTTGGCGATGGCCTGCTCTGCATCACTGGAAAAGCCCAGAATTCTTTTTTCTTTTTCGCGACATAATTTGTGAAGATAATATTCAGCTAAAACAAGTTTATCCTGCCCCCTATCCCTTAACGGTGGTATGCTCAACCAGTTGTTTTTCAGCAACATGAGAAAGCAGGGAGAAAACACACCCGCCGTACCCAGATCATCAAAATTAAAACGACTACAAAAAACAAACTCGCAGCGATTAAATGTCTGTTCTTTCACTGAAAATAAATCACATAATTGATGTTGAACATCCAGAGAGGAATGTTCAACATCACTGATAAAAAGGCAAACCTCATCATTGCTGTACTTGTTTAATATAAACTCAAACCTGGACTGATAATCATTAAAATCAATACAACCAGCACTTAGCTCTAGAAAATGAAGACCCTTAAAATTAGCCCAGGATTCAGCCAACAGTCGTCTTCCTGTGCCTTTTTCACCAGACAGAGTAATGCCACCACCTGAGTGCTGATGAAGATATTGCAAGACATTTTTAAAAGCATTATGCTTTCCTATTATTTCTCCTCGCTGAAACAATAAGTTCAAATTGCTTTTAAGATTCGTCATGCCATAGGCTCTACCTATGGTAATAAACAATTTATCCTCCGATATAGGGGTGGTGTGATAATCATAGCAATGTGTCACCACAAAAAGCTGCCATTCTTTTTGGGACAACTGACATTTAGAGAGCACGGCAATCCAGGACACGCCTTGGTAACTATTAAGCCAACATTCTAATTTAGCATCTGGTTTATCTACTCCGCTACAGTCAATGATGCCGATCGGTGCTTCGGTGCTATCAAGATACAGCGCTGCGGCTTCCAGGCTTTTGTATCTTATCAATGTCCAGTTAGAGTGCTGGTTACCCAGCACTCGCAGGCCTGAAGAATACTGAAGAACCAGAACCTCCCTCTCTAAGGTCATCTTGCACTCACCTTCATCATCCATGTCATATATCACTATAGAACAGAACGAAGCGGTCACGGGAAATGAAAGAAAAAACACCAAGCTGGCTGCCATACCTGCTGCCAGAAGAGGCTGTGAGAGGGAAGTAAATTAGCAAGCCATGATATTTATTACTGGCCGAAATACTTCCCAGTGATACAACAGCATAAAAATAATTAATTTAACTCTACAATGACTCTCAGTTCGATCAAGAGTCCGAATTAAGATATTATTCTTCAGCATTAATAACTTATATGCCTCATGGCATCTCTGACTCTGCTGGATACTCTCTGACTATTCAGGTAAGCATCAATCTTTATCGGAGTAACTACATCAACATGCAGAATTACGTCCGACCTGATACCGCTAGCCGCATTATCCACAACAAAGCCCAGCTGTCCTTTTCCGTTCAAAGCAGTAATATTAAAACCCTTGACACCTGCCACATCATTTATCATTACAGGATGCTTACTGTCCATATCCAGGTTAAACATATTACTGAAAAAGACTCTTTGACCATTAATCAACGCCTCCATCTTCAACCCGATAGAGTAGTTTATACCGGGTAAAGAAAAACCACCTCGTTGCTGTTCTAACATACTTTCTGACAGCACAGGTGCATTATCGAGAGAAAAGCCATCCGTTTTTGAAAAGGCCAACACTGGTATAGCAAGCATAAAAACCATTAGCCATTTCATCATGTTTACCTCTCTGGATTACAGGCGCTAATAATCGAACTCTGTGGGTAACATCAAATCCGTAAGATGTGGCATTCGTTGAATAAAAGCCATTCTTGATGGGGCTGCAGGTGCAGAGTGCTCCCAGTCTTCTCTTTGGTTGAAACTGGCTTTTGCAATATCAGTGTTATCTCTAATAAAAAGAAAAATACCGTTACTACTTTTATCAAACTTTTCTTCTTCTATTACATGCATTCCTATCGAAGGGTCTCCTACCAATACCTTGTTATCTTCCACACCCTTGACGACGACAAAGTGGTTATAACCATTATAGTTAACCAAAGCTATAGTGGGCATAGCCAGCTTGGCCACATCTTTTACCTTTAAAGTATAGCCATCAGAGTTGAGCCCCCTTCTGCTCAAGAATTTTTTCATATCCAACATGGAGAAGCCTTTTTTTTCTATTTTTTCTTTATCCCCATATTTAAACATTTCTTCAAAAACAGTAGCTTCGGTTATTGGCATGTTATAGTGATGAGTGAGTAAGGATGCCAAAGCCGCAGAGCCACAACTGAAATCATATTTTTGCTTAACCACCTCTCCAAATTTAATTTCACCAAAACTTTTCACCGGCACTCTAAGGTGCCCCCCTCCAGCGCCCGGCAAGTTCAGAGCGAAACTAGCCACTGGAAAAAAAAGTAATATCAATAATTTCTTCATATTATCTGGCCGAAATTATGTTGATGGATGTACTCATATTGGTAACATTATTATTACCAGATGAGAGGTTAATCATTATGATACCGTTAGATCCGGAGAATGAGTTTGGTGATATGGTATTCTTCCCCGTCAATACAAATGAATTAGACATGTTATTACCAGAAACCACACCGCCCTGGTCAGTGACATTGTTTTGACTGGAAATGTTGACCATCCCCCTGCTGTCATCTAGAAAATCATCATCGGCAACGGCTAAAGTATCTAACTCCAGTCCGGAAAACACACATGAGCTCCAGAATGCCAACAACAACACTAACTTCTTCATATATCCTCCTTGAAATATGCCGACCCAAAGGCCGGCATAATAAAGTTAGAACTGAACACTGGCGTTTACGTTGATGCTCTGATGACCAAGAGAACCGTGGCCAGAAATACCTTGCTGTATGCTCATACCATGAGACGTTCCCGAATTACCCAGACTATTATTACCGGACTGAATAATGGATACCGAACTCACATTATTTACTGCATTGGCAGTAGTCGCTTGATCAAGGTTTTGAGTCGGGGTCAAGTATGCAAAACCTGAACCTACACCTTCACCGGTGCCAACTGCATCGGCATAACCACCGCCACTACCGTCCCCTTCGCTGCTATTACCACCTGAGCTGTATAAACCTCCATTTTCGCCACCAACAGCGCCCGCACCGGCACCTTCACCCATGCTTGAACCAGAGCCGTTGCCGGTACCTGTACCATAGGAATCATTATTACCTGATTGATCCTGCCCTGCCCCATTGGTACTGGTAGCATTACTATTACCACTGGCAGTGGAGGATGAAGTGACTCCTGCGGTATTACCGTATTGATTATTTACGTTTTGCTGGTCAACTCGTTTGGTTTCAGTATGTGTCCAACTCCATGTCTTGGTTAAGTCGTAATCAATATTGTAATCTATACGTGTATCGGCACTTCTATTATTACTATCGTGACTACTGCTGTTGTTGTTACTGTCATTGGTACTACTGTTACTACTATTATCGTTATTGCTGTCATTCATACTATAGTTACCATTGTTACTTCTATCACTTTGGTCACTATTGTCACTGTTGTTGCTATTGTCACTATTATTGCTATGGTCACTACTATCATTATTACTATTGTTCATGCTGTTATTGGCACTATTGTCGCTACTGTCATTAAGGCTATCATTTACACTGCTGTTAGTACGACTGCTATTGTCATTTTGACTATCATTAGTGCTGTTGTTAGCTCGAGCGCTATTATCATTAAAACTGTCATTAGCACTGTCGTTGGTACGACTACTGTTATCACTGCTATTATTCTGGCTGTCGTTTGTACTATTGTTAGCACGACGACTATTATCGCTACTATCATTTAAACTGTCGTTGACACTGCTGTTAGCTCGACTACTGTTGTCACTATTATTTCTATTGCCGTCCAGGTTATAATCGTTTAAGTTACTGCTATCGCTGGCTTGATTACCTTGACCATTACTGTTCAAACCATCACCCATATCAAAATCATCAGCCATAGCACCAAAGGAAGCTCCTACGGATAGGGCCACCAATACCGCTAACGTTTTCTTTTGCATAGACATATAAAATCCCTCTTCTTTATCAACAAAAGTGCCTATCTAATTTCTTCTGCCCATGTCACCCGACAGAAGCAAAGGTTGTTCAGACAACCCTAGGTTAAAGACTAGCCGAGCCACAAAGTCGAGGTGTTTCAAAAAAAATTATTAACAAATCAAATCAATATATAGAAACGCGCCCGTCTCAACATAGAGAATATGTTGTCTCATCCTTAAGACATCTCTTGCTAATTTGAGTCCTTAAACAAACCAATACTTCATCATCCACGTTTTATCTACATTGGATGCCCAACAGCAAGCAATTGAACACTATCGATTTAATAAAATAAACAGTATCCAACAGCACCTTCAGGAGTCAATAAGATACCTTTGTTCCTTAAAATCGGTGTAGCAATAACACAGATAACAAATCGAGGTAACAATGAGTCTTTAAATACTTTGATGAGGAGGGAGTATAATAAAAAAGGGCCATTTGGCCCTTTTTGTGTCAGCCGATTTTTTGTCGCGGCGAAACTTGTTGCAAATCGAAGGACTGGCGAACCAGCGCTCGCATATCATATCCCGTCGGTGCCTGATGCGCCCTGAGACCGAACTCCGGCAGCACGGCAAAGATATGATCGAAAATATCCCCTTGTATGGATTCGTACTCTACCCAGCTGGTCGTATTGGTAAAGGCATAAATCTCAACGGGAATACCATTCGGCGTTTGTTCAAGCTGGCGCACCATCAGCGTCATCTGTTGGTGAATGCGTGGGTGGCTTTTCAGTAATCTTTCCAGATAAATCCGAAAGGTGCCGATATTGGTCAGGCGACGGCCATTGGCCAGAGAGGATAAATCCAGTTGCTGATTACTATTATATTGGGTGAGCTCCTGCACTTTTTCATCCAGATAAGGCGCCAGCATTTGGGCCCGTTGCAGCCGATGAATATCCTCTGTTTGCAAGAAATGCACGCTGCTGCTGTCGAGCAACAGGCTGCGTTTCAGCCGCCGGCCGCCCGACTCGCTCATGCCCCGCCAGTTTTTAAAGGAATCGGAAATCAGCGCGTAGGTAGGAATAGTAGTAATGGTGTTATCCCAGTTTTGTACCTTGACCGTGGTAAGCCCGATATCGATGACCGCACCATCAGCCCCGTATTTGGGCATTTCCAGCCAGTCTCCCACGGTCAGCATATTATTGGCCGACAGCTGAATACCGGCCACCAGCCCCAGAATCGGATCTTTGAATACCAGCATGAGTACCGCCGTCATGGCGCCCAGGCCACTGAGTAGCAGCAGCGGCGACTTGCCAATCAGCAGCGACACAATCAACAGGCCGATAAAAATACTGGCGATCAGCTTGATGCTCTGAAAAATACCGCGCAGCGGAAAATGCCGCATGGCCGGTTTGTGCCGGGAAATATCCAGCAAGGCATCCAGCAAAGAGAACAGCGACAGCATGCCATACAGCAAAATCCAGATATGTGCCGTCGACTGAATCAGGGGTAACAAGGTGGACTCGTTTTCCAGCCAGAGTCCCGCCTGAATATAGATGATGATGCCTTGCAGCGTCAGGGCCAGCCTGCTGAACAACTTGCGTTCAAAAAATGCCTTGCGCCAAATTTGCTGATTGCCCCGCGCTCGGCTGCCGACCCAGGAGATCACCACCCTGTGCAATAGAAAATGAATGCCCACCGAAATCAAGATAATCAGTACTATGGCACAAGCGGTATATGCCAAGTCCGAAAATTGCGGAATGTATTTGTCCAGCCAGGGCATGACCAGCCCTTCCAGATCGCTCACTTCATCCATTATGGTTTCCTACTTTTCAAAAATTAAATCGACATTCAGCATGCGCTGTCATTATCACTGGGTCGTCCTGGGCCCGTATAAATAGGTCCCGCCTTTTTTCAGTGCCCGCAAATAAGCCGGCCTCGTTTGTAACTGCGTGACATAGGATTTCAATCTGGGATAACTGTCGGCCAGCCTGGCTCTGTGCATGGCCGCTTCCAGAGGAAAGCTCATCTGAATATCGGCCGCACTGATATGTTCACCCAGAAACCATTCATGACAGGCTAGATGATCCGCGACAAAGTTCAGGTGGGTGTGAAGTTGTTGATTCAGGAAGGCGTTATCGACGCCGGCTACTATTTTTTTCACCAGCGGACGAATAAAAAACGGCATGGGTGCCTGCTGCATTTTGTCGAACACATGACGCATCAGCAATGGCGGCATCAAAGACCCTTCGGCATAATGCAACCAGTAAACATAATCCCACCAGGCTTGAGTATTGGCTTCGGGTAACAAGGTGCGGCTCCCGTAGCGCTGCGCCAGATAGTCGATAATGGCCCCCGATTCGGCCAGCCGGATATTCCCGTCAATTAATATCGGCGCCTTGCCCAACGGATGTACCCGTTTAAGGCTCTCGGGCGCCAGGCTGGTATTGACGTCGCGCTGGTAGAACTTAATCTCATAGTCCAGTTCCAACTCTTCCAGCATCCAGAGAATACGCTGTGAGCGAGAGTCATTAAGATAATGCAGCTGTATCATGCCGTCCCTTCCTTAATTAAGGTCGTCTCATCTGTACTGAGTGGGAAAACAGCACCATAGCATAAATTATCGTCTGCCAAGGTGCTCAATCCGGGCAGTTATTTATTGAACATTAAGACTTATGTCGAATACAACATTCTGATAACAACTCCTATTATCTGCTGTGAAATGACACCATTAAGATGGTCACCATCAAGGAGAATCCCGTGTCACAAACCAACAACAGCAGTTACCGCGCCAAGCACAAGCCCCGTCGCGACTTCGACAGCCGCGCCGCTTATCTCGAACATGAACTGACCATAATGGAGCCCAAACGCTGGCGTTTGAACCTGCCATTCAAGGACTACCGTTTTGAGCTGGAAGATCTGGTGCCAGCCCTTGCGGCGACCATAGGTAAAATCGTGATGGTGGCCGCCGTGGTGGCCGCCTTTGCCGGACCTCTGGGGCTGTCTGATGCTTTCGTGGTAGAAAACGTGCGTTTCGAAATGCTGATCGCCGCCGTGTTGTTCGTGATCCTGTTTTCGGGATTGATCAACCCGACCGCCAACCTGGCCGGTACCCACGGCCCCATGATCCCGCTGATCCCCCTGATCGTCGCCTCCGGCGGTCACCCCTTGGCACTGGGCCTGCTGGTCGGCCTGTTTGGCTTGCTGCTCAGTATTACCAAGGGCGGCAGCAAATTGATGGCACTCACCAGTGACGGGGTGCGAGGCGGCCTGCTGATTTATCTCGGCGCCGTGGGTCTGTTCAGCCAGCTCAAGGCGCTGACTGCCTGGGCCAATGGTATCGACATGGGCTATATCGCCTTTGCGGTCATTTTAAGCACCATCATCATGTATGCCCTGCTGGCAAGGCTGGAAATGCGCTGGTTGTCCATTCCGCTCGGCTCCGGCATTGCCTTCGTGATTGCCATCGCTCTGGGCGCACCGTTCGAGTTTGTTACCGAGCCCGGCATGCCTCATCTTTCTCCTTCCTACTGGTGGGGTGAAAATACCGGTTGGCAGATGGGGTGGCCCGAGCTGCATCACTTTGTCAGCGTGGCCCCTTTCGCCGTGTTGGCGGTAGCCATGTGGTCGCCCGACTTCATGGGACACCGGGTATTTCAGGAACTGAACTATCCGAAAAAAGCCACCAAGGTGCTGATGAACGTGGACGACACCATGGGTATCGCCTCGGTTCGCCAGGCGGTGGGCAGCGTACTCGGCGGCGGTAACCTCGCTTCCTCCTGGGGTACCTACATGATTCCCGCTGCTATCGCCAAGCGCCCCATTCCCGCTGGCGCCATACTGACCGGCATTATGTGTATTGCCGCCGCGATCTGGGGTTATCCCATGGATCTGGCGGTCTGGGCGCCGGTGTTGAGAGTGGCGTTGATAGTTGGGGTATTCATGCCCTTGCTGGAAGCAGGCATGCAGATGACGCGCAGCACCACCAGCAGCCAGTCTGCCGGCATAGTGGTATTCGCCTCCGCCTTCGTGAACCCGGTATTCGGTTGGTCGATGACCATGTTGCTCGACAACCTGGGCCTGATTGGTGACAAGGAGCGCGGAAAAACACTGCGCCGCACCGACCGCTGGGTGATCCCCGGCGTGACCTTTATCATACTGCTGGCCATCATGGCCGCCGTAGGCATGCTGCCCGGTATTCCGGCACTGATCACCGCCGAATAACGGGTGCGCAAAACCAGAGAAAAAGCCGGAGCCATGCTCCGGCTTTTTATTGGCCTTAATCCTTTCAGGCAACAAACCCGCCGCTTATAGCGCAAATTCCGCTGCCAGTCGGCTCAGCCCCAGCCCCTGGCTCTTGCTCAGCTTGATCTGCACCGGTACCCGCTCCTTCAAGGCATCTATGTGGCTGATCACCCCTATCATCTTGCCGCTGGCATTCAAGGCATCCAGAGCATCCAGCGCCACCTCCAGGGTTTCGGCATCCAGGGTACCGAAGCCTTCATCTAGGAACAATGAATCGATGCGGGTCTTGCTGCTGACCAGATCCGACAGCGCCAGCGCCAGCGCCAGACTGACCAGGAAGCTTTCTCCGCCGGACAGGGTCTGGGTATCCCGGGCCACATCCGCCTGCCAGGTATCAATCACCGACAATTCCAGCTCGCCGCCGCACTTGCGCGCCAGTTGATAGCGCCCATGCAAACGTACCAGTCGCTGATTGGCTAGGTGCACCAGATGCTCCAGGGTCAACCCTTGAGCAAAACGACGATACTTGGCGCCATCGGCGGAGCCAATCAGGTGATTGAGCTGCTCCCATAGTTGCAGCTGTTGCTGCTGGGTATCGATATTGTCGAATAATGCCTGCTGACGCTGACGACGCTCGGCATCGACGGTCAATTTGGCACGACAGCCACCAATGTGCTGCTGAATACGAGCTACTTCGGCTTGACCTTGCTGCAGTTGCTGCTGCAAGGTCGCCTGAGCCGCGGGATCCGTTTCTCCCAGTTGGAGGGTCGCTTGCTGCTGCTGGTGTTGGGCCTGTTCCAGCAGGGTGTTCGCTTTATACAATGCCTGCTCCAGCTGCTGCTGGTACTCGGATAACCGTGCTTGCTCATCGTCACTCAACCGGGCTGCCAAAAAGTCGCTGTCATCGGCAAAGGGGCTGGCGCTAAGTGCCTGCCGCCAGGCCTGATGCTGGGCTTCATAGTCCGCAGCCTGCTCCGAAGCATGCTGCTCCATGGCCTGCAAGCGAGCCGTTTTTTGCCGCAACTGCTCGGTTAGCGCTTGCCACTGTTCGGTCAGTTGAGCCAGGGCCGCAGCCGGATCTGCAACGGAGCTTAATAGCGACTTGTCGACCAGCACAAGCTGCTGCCATCGGGATTGCCATTGCGCCTGCTCGGCTTCTGCCTGCCGCTGCTGCTCCGTTAGCTGCCGTTGCTCAGCCAACAACGTCTGCACACGAGCGTGCTGCTGCTGCCACTGCTGCCATGCCTGTTCACGCTCTGCCAGCCAGCTTTGCCAGTTGCCGGGGGCCGGCCAGTTCAGCGCTTGCAGAGAGGCGGTCAATGCCGTTTCTTGCTGCTGCAATAACTGCTGTTGCTGATTAATCTGGCGCTGGCATTGCTCGGCCTGATCCATCAGCGACTGTCGCTGTTGCGCGTACAGGCTATCTTGATGCTGTAACCGGGCCAGGGCACCCTCTGCCTGCTGACGTTGTTGCTGTGCCTGCTGTAGCTGGGTTTGTTGTTGCTCTATGGCAGAGAGCTGCTGTTCCAGGGTGTGTAAATATTCTTGCCGCTGCGCCACTGCATCCTGCTGGGCCTGAGCGGTGTCGGCCTCGATCGCAAGCTGGGACAAACCACTTTGTATTTGCTTGGTGAGCGCCTCTATATCTTGCGCCAGCTGTTGCAGCTGCTGCTCGGCTTGCTGCACTTTGGCCTGCTGTCTGGCAAATGCCTGGTTAAGCTGCTGCCCTTGCTGCTCCAACGCCGCACGCTGGCGCTGTTTATCGGCCAGACTGTTCGCCGTGGCATCATCCAGTGCCTGATAGGCGGCAATGGCGGGGTGAGTTTCACTGCCACACAGTGGGCAGGCTTCATCTGGCTGCAGTCTCGCCCTGTGCTGTTCCAATGCGCGAATGCGCTGCTCCTGCTCCAGCAGCTTTTCTTTATCGCGGATCTGCTCTTGCAACACTTTATAATCACCGCGAGATTGCTGCAGCTGGTGCTCCAGCTGCAGCAATTCGGGTTGTTGCGCCGTTAGCTGCTGCTGAGCGGCTTGGTGCGCCGCTTGCAGCCTGGCTAATTGGGGCCAGCTGTACAATAGCTGGCTCCATACCGGTTGCTGCTGCCTGAGGTTGTGCACCTGCTGGCGAAGATTGACCAGCGATTGTCCCGCCAGTGTCTGTTCCAGCCGTTGTTGCTGTTGTACTTCGGCGGCGCTGATGGTTTCCAGCTCGCGCCGGGCCGCATCCGTTTGTTGTTGCGACTGCTGTTGCTCGCGGGTGACAGTGTCCACTTGAGTGTGCAGCTGGCTCAAATCCTGCTTCAAGATATCCAGAGTCCGTTGCTCTTTCTCCTGCCCGCGAATTTGCCCACGCCAGTCAGCCAGATATTCACCCAGCCGTTCGGCGACCGGATTGCCGGCCATGCTTTGCTCCAGCCGAGCCTGTTCTTCACCCAACTGCTGTTGCGCCTGATTTAGCTGCTGCACTCGCTGCCGGCTCAGCTGTGCGCCTTGCCAGCAACCCTCATGCTGCTGTTCGGTTAACTGCTGTTGCTCATGCTGCAACTGGCCAAGCTGCTGCTGCAGTTGTTGTTGTCGGGTTTGACTATGCTCTCGCTGGGCCCAGGCAGCTTGCAAACGGTTGGCGGGCAAGGCTCGCGCCAGTCGGGTACGTTGCGCCTCACCGCCCTGCCAGGCTTGCTCGGCTTCTTGCTGCTGTTGGCGGGCCGTAGTCACTTGCTCTGTTGTCTGCTTGTAGGCCGTAATCTGGGACAGGCTGGTGTTAATTTGCTGCAAGGCATGGCTTTTTTGCTGTTGCTCAAGCTCGGCGGCATCAATGTCGGCCTGCATCTGCTGGCGCTGCTCGTCACCGAGCAACTCCATGCCCTGGGCGCGGGCATTAAGCTCGGCCAGAGTGCTCTGCTGTTCGCGGGTTTGCTCAAACACCCGCCTCGACAACTGGGCATAAATATCGGTGCCGGTAAGCTCTTCCAGCAGCTCGGCTCGCTCGTTGGCATTGGCATGCAAAAAGGCGGCAAATCCCCCCTGCGCCAGCAACATGGACTTGGTAAAGCGACCAAAATCCAGGCCACTGAGCTCTTCCGTCAGGCGCAGCTTGTCGTTGATTTTGTTGGTCAGAATGGTGCCATCCAGGCTGGCCAGTTCCACCTTGGGCGCTTGCAGTTTGCCGTCCAGCTTGTCTCGTGAACGGCGCTGACTCCAGAAGGCACGATAACCCTGGCCCTTGATGTCGAATTCCACTTCCGCCAGACAGTCGGCGGTGTGGCGGGTCATCAGCTCGTTGCTGCTGGCCGATACCGACTTCATGCGCGGCGTTTCGTGATACAAGGCCAGGCAGATCGCATCGAGCAGCGTGGTTTTACCGGCACCGGTCGGCCCGACGATGGCAAACAGGCCGTTGTCGCAGAAAGGCGGCTGAGTGAAGTCGATTTTCCACTCCCCTTTAAGGGAGTTCAGGTTTTTTAACCGCAAGCTCAGGATTTTCATGACTCTTGCTCCATCTCTGCCAACACCCCTTGATACAGGTCGTTAAGCGCCTGCTCGCGATCTGCTGGCAAAGCCTCGGCTGCCAGCCGCTGGGCAAACACTTCGTGCGGCGTCATTTCACTCAAGGTGATCCGCGATTCAGCGGTCAACCCATCCAGCAGCGCCGTGCGCTGGCGGCGCACCAGCAATATCTCCAGCGCCAGTCCGTCGGCCAGTTGTTCGACCCTGGGTTGCAAGTCACTCAAATAGTCGTCTTCTGCCACCGTCACCTCTAGCCATACCGGCAGCGTGTGCTGGTGCGCCTCTTGCTCCGCCACCGCTCGCATGGCCTGGGCCAACTGCTGCAGATTGCCCTTCACCCTGGCCATGGGCTGAAATACCGGCACCGGCAACGGCGTGACCGCCGCCAAGCCCTCAGGGCCCACCTCCACCAATAACACTTCTTTTTGCTGGCCCACTTCATCGAAGCTCAAGGCAATGGGCGAGCCGCTGTAACGAATATGCTCATAACCACCGACTTTTTGCGGCCGATGAATATGGCCCAGCGCAATATAATCCGCAGGAGGGAAGGCACTGGCAGGAAAGGCATCCAGAGTGCCAATATAGATTTCGCGTACCGAATCGCTGCTGCTGGCGCCCACCGTGGTTAAATGACCGGTGGCAATAATAGGCAAGGGGCGACCATGAGCTTGCCGACGCTGTTCGGCCTGGGCAAATAATTGCTGGTAGTGACCGGCAATCGCCTGCTGCAAGGTATGTTGCTTGTCGGCGGCACTTTGTCCCGACTCACTGGCCATTACCTCACGGGCGCGAATAAACGGCACCGCGCACAACACAGCCCCCGGCTCACCGGCACTATTGTGCAGCGTGATCACCTGATGCTGCGCATCGGCCAGCACCCCCGGAATCACCTGCACATTCAGGCACTCCAACAGGCTGCGCGACTCGTTCAGCATGGCTACAGAGTCATGATTCCCACCCAGTATCACCAGCTGCGCACCGGTTTGCTGCAGTTCAACGATAAAGCCGTTATACAGCTCGCGGGCATAACTGGGCGGCGTGCCGGTATCAAACACATCACCCGCCACCAAAACCGCATCTATCTCGTGCGTATGCACCTGCTCCACCAGCCAACGCAAAAAGGCCTGATGTTCTTCAAAACGGGTTTTACCCATAAAGTGCTGGCCGAGATGCCAGTCGGAGGTGTGCAATATGCGCATAGTGACTCTTATGATTAACAGGGAATGGTTGCCGCGAGCCGTTATTAAACCCGCTAACCGCCGGAGTGGCAAATCTGGCTTTGCTCTGTTCCCAAACTTGCTAGACTGAGCCTTTCCCGCTGATTTGCAGTGATACATGTCCTTTTCATACGATTACCTCGCCTTGGCGGCGGCAGCCTGCTGGGCCGTGGCCAGTTTGTTATCCGCCAATGCCGCGCGCCATCTGGGGGCCTTTGCCTTTTCTCGCTGGCGCATGTTTTGTGTCAGCGTCATGCTGTGGGGCATGGCAGTGTTAACCGGTGGCTGGAGCAGCCTGAGCAGTCACAGCCTGGGGATCATGGCCATTTCCGGCCTTATCGGCATTTTTATCGGCGATACTGCCCTGTTTGCCGCCATGAATCGCCTTGGGCCGCGCCGCTCTGGAGTGCTGTTTGCCACTCATGCGCTGTTTTCTGCCCTATTGGCCTATTGGGTGTTTGGCGAAGTGATCGCCGGCTGGACACTGGTGGGGTGCCTGTTATTGGTGAGTGGCGTGATGACCGCCATTTTCATGGGCAAGCGCGCCAACGAAACCCATGCTTGGGAGCAGGACAACGGTTCCCCCTGGCCAGGCATTGCCCTGGGATTACTGGCCGCCCTGTGCCAATCGGTGGCCACCTTGATGGTAAAACCGGTGATGATGGATGAGCTGAGCGTCGTCGACCCTGTTTCTGCGTCGGCGGTACGCATGAGCACTGCCTTTCTGGCTCATCTGGGCTTGCTGTGGTGCGGTTGGTCGGTCGCTAAACCCCTGCAACGCATCAACTGGCCGATCTTTGGCATGGTGGCCATGAATGCCTTTCTGGCCATGGGGGTGGGAATGACATTGATTTTGCTGGCCTTGCGTTATGGGGAGGTGGGGATGGTGGCCATGCTGAGTTCGGTAAGCCCGGTACTGGTGTTACCCCTGTTGTGGCTGCTGATGAAACGGCGCCCCGCCAATGGTGCCTGGCTGGGTGCCGCCGTGACGGTGATGGGCACCATTTTAATCGTGGCCCGACATTAAAAATAACGTCATCAGCCGACTGTAAACGTTCAACCAGACCAGCTGATCGTGTACCGCTATTTCAATCCTTCTACTGCCATTACTTTCTGTACTGCCGGATCGGCTTTCATGTCCGCAAAGTGGCGTGCCACGTGTGGATAATCATCCAGGCCATTGGGCAGCACCTTGGTCGCCCAGTAGCAGTAGACAAAGGCGCAGGCATCGATAATGCCCCGCTCATCTTCCAGATAATAATCTCGACTAGCCAGATGGATGTCCATGCGCTTAAACAAGGGGATAACCTGGGCTGGCACGGCGGCCTTGATGGCCTTTTTCGCCTCGGCACTGGTGTCGGTGGTATATTTTTCCGGATTGAAATACGGCGCGAATGCCCGGTATACATCGGCGTTAAAGAAGCTCAGCCAGTAATCACACTGACAATTCATGACCGGATCCTGCCCCGGGCCCAAGTGGGCTCCTTCTGGCAAGCGAGACAAATAACGTAAAATGGCGCTGTTTTGATACAAGGCGCCCATTTCTTCGGTGAATAGCACCGGCACCGTGGCCAGGTAGTTAATTTTAATAAATTCCGGATCTCGCGTATCCGCCAGCTCCAGCTCATAGGGCAAGTCCAGCCAAGCCAACACTATGTGGGAAGCGAGTGAACAAGCACCAGGCCTGTAATATAACTTCATTCAATAACCTCCTAGATGGCCCTTGGGCCGCTCGGTCAATCTGCATTGATGTCGTCAACCGGCCCGAGCCTCCGAGTGCGACTCATTTGATTATCAGCAGAGAATCGATAATGCGCGATCTTATCACCCCAACTTTATTGCACGATCGCTATAAAATTGAAGCATGTCTCAGTCTTCTATCGCGATCAGCATCTTTTTCAGCAAGGCTGCGGCTTGCTGCTGCTCGTCTGGGGTCAGCGTATTGGCCAGCTCGGCCTCGGCCGCCAAATGATGCTTGACCGCTTCTTCCAGTACCTTGAACCCCTGTTCGGTAAGGGTCACGATAACACCACGCCTGTCATGATCCGCCTGGGCACGGCTGACCAGCCCCCGACTTTCAAGCCGATTAATGCGATTGGTCAAGGCGCCTGAAGAGATAAGCACCATGCTCTGCAGCTGATTGGGCGATAGCTGAAAGCTTGGCGGGTAACGACGCAACGCCGCCAGCACATCAAATTCACCCACGTTCAAATCATAATGTGCCAGGTCTTGCAGCACTCGACGGGTAATAAAGTATTCCAGACGCACTATGCGCCCAATTACTTCGGTACTGCCTAGCTCGAGGTCGGGACGAACCTGCTGCCAAAGACCAACAATGCGGTCTATTTGATCCATCACCTCGTCTTGGGTGGGGTTGTTAGAAGTGTTCTGCATGTAGTTATCGTCCATTATTATTCGACGCTCCAATATATTCGCGGCCATTTTCACGTCAAGAGACCTCAATAATAACATAAAGAATTCTGTTGCTGCCTAGCTGCAATGGTGTACGGAGCGAGAAAAAAACCCTTTTCTTTACTGGTTTACACCGTAAGCTGGCCGTTTAATGACCGTGATAGTTACGGTATACTCCGCTGGTTTAACAAGATTAATGGAAATGAATAAGCCAACTGGGAGAATAAAAAGGTGAGCCTGTTAAAAAACCTGTTGCTGGCCGGTGTTGCCGCTGCCGCGTTAAGTGGTATGGCTTATGCCGCCAATGAAATGTCGCCTGAAGCCATTGCCGAACGTACCAAACCGGTAGGTAGCGTTTATACCGCTGCCGATCTGGAAGGTATTGTCGACACTGCCGCCGCAGGCAGCAGCGACGAACCCGCGGAGCCACGCAGCGGAGATGCGGTCTTTAACGCCGCGTGTTCTGCCTGTCACGCTACCGGTGCAGCCGGTGCGCCCATTAAAGGCGACGCTGACGCATGGGGACCACGTATTGCCAAGGGTCGCGACACTCTGCTGAACCACGCGCTGAATGGCTTTAACGCCATGCCACCTCGTGGTGCGTGCGGCAATTGCTCGGATGAAGAAATTGCCCATGCCGTTGATTACATGATAGACGCCATCTAAGTAAAACAAGGGCGCTGAGCCATGTTGATAAAAAGCCGCAGCAATGCGGCTTTTTTGTGCCTGCCGCAAGAAGCAGCAGCGCGACTGCTTCGAGCAATATTTGCATGGTATGCAAGCACAACCGAAGTCTCCCTGCATAGTACGACTCTCGCCAGCATCCATGGTTTTACTGACAGCTGACCGCTGATAGCTATCCTTTCTTGAGCATGGCCCGCAGGTTGGCAACACTGCTCTGGCCTTTTTGCATGCGTTCCGCTTCACTGGGAGGCTTGCGATTATGTTCCCAGTCCAGATCCTGCTGCGGCAGTTCGAGTAAGAAACGACTCGGTTCGGGCCGTATCTGTTCGCCAAACTGGCGTCGCTCCCGGCACAGGGTAAAAGTCAGTGCTTGCTGGGCCCGGGTAATTCCCACGTAGGCCAGGCGCCGCTCTTCTTCGATATTGTCTTCGTCTATGCTGCTCTGATGAGGCAACAAGCCCTCTTCCATGCCCACCATGAATACATAGGGGAACTCCAGCCCCTTGGACGAATGCAGCGTCATCAGCTGAACCTGTTCGCCGTCATCTTCGTCTTCTCCCCGCTCCATCATGTCGCGCAGGGTCAGACGGATCACCACTTCGGGAAGCGTCATCGGCTCTTCCAGCTCGGAGCCTTCCAGCATCTGACTGACCCATTTGAATAGCGTCGACACGTTTTGCATGCGCATTTCGGCGGCTCTGGGGCTGGGCGAACTCTCGTACAGCCATTCTTCGTAGTTGATGTCTTTGATCATGTCGCGCACCGCTTCCACCGCGTTGCCCCGCGCCGCTTCCTCGCCGCGGCGCACCAGCCAGTTGCTGAAGGCGCGAACCGACAGCAGGCCGCGCCCGTCGAGGGTTTGTTCCAACCCCAGCTCGAAGCTGGCGGCAAACAGGCTTTTACCTCGACTATTGGCGTAGGTCCCCAGCTTTTCCAGGCTGGTGGGGCCAATTTCACGGCGCGGCGTATTCACGACACGCAAGAAGGCGTTATCGTCATCGGCGTTCACCAACAGGCGCAGATACGCCATTATGTCTTTGATTTCGGTGCGAGAGAAAAACGAGGTGCCGCCGCTGATCTTGTAGGGAATACGGTTGGTCATCAGCTGTTTTTCCAGCATCCGCGACTGATGATTGCCCCGATACAGAATCGCGTAATCACCAAAGCGGGTGCCGTTCATGAACTTGTGGCCCATGATCTCAGCGACCACCCGCTCCGCTTCATGCTCTTCATTTTTGGCAAACAGCACCCGCACCGGCGCCGCATAGTCCATTTCGGAAAATAGCTGCTTTTCAAACACATGGGGATTGTTGGCAATCAGAATATTGGCACACTGCAGAATTTGTCCGCGCGAGCGATAATTCTGCTCCAGCATGATTACCTTGAGCTGCGGGTAGTCTTCTTTTAACAACACCAGATTTTGCGGCCGCGCCCCGCGCCAGGAGTAAATCGACTGATCGTCGTCACCCACCACGGTAAAGCGTGCGCGCTCACCGGCCAGCAGCTTGACCAGCTCATACTGGCTGGTATTGGTGTCCTGATATTCATCCACCAGCAAGTAGCGGATCTTGTTTTGCCAGTACTGCCGCACTTCGTGATTGGTTTTCAGCAGCAAGGTGGGCATCAGGATCAGATCGTCAAAATCCAGCGCATTATAGGCCTTCATCTGGCGCTGATAACGGGCATAACACTCGGCAAACAGCACCAACTCGGGATCGTTCGCCAGTCGTGCCGCCCGCGCCGGTAATACCAGATCGTTTTTCCAGTTGGAAATGGTGCTGATCAAGCGGCCAAGGGCGTCTTTATCGCCGTCCAGCTCCTGCTCGGTCAGATCCTTTAACAGCGCCAGCTGATCCTGATCGTCAAACAGTGAAAAGCCGGCCTTTAAATTCAGCGTCTTGTGTTCGCGGCGAATAATATCCAGGCCCAGGGTATGAAAAGTCGATACCATCAAGCCCCGCGCTTCGCTTTTGCCCAGGGCTTGTGACACCCGCTCTTTCAATTCACGGGCCGCCTTGTTGGTGAAGGTTACGGCGGCGATATTTCGCGCTTTATAGTCACACTTTCGCACCAGATAGGCGATTTTATTGATGATTACCCGCGTCTTGCCACTGCCGGCGCCCGCCAGCACCAGGCAGGGGCCACCAATGTAGTGCACGGCATCGTCTTGGGCTGGATTCAGTTTCATGAGGGCATTCCGACAGTTGAACAGGGCACGTATTCTAACGGTTGCCACCGGCAGGCGAAAGGCCAAGCGTCCTTCTGGCAGCTTGTAAACTCGCTCTTACCAATAAAAACACTTTGGCACTTTTCGATCTTATCCCATGTTAATGTTTCCGTGTTCTTCCGTGGATTCCGTGGCGAAATAGGGTTTGATTTGGCTTATCTTGTCCTCTTTACCCTTTACACTTCATGCTTAACCGCACATGATCTTGCCAGCGCTTATTTACCTGAACTTATCATGGCATTCGATATACAGACTCTTAGACTCGACTTTCCTGCTCTGGCCCAATCCGTAAACGATCATCCGTTGGTGTATCTGGATAATGCCGCCACCACGCAGAAGCCGCAAATCGTGCTGGATGCGCTCAGTCACTATTATCAGCAGCAAAATGCCAACGTGCATCGCGCTGCCCACGCCCTGAGCGGACAGGCCACACAGGCATTTGAGGGCGCGCGCAGCAAGGTTGCCCGCTTTATTAATGCTCCCGAGGCCAAGCAAGTTATTTGGACCCGGGGCACCACCGAGGCTATCAACCTGGTGGCGTACAGCTTTGGTATGCACAGCCTCAAGGCCGGTGATGAAATCATACTGTCGACCCTGGAGCATCACGCCAATATCGTGCCCTGGCAGCAAGTCGCAGCGGCTACTGGCGCCATCATCAAGGTGATCCCGCTTACCGCGACTGCCGAGCTGGATCTTGCGGCCGCCGCCACGCTGTTTTCAACCCGCACCAAATTGCTGGCCATCGGTCAGGTCTCGAATGCGCTTGGGGTGATCAACCCGATTAAAGAACTGATTGCCATGGCTAAGGCGGTGAATGCCGTTACGCTGGTGGATGGTGCCCAGGCGGTGGGCCATATGCCGGTGGATGTGCAGGCGCTGGACTGTGACTTTTATGTGTTTTCTGGGCACAAGCTGTTTGGCCCCACCGGTATTGGCGTACTGTACGGCAAGCGTCACTTGCTGGAGCAAATGCCGCCCTGGCAAACCGGCGGCGAGATGATCAAACGGGTGAGCTTCGCGCGCACCAGTTTTGGCGAGCTGCCGTTCAAATTTGAAGCCGGCACCCCCAATATTGCCGGAGCCATCGGCCTGGGTGCGGCCATCGATTATGTGTCGGCACAAGATCGCACGGCTCTGGCTGAGCACGAACAGCAGTTAATGCAGCAACTGTTGACTGGCCTGGCTGCCATGCCAGATGTGCATGTTATTGGCCGCCCCGCCGTCGGAGCCGTGTCGTTCTTGGTGGATGACGTGCACCCGCAAGACCTGGCCACCTTGCTCGATATGCAGGGCATAGCGGTGCGCACTGGCCATCATTGCGCCATGCCACTGATGCAGGCTCTGGGATTGGAGCAAGGGACGATTCGTGCCTCGCTCGCCTTTTATAATACCGCCGACGACGTTGCCGCCCTGCTGGCCGGTATCGATAAAGCACGGGAGTTTTTTTAATGCAGCACGCTAGTCACAACCAAAGTCACCCCCTGGGCCACACCATTACCGACACCGATATTCGCGCTTTATTTCAAGCGGCCCACGGCTGGGAAGCGCGTTATAAAGAGTTGATCAAACTGGCCAAACAGTTGCCGCCATTGGATGAGGCAGATAAAACCGATGCCAACGCCATTCACGGCTGTGAAAGTCAGGCCTGGCTGGTGAGCAAGCAGGATGAAACAGGGCGTTGGCAGTTCCACAGCGACTCGAACGCCCGTATCGTCAAGGGGCTGATGGCGGTAGTATTGGCCGCGCTCAACAACAAGACCAGCGAGCAGATCCAGGCCTTCGATATGGAAGCCTACTTCAGCGAACTGCAGCTATTGCCACACCTGAGCCCCTCTCGGGGGAACGGCCTGCGGGCCGTGGTAGAAGCCATAAAACACAGCTGTAAGCCGTAAGCTTTCAGCTGTCAGTTAACGATAAACACCGGGCCCTGTAGCCCTGCGCTTTAGCTGCAGGTTCTGCGAAGCAGAATAATTTTAAAGAATCCCGCTGAGACGGGACTGCAGCTAAAGCGCAGACGACAGACACACTCATCGCTATTTTTATCATTTGATCTTGTTGTGCTGACGGCTTAAGGCTGATCGCTTACGGCTTTCTTTCCGCTGCTTGCGTAGCAAGCTTTGAAAGCACGCGGCTCACCATAAAGAAACCGAAGGTGGCGGTGATGTGGGTGATGGCGCCAAAGCCGGAGGCGCAGTCCATTTTCATGGTACCGTCCGACTCTTTCTTGGTATTGCAAATGCCGCCGCTGCCGTCCGGGTAACGGGGCTGTTCGGTGGAAAACACGCAATCGACGCCAAACTTGCGCTTGGGGTTCTTGCTGAAGTGGTGAAAACGGCGAAGATCGCCCCGTACCTTGGCGGCCAATGGATCTTGGATCGTCTTACTGAGATCACTGATCCGGATCTGGGTAGGATCGAGCTGGCCACCGGCACCGCCCGCCATGATCACCGGGATCTTGTTGCGTTTGCAGTAGGCGATCAACGCCACCTTGGACTTGACCGAGTCGATGGCATCCACCACATAGTCAAAATCATGCAACAGATGCTCCGCCAGATTGTCCGGGCTGATGAAGTCGTCCACCACAGTCACCCGGCATTCCGGGTTGATTAATCTGATCCGCTCGGCCATAGCCAGGGTTTTTTCCTGACCAATCTGGTTACTGAGCGCGTGGAGCTGACGGTTGGTATTGGTGATGCAGATGTCGTCCATGTCGATCAGGGTGATGGCACCAATACCGGAACGAGCCAGTGCTTCCGCCGCCCAGGATCCCACGCCGCCAATGCCGATCACACAGACGTGTGATGTGGCAAAGCGGGCCAGGGCATCGGCCCCGTACAGTCGGGCAATCCCCCCAAAACGCTCGTCAAAACTCATTGTTCACTCCCCTTGATTGAGCGGGCATTATATCAGACTGACGGGGAACAGGGATTGGGGACTCGGGATTGGGGATTGGGTTCCCTAATCCCCAAACCAAAAAGGGAGGCTTTCGCCTCCCTGTGTTTGCAGCTCTGTTTATTATTATCTATTAACCGCCAACGGCGATGTTTTTCATGTCGGTCATGTAAGAACGCAGTGTCTTGCCGATAGTCTCAACCGGGTGGTTACGAATCGCTTCGTTCACGTCAATCAGGCGACGGTTATCAACCGAGTTGGACTCAACCTCGAACGGCTTGCCGATCACGTTGGTGCTTACCTTGGGCATGAACTTCTCACGCAACAAAGGTACGGCGGCGTTGGCGAACAGGTAGTTACCGTACTCGGCAGTATCGGAGATAACCACGTTCATTTCATACAGACGCTTACGGGCAACTGTGTTGGCGATCAGCGGCAGTTCATGCAGAGACTCGTAGTAGGCAGACTCATCGATGATGCCAGACGCGGTCATGGCTTCGAAGGCCAGCTCAACACCGGCTTTAACCATGGCTACCAGCAGAATGGCGTTATCGAAGTACTCTTGTTCGTCGATCACTACGTCGCTAACCGGATACTGCTCAAAGCTGGTGTCGGCAGTGGCTTCACGCCAGGTCAGCAGATCTTTGTCGTCGTTTGCCCAGTCGGCCATCATGCCGGCAGAGAAGTTGCCCTGGATGATGTCATCCATGTGCTTGTTGAACAAAGGACGCATCAGCTCTTTCAGCTCTTCGGCCAGGTCGAACGCCTTGATCTTGGCCGGGTTGGACAGACGATCCATCATGTTGGTGATGCCGCCCTGCTTCAGCGCTTCGGTAATGGTTTCCCAACCGAACTGGATCAGCTTGCCTGCGTAACCGGCGTCGATACCGTCGGCAATCATTTTTTCGTGTGCCAGAATAGCACCGGCCTGCAGCATGCCACACAGAATGGTCTGCTCGCCCATCAGGTCAGACTTCACTTCGGCAACGAAAGAAGACTCGAGTACACCGGCACGGTCGCCACCGGTGGCAGATGCCCACGCCTTGGCGATGGCCAGACCTTCGCCCTTGGCGTCGTTTTCCGGGTGTACGGCAATCAGGGTCGGTACGCCGAAGCCACGCTTGTATTCTTCGCGTACTTCAGTGCCCGGGCACTTGGGGGCAACCATGACCACGGTAATGTCGTTACGGATCTGCATGCCTTCTTCAACGATGTTGAAGCCATGAGAGTAACCCAGAGCTGCGCCTTCTTTCATCAGTGGCATAACGGCGTTAACGGCAGAAGTGTGCTGCTTGTCTGGAGTCAGGTTCATGACCAGATCGGCAGTCGGGATCAACTCTTCATAGGTGCCCACTTTAAAGCCGTTTTCAGTCGCCTGCTTGAACGACTGACGCTTTTCGGCAATGGCTTCTGCACGCAGGGCATAGGCAACATCCAGGCCAGAATCACGCATGTTCAGGCCCTGGTTCAAACCCTGGGCGCCACAGCCAACGATAACCACTTTCTTGCCTTTCAGGTAGTTACAACCATCGGCAAATTCGTTGCGATGCATGAAGCGGCACTTGCCCAACTGGTCGAGCTGCTGACGCAGATTCAAGGTATTGAAGTAATTGTTAGCCATGATGTTCTTCCTGTTAATCCGTTTAATATAAATTCCTGCACCGCGAGCGGTGGCGACACAGTGACTATACCCCAAGCCGTTCATTGCTTAAAATGATATATTCGGAACAGAGTATTTCATTTTATGAAACGTCAACCAATGGAATCCCATGGACTTTCGCCACCTCGAACTCTTTATACATCTCAGCCAAAGCCTGCACTTTGGTCACACCGCCGATGCCATGGCGGTCAGCCCCTCTACCCTGAGTCGCGCCATTCAACGACTGGAACAGGACACGGGTTGCGAACTCCTGGTCCGCGACAATCGCAGCGTCACTTTGACCCCTGCCGGGGCCCAACTACAGCAATTTGCCCTGCGCTGGCTGGCCGACTGGCAACACCTTAAGCAAACCCTGAAACATGGGGATAATAACCTGCAGGGACGACTGCGGGTATTTTGCTCGGTCACCGCCAGTTATTTTCTGCTGCCCGGGATCCTGGAGCGCTTTCGCAGCCGTTATCCCCGCCTCGAAATCCGGCTCGAAACCGGCGATCCGGCGCTGGCCATCGACAAGATACTCGACGATGAAACCGAGCTGGCCATTGCCGCCCGGCCCGATGCCCTCCCCGCCAAGGTGCATTTTATCAACCTGCAAACCGTGCCCATGGTGTTTATTGCGCCGACGACTGCGGGTCCGGTCAGCGAGTTGCTGGAGCAGCGACCGCTGGATTGGCACCGCTTGCCGGTGATTGTATCCGAGCAAGGGGTGGCCAGAAAACGCGCCAATCAGTGGTTCAAGGCCAAGGGCATTAGCCCCAACATCTATGCCGAAGTGGCGGGGAACGAGGCGATTATTGGCATGGTGGCGCTGGGTTTTGGCATTGGCGTTGTGCCCAGGGTGGTCATCGATCACAGCCCCATGGGAGACAAGGTGCGCGTATTGGCGTCCAGCCCGGCACTCAAGTCGATTGAAGTGGGCGTGTGTCTGCTGAAGAAACGGCTGGACGACCCACTGATCCTGGCCTTCCAGCAAACTGCGCTGTCACCCGACTGAGTCATTCTGTTCGCACTTTTAACGCAAAATGACCACTCTGACCTGACGGTAGGCGATAATTAAGGCTAAAATGCCGCCATAGCCCAAGGAGATCATCATGTTAGACCCTAAAAAACTGGAAGACATCGCCAAACAGATTCAAAACAGCCTGCCCAGCGGCATCAAGAACATGGGCGAAGAGGCAGAAAAACGCATTCGTACCGTATTACAGGCACAGCTGGGCAAACTGGATATGGTGACGCGAGAAGAGTTTGATGTGCAAACCAAGGTACTGTTGCGTACCCGTGAAAAGCTCAATGATATGGAAGCAAAACTGGCACTGCTGGAACGCAAACTGACCGATGTTCAGGATGAACAAGGCTGAGTTAGCCGAGCAGGTTGCATTGGCTGGTTTAGCGCTAGCGCTGAGTAATATTCATGTACTTGATCGCTCTCTGGCGCCAGGAGCGAGGGATTCCAAGCAGTAAAAGCAGGGAAGCAAGCTTCCCTGTTCCTTGACGCGTCTAAATAAACTCGTAGGCGTCGCCAAATAACTGATCCGGCTCTATGCCCTTTTCTTTAAAGGCTTCGCGCGCCACACCCGCCATTTCGAAACGTCCGGCAATATAAACGTCATAACCGGACAGGCTGGGAAAATCTTCCATGATAGCTTCATGCACCAAACCGGTGCGGCCTTGCCAGTGCTCGCTATTCTGCAACACTGGTACATAAGTCAGCTCTTTATGCTCGGCAGCCCAGGCTTTCATTTCCTGGTCGGCATACAGGTGATCCTCATGGCGAACGCCCCAATACAAAAACACTGGCTGGCGCAAACCGTCGGCCAGCATCTGCTGCAAGATGGACCGGGTGTAGGCAAAGCCGGTACCGCCGGCCATCAGGATCACCGGATGGTGTGAGTCTTCACGCAAATGCGCCTTGCCCGCCGGCAGCTGCACCTCAATCTGTCCCTGATCCTGCATGCGCTTGAGCACCTGCATGGCATAAGTGTTGTCGGGAGTCGCACCAATATGCAGCTCCAACACACCTTCGTCATTCATGGTATTGGCAATAGAAAACGGACGTTTGTCATCTTCTGCCATTACCACCAGTAAATACTGGCCAGGAAGAAAATCCACGGGTACTTCCGGCTTTAACCGTACATACCACAGGGTATCGGCCATTTCTTCCAGGGCTTCCACACTACATGTTACTTTCTGCATGACTATCCTTTGATTTCATTCTGTTTGGCGCTCGAATCCAGGATTCCCAATTGATCCCATAAGCGGTCGACCTTTTGTTTTACTTCGTCTGTCATGACGATGGGTAAGCCCCATTCCCTGTCGGTTTCACCCGGCCACTTATTGGTCGCATCCATGCCCATCTTGGAGCCAAGGCCGGACACCGGTGAGGCAAAATCCAAATAGTCGATGGGAGTATGTTCGATCAGGGTGGTATCGCGTGCTGGATCCATTCGGGTGGTAATCGCCCAAATCACGTCATTCCAGTCTCTGGCGTTGATATCGTCATCACACACGATAACAAACTTGGTATACATAAATTGGCGTAAAAAAGACCAAACGCCGAGCATAACTCGTTTGGCATGGCCCGGATAGCGCTTTTTAATGGTCACCACCGCCATGCGATAAGAGCAACCTTCAGGCGGTAAATAGAAGTCGACTATCTCGGGAAACTGCTTTTGCAGAATGGGCACGAACACCTCATTCAATGCCACTCCCAGAATGGCCGGCTCATCCGGTGGTCGCCCGGTATAGGTGGAATGATAAATCGCATCACGGCGGCGCGTAATACGCTCTACGGTAAATACCGGAAATTCATCAATCTCGTTGTAGTAGCCGGTGTGATCCCCATAAGGCCCTTCCGGTGCCATTTCATCGGGATAAATGTAACCTTCCAGCACGATTTCGGCACTGGCCGGCACTTCCAGATCACTGCCGATACACTTGACCACTTCGGTACGACTGCCACGCAACAGACCGGCAAAGGCATATTCCGACAGCGTATCCGGCACCGGCGTCACCGCACCGAGAATGGTGGCCGGATCGGCGCCCAGCGCCACGGCCACCGGATAAGGCTGGCCGGGATTGGCTTCTTGCCACTCCCGGAAGTCCAGCGCACCACCGCGGTGGCTGAGCCAGCGCATAATGACCTTGTTCTTGCCCAGCAGCTGCTGGCGATAGATACCCAGGTTCTGCCGCTTTTTGTAAGGCCCGCGGGTAATGGTCAGCCCCCAGGTGATCAGCGGTGCCGCATCGCCCGGCCAACAATGCTGAATCGGCAACTGCGTGAGATCGACCTGATCCCCTTCCAGCACCATTTCCTGACAGGGCGCTTTTTTCAGCCGTTTGACCGGCATATTCAGCACCTGTTTGAAAATAGGCAGTTTTTCCATCAGTTCTTTAAGGCCTTTGGGCGGCTCCGGCTCTTTCAAATACGATAACCAGCGTCCCACTTCGCGTAACGAGCCCACATCCTGCTGGCCCATGCCCATGGCCACCCGCTTGGTCGTACCAAACAGGTTGCCCAGCACCGGCATATCAAAGCCCTTGGGGTTTTCAAACAGCAGAGCAGGACCGCCCGCCTTGAGGGTGCGATCGCAAATCTCGGTCATTTCCAGATAGGGGTCGATTTCATGCTGAATACGCTTGAGTTCGCCCTGAGCTTCAAGCTGCGTGATAAAGTCACGCAAGTCCTTATATTTCATAGGTTTATTCCAAGAGCATCGACAAGTGCCGTTGATTATACCCGATTCATTCAAGATCTGTTGACCAATAAAAAACCGCGGACCGGCCGCGGTTTTTTTTGTCAGATCAGGCTTATTTCTGCTGGCGTTTCATTGCATCAAAGAATTCGTCGTTGGTTTTGGTCATGGCCAATTTATCGATCAGGAATTCGATGGCATCGCTCTCACCCATGGGATGAACGATTTTACGCAAGATCCACATTTTCTGCAGTTCGTCCGACGTGGTCAGCAGCTCTTCGCGACGAGTACCGGAACGAGTAATATCAATTGCAGGATATACGCGTTTTTCGGCGATCTTGCGCGACAGGTGCAGTTCCATGTTACCGGTGCCCTTGAACTCTTCGTAGATAACATCGTCCATCTTGGAGCCGGTTTCTACCAGAGCAGTGGCGATAATGGTCAGGCTGCCGCCCTCTTCTACATTACGCGCCGCACCAAAGAAACGCTTGGGTCTGTGCAGGGCGTTGGCATCCACACCCCCGGTCAGTACCTTGCCAGAGGAAGGCACAACCGTGTTGTAGGCACGCGCCAGACGGGTAATGGAATCGAGCAAAATCACCACGTCTTTCTTGTGTTCGACCAGCCGCTTGGCCTTTTCGATAACCATATCGGCGACCTGCACGTGACGCTGGGCTGGCTCATCAAAGGTAGAAGCGATAACTTCACCTTTTACCATGCGCTGCATTTCGGTCACTTCTTCCGGACGTTCGTCGATCAGCAAGACAATCAGCACACACTCAGGGTGGTTGTAGGCAATGCTTTGCGCGATGTTCTGCAACAGCATGGTCTTACCAGCCTTGGGTGGTGCGACTATCAGGCCACGCTGGCCTTTACCGATCGGCGATGCCAAATCCAGTACCCGTGCGGTAATGTCTTCGGTAGAACCGTTGCCGCGTTCCATTTTCATGCGTTCGTCGGCATGCAGGGGCGTCAGGTTTTCAAACAGGATCTTGTTGCGCGCGTTTTCGGGTCTGTCGTAGTTGACCTCGTTGATTTTCAACAGCGCAAAGTAACGCTCACCCTCTTTGGGTGGGCGGATTTTTCCGGCAATGGTGTCGCCGGTGCGCAGGTTGAAACGGCGGATCTGGCTGGGCGAGACGTATATATCGTCCGGGCCGGCCAGATAGGAAGAGTCGGCGCTGCGCAAGAAGCCAAAGCCATCTTGCAGAATTTCCAGCACGCCATCGCCAAAGATATCTGCACCACTTTTAGCATGCGCTTTAAGGATGGCAAAAATGATGTCTTGCTTGCGTAAACGAGCCAGGTTTTCCAGGCCCATTGTTTCTCCAAGCTTTACTAGCTCAGAGACGGGGGTATTCTTGAGTTCGGTAAGATTCATAGTGGTGGGTTTCTATCAACCAGGATGTGTTAAATAGTAGGAAAAGTCTGCTGGGGTGAGACTTGAAATTGCAGGGCCCAAGGGCACAAAGTAGGTTAGCAAACGAACAATAAACTAGCACTAAAAAGATAGGCCGTCTAGCAAAAACAACAAGAGGTGCCTTGCGCACCTCTTGTTCTGGTATTACAGGTTGGCGTCCAAAAACTCTTTCAACTGAGTTTTAGACAGCGCGCCAACTTTGGTCGCCGCTACTTCGCCGTTTTTAAACAGCAGCAAAGTAGGGATACCGCGAATGCCAAACTTTGGCGGGGTGTCGGCGTTCTGATCGATATTCAGCTTGGCCACGGTGACCTTGCCTTCGTACTCTTCTGCCACTTCGGCCAGAATGGGGGCGATCATTTTACAAGGACCACACCATTCAGCCCAAAAATCTACCAGTACCGGGCCATTGGCCTTAACCACATCAGCGTCGAAGCTGGCATCGGTCAGCTGCACAATTTTGTCACTCATCTCCAACTCCAAATAGTTGTTTTATTGCTCAACACCGCACACGCGGTTATCAAGGGAATGTAGAATTTAGTTGGCCTATTTCAAATGATCCTGTTTATTATTGCAAGCCTAACCTGATATTCTGAACGTTATGAGCAAAACACACTTAACAGACGTAAAATTTGCCCAGTTGGGTCTGCAACCTCAGGTTGTCGCCGGACTGGAAGCAAAAGGATTTCACAACTGCACGCCGATACAGGCGTTGTCGTTACCCCATTTAATTGCTGGCAAGGATATCGCTGGGCAAGCCCAGACGGGAACGGGTAAAACCATTGCCTTTCTCGCCGCCACTTTTAACCACCTCCTGACCACGCCCATTCCAGAGAATCGCCAGCTTAATCAGCCCAGAGCCATTATCATGGCTCCGACCCGCGAGCTGGCGGTACAGATTTATAACGATGCCGACACCATCAGTGCCAGCACCGGCCTCAAACTGGGCCTGGCCTATGGCGGCGAAGGCTACGAGCAGCAAACCGAGGTGTTGAATGCCGGTGTCGATATCCTGATTGGTACCACAGGGCGCATCATCGATTTCCTGAAAAAACAGGTGATCGATATGGGCGCCATTCAAGTGGTGGTGCTGGATGAAGCCGATCGCATGTTTGATCTGGGCTTTATCAAGGATATTCGGTTCTTGTTCCGTCGAATGCCTCCCGCCGCACAGCGCATCAATATGCTGTTTTCTGCGACCCTGTCGTTAAGAGTGCAGGAGCTGGCCTACGAGCACATGAACAGCCCTGAGCAGGTAGCCATCGAGCCCGAGCGCAAAACCGGCATTCGCATCAAGGAAGAGCTGTTCTACCCGGCGCAAGAAGACAAGATGCTGCTGCTGCTGACCTTGATGGAAACCGAATGGCCAGACAAGGCCATCGTGTTCGCCAACACCAAGCACAGCTGTGAAAAAGTGCATGCCTGGCTGGCTGAAGATGGCCACAGGGTGGGTCTGTTGACCGGTGATGTACCGCAAAAGAAACGTTTGACCATTCTTGAGGACTTCACCAGCGGCGCCATTGATATTCTGGTAGCGACCGATGTGGCAGCTCGCGGCCTGCATATTCCTCACGTGACCCACGTATTCAACTACGATTTGCCCGACGATGCCGAAGATTACGTGCATCGCATTGGTCGTACCGGTCGCGCCGGTGCCAGCGGCTGCTCCATCAGCTTTGCCTGTGAAGAATATGTATTCAATCTGCCCGCGGTAGAAGCTTACATTGAGCATGAAATTCCGGTCAGCAAATACGACAATGACGCCCTGCTCACCGACGTAACGCCACCCGCCCGCATCCATCACCACAGATCCAATGCCAATCGCGGTAATCGGGATCGTCAAGGTGGCGGTCAGCGACGTCCTGGTGGCCATCATCGTCGCCGTCAACCGCAGGGCGGCCGGAGCTGATACAGGTGAAAAACAGCGACCTTTACGCCGCTATCGATCTTGGCTCAAACAGCTTTCACATGCTGGTGGTACACGAGGTGGCAGGAGCCTGCCGTACTCTGGCCAAGATCAAGCGCAAGGTGCGCCTTGCCGCCGGTTTGCAAGCCGACGGCAGCCTGGACTCTGCCTCACTGCAACGAGGCTGGGATTGCCTGCAGTTGTTCGCCGAGCAATTGCAGGATATTCCCGCCGACCATATTCGTATTGTGGGCACCGCAACTCTGCGCCTGGCCACCAATATCGACCTCTTCCTGAACCAGGCGCAAGCCATACTCGGGCACCCGGTTCATATTATTTCCGGCGAACAAGAAGCCGCCCTTATCTATGAAGGCGTGGCCTGGACTTCATCGGGCACCGGCCGCCGGCTGGCCATCGACATTGGTGGAGCCAGTACCGAGCTGATCGTCGGTGAAGGCACCTCGGCCCTGTTGCTGAACAGCCTGGACATGGGCTGCGTCACCTGGCTGAAACGCTACTTTGCCGATGATGTGTTAAGCGAAGCGAACTTCGAGCACGCCATTACCGCGGCGCGTCAGGTATTAACGCCCGTCGCCAGCGCTTATCTCAAGCTGGGCTGGCAGGGATGTATTGGTGCGTCGGGCACCATACAGGCCATTCAGGAAATCATGACAAGCCAGGGTGAAGATGAAGTGATCACCCTGAAAAAACTGTTGCAGCTCAAGCAGCAGGCCATTGCCTGTGGGCGACTCGACCAGCTTGCCCTGCCCGGTTTGCAGGCCGATCGCATCAGTGTGTTTCCGTCTGGGCTGGCGATTCTTATCGCCCTGTTCGACCTGCTGGCCATAGAAGACATGGTGCTGGCCGGTGGAGCGCTGCGTGAAGGCTTGATATACGGCATGCTGGGTCAGCGGCAAGACTGTGACGCCCAAGAGCGTACTGCCGACAGCCTGATCAGACGCTATCAGCTCGACAGAGATCAGGCCGAGCGGGTACGTAATACTGCCTTGGAGGCGTTACAGCAAGTTGCCGGCAGTTTGCAACTGGATGCCTCGGCCAACACCATGCTGGCCTGGTCGGCCCTGCTTTACGAGCTGGGGCTGAGCATAGAGTACAAACGCGCCCCCGAGCATGCGGCCTATATTATTCGCCACATCGACTTGCCGGGCTTTACCCCGGCGCAGAAACAGCTATTAGGCGCCTTGTTGCTGAACCAGCGCGATGAGTTTCAGCTGGCGGCATTGCAGCAGCAAAGTGCCATAGAAACCGAGCAGGCGATTTTATTGACCCGGCTGTTACGCCTGGCCATTATTCTTTGTCTGCGCCGCACCCGGGGTACGGTACCCGAGTTTCAATTGCTGGCAAACGAGCAACAGCTCACGCTGACGCTGCCGGCCAACTGGAGCAAAACCCATCATCTGCGCGCCAGCGAATTACAGCAAGAAGCCCAGCGTCAAACCGCACAAGGCTGGCCCTTGGTTATAAAACACCGTGAGGAGTGAGGGTAAAGAGAACGAAATAACACCCAGACAACAGAAAAGGCGCCACATCTGAAATCTGGGTTTTGTTCCCTGCACACTTTACGCTTCACCGCTCACAAAAATAAAAAGGCGCCATCAGGCGCCTTTTTTAATGATCGC
This sequence comes from Oceanisphaera marina, assembly GCF_014643915.1. Classification (GTDB taxonomy): domain Bacteria; phylum Pseudomonadota; class Gammaproteobacteria; order Enterobacterales; family Aeromonadaceae; genus Oceanimonas; species Oceanimonas marina. Next base: position 88,193 of record NZ_BMKE01000012.1, read on the forward strand.
AATTATGGCACAGATTACAGTGCTGCTGTCACGGTCACTTCAACCAGTACCACATCACGGGCCATGTGTGCCTGCACACAAGAGCGCGCCGGTGCACAGCCTTCCGGCAACCACTCGTTCCACAGTTCGTTGAAAGCGGCCACATCATCGGTGTCTTTGATGTGAATCAACGCCGACAGAATCTTGGAGTTGTCGGTGCCCGCTTCTGCCAGATGCTCGTCGATACGTGCCAGTACCTGTTTGGTTTGGCCAACGAAGTCTTCGGTCACGTCCTTGGCCACCTGTCCACACAGGTAAACGGTTTCGTTGTGGATAACCACACGGCTGACTTTCTGGCTTACGGATTTACGGATAATGGTCATGTCGTTACTGTCTCTTTGTCGTTATGAGGAATCTGATGTGAAAACGGCGGCGACAAACATCAGGGTGGCCGCCGTTCGGTGAAGGCCGTCCGTGCAGACGGATACCCTGTAAATTAATGCTTAACGCTCGTTCAACCACTGGGCCACGCGTTTGGCAAAATAAGTCAAAATGCCATCGGCACCAGCGCGCTTGAAGCACAGCAGCGACTCCATCACGGTTTCCCGCTCTTTCAGCCAGCCATTTTGAATGGCCGCCATGTGCATGGCATATTCACCACTCACCTGATAGGCAAAGGTGGGCACGCCAAACTGATCTTTCACCCGGCGTACCACATCCAGATAAGGCATGCCCGGCTTGACCATGACGCTGTCGGCCCCCTCTTCAATATCAAAAGCCACTTCCTGCAGCGCTTCGTTGCTGTTGGCCGGATCCATCTGATAGGTAGACTTGTTGCCGCCTTTAAGATTGCCCGCCGAGCCCACTGCATCGCGGAAGGGACCGTAATAGTTGGACGCATACTTGGCGGAATAGGCCATGATCTGGGTGTTGATAAAGCCAGCTTCTTCCAATGCCTGACGAATGGCGCCAATACGGCCATCCATCATATCGGACGGCGCCACTATGTCTGCTCCGGCCTGAGCCTGGCTTAGCGCCTGCTTGACCAATACTTCGGTAGTGACGTCGTTCAACACATAACCGTCCTCGTCCAGAATGCCGTCCTGACCGTGCACCGTAAAGGGGTCCAGCGCCACGTCTGTCATCACGCCCAGCTCGGGGAAGGCTGCTTTTAATGCCCGTACGGCCTCCTGGGCCAAACCTTCCGGGTTATAGGCCTCTTCTGCCATCAGGGTTTTCTGGTTGGCATTGACCACCGGAAATAGTGCAATCAGGGGCACCCCAAGTTGCACCAGCTCGGCGGCTTCTTCCAGCAGTAAATCAATGGATAACCGTTCTATGCCAGGCATGGACTCAACCGCTTCGCGGCGCTGGATACCCGGCAATACAAATACCGGATAAATCAGATCATCAACCGTGAGCGTGTTTTCTCGCACCAAACGACGGCTAAAGTCGTGTTTGCGGGTACGGCGCAGGCGTCGTGAATGAAAACCACCAAATATCTGTTGAGTCATAGCTACTCCAAAGTGAATCCTGAATCGTTCCTAAATACGGAAAAAGGCGCGGCTGGTCGCCGTAGTCTCGGCAATCAGCAGGTCGGGATGTTCGCCCCGGCAGGCGGCAATACGATGTGCAATATGAGGTAAGTAGGCCGGCTCATTGCGCCGACCATGGTGCTTGAATGGCAAATCACGGGGGAGCAGATAGGGGCTGTCGGTTTCGATCATTAAACGATTGCCCGGAATGAGCGACACCAGCTGCTGCAGCTCCTGGCCACGGCGTTCGTCACAAATCCAGCCGGTAATACCCATGTGTAAATCGAGGGCCAGACAATCGCGCAGTTCGGCTTCGCTGCCGGTAAAGCAATGCAGCACGGCCGCCGGCAATTTGTCTCGCCAGGGGGCAAGAATATCCATGAAGCGCTGGTGGGCATCGCGGCAATGCATGAATACCGGTAACTGCAATTCGGCAGCCAATGCCAGCTGGGCTTCAAATACCGTATCCTGCTGCGGACGCGGCGAAAAATCGCGATTGTAATCCAGGCCGCACTCGCCAATGGCCACCACTTCGGGGCGCAGTGCCAGCTCGCGCAGCCTGTTCAGGCTGTGTTCATCGAAGGTCTTGGCATCATGAGGATGAATGCCTGCGGTAGCATAGCAAAAGCCTGGCTGGCTGGCTGCATAGTCCGCCACTGCCAGACTTTCGGCCAGGTCGGTCCCCGTTAGCACCAGGGAAGACACGCCGGCCGCCTTGGCGCGCACCAAGACGTCGTCTCTGTCATCATCAAACTGACCGTTGGTCAGGTTCACTCCAATATCAATCATGACGCCTGGTCCTGCTCTTCCTCATCGTCGGTGTTACGGGTATAGAAGCGAGCGAAGAACACACCCACTTCAAACAGCATCCACATGGGAATGGCGAGCAGAGTCTGGGAAATAATATCCGGCGGCGTCAGCAGCATACCGACAATAAACACCACCACAATCACATAGGGACGTTTGCTGGCCAATTCCTTCGGCGTGGTCACCCCAGTCCAGCATAACAAAATGGTGGCGATGGGAATTTCAAAGGCAATGCCGAAGGCGATAAACAGGCCAAGTACAAAATCGAGATAACTGGCAATGTCGGTGGCAATGGTGACCCCTTCCGGGGCCATGTTGGTAAAAAATGCAAAGGCCAGCGGAAACACCACAAAGTAGGCAAAAGCAGCACCGGCATAAAACAACAAGGCGCTGGAAAACACCAGTGGCGCTATCAGCCGTTTTTCATGCTTGTAAAGCCCGGGCGCGATAAAGGCCCACACCTGATACAGCACATAGGGAATGGCCAGAAAGAACGCCACTATCAGGGTCAGTTTCATCGGCGTTAAAAACGGCGTCGCAACGCCGGTAGCAATCATGCTGGTGCCGGCGGGCAATTGTCGCAGCAGCGGCTCGGCTAAAATGCTGTAAATGTCGTTGGCAAAATAGACCAAGGCCAGAAAAACCAGCACTATAGCCGCGAATGCACGCAACAATCGGCCTCTCAGCTCCACCAGATGGCTGATCAGTGGCTGATGTATCTGGTTCATTTACGATTTATCCTGCGGTGCTTGAGAAGATGCTGCCTGATCGCCATCATCGTTTGGCGCGGCTTTTTTTTCATAGGGACGCGTGACGGAAGCCGCCGCATCCTTTAGCTGATCAACCGACTCCTGAAGCTCAGGACTCAGCTTGTTCATGTTGAGCTGCTCGGCTTTTTTCAAATCCCGATGCAGCTCTTCCATTTTCAGCTCTTGCGACAGCTCGGTTTTCACCGCATTGGCAGTATCGCGCACCGTTTTGAAGACTCGAGATACGGTTCTGATCGCCACCGGCAGTCGCTCCGGCCCCAAGACCAGAAGTCCAACCACGGCGATAACCACCAGCTCCCAGAAACCGATATCAAACATGATTATACTCGATCGTTGTCTTTGGTTTTTTCCTGATCTTTAGGCGTGAAAGCATCGGTTTGTTCTTTTTTATCAGCCAAAGACTCCTGTTTGAAGTCAGCATCTTGCTGATTTTTTTCGCTTTCTTTATCGTCATCGCTCATCGCTTTTTTAAAGCCTTTGACCGCAGAGCCCAAATCGCTGCCCATACCGCGTAATTTCTTGGTACCGAACAACAGCACCACAATCAAAACCACAATAAGCAGCTGCCAAACACTGATTCCACCCATGGCCATTTTTCCTATGCAAAAAGTAAAACAACATGATATCCGAGCTTGATGACAATACCTTGATATCAGATCACATTAACGCGCTATTTTCTGCCAGCCCAGCAACCATACAACCAAAGTCAGTACCAAGCCAGACATGGCCCACTCGGTTTTATCCATTCCCAGCAGCAAGGTACTGGCCAGCAGTATGCTCGCCCCCATGGCCAATAAAAAGCGCCCCTTGCCCTGGCTTTTATTCTGCTGGGAAAATTGATTGTATATCCCTTGTACCTGCCGTTGCTGCAACTTGGCTTGACGCAGGGCGTCATAAACCAATTCAGGCAATTCAGGCAACTTTTCAGCCCAGAACGGCGCTTTTTCCTTTACTGCATTGATTACGGCTTTGTAACCAACCTGATTCTGCATCCATTCTTCCAGAAACGGCTTGGCGGTTTTCCACAAGTCGAGCTGCGGATAGAGCTGGCGACCAACCCCTTCTACGTAAAGCAGGGTTTTTTGCAGCAATACCAGCTGCGGCTGCACCGCCATATTGAAGCGTCGGGCGGTATTGAACAGATTCAGCAGTACATGACCAAAGGAAATTTCCGACAGCGGTTTTTCAAAGATAGGCTCCAGCACGGTACGAATCGCCGACTCGAACTCTTCCAGCTTGGTGTCGGCGGGTACCCAGCCCGACTCCACATGCAGCTCGGCTACCTTGCGATAATCCCGGTTGAAGAAGGCCAGAAAGTTCTCTGCCAGATAACGCTTGTCGTCTTTGTTAAGGGTGCCGACGATGCCGCAGTCAATGCCAATCCACTGGGGATCTTCGGGATGCTCGTAAGAGACGAAAATATTACCCGGATGCATGTCCGCATGAAAAAAGCTGTCACGAAATACCTGGGTAAAAAAGACTTCAACACCCCGTTCGGCCAACAGTTTCATGTTGGTGCCATTGGCTTCCAGTGCTGCTATATCAGACACAGGAATACCGTAGATACGCTCCATCACCAACACATCTTCCTGGCAATAACTGGAGTAGATTTCGGGGACATACAGGGTGCCCGAGCCTTCAAAATTACGGCGCAGCTGAATGGCGTTGGCGGCTTCACGCAACAGGTTCAACTCGTCAAACAAGGTCTTGCGATATTCTTCCACCACCTCAACCGGTCGCAGGCGACTGCTGCGTACCGGCACCAGCCGCGCCACCAGGCTGGCCATGGAATGCATCAGGCTCACATCGGCTGCAATCACCTTCTCGATATCGGGCCGGATCACCTTGATCACGATTTCCTGGCCGGTTTTCAGCCGTGCGGTGTGCACCTGGGCAATAGAAGCCGATGCCAGCGGTTTCTCATCAAAGTCATCAAACAGCTCATTGATGGGGGCCCCCAGACTGGCTTCAATCTGCTGGCGAGCCAAGACACCGTCGAACGGCGGTACTCTGTCTTGCAGCAATGCCAATTCTTCGGCGATATCCGGTGGCAGCAAATCCCGGCGGGTGGACAGCATCTGGCCAAACTTGATAAAAACCGGCCCAAGGTGCTCCAGTGCCAGGCGAATACGCTTGCCGCGTGACAGGTCAGGGTGCCGGTTTTTCAGCCAGAACAGGCTTTTTCTCGCGATGCGCGCCGGCCAGACCTGTAGCCGTGCCGGAATCAGCTCATCCAGCCCATAGTCGAACAGGGTTTTCCCAATCTGATGGAGTCGGACCAACTCCCGCAGCTTTTTCATGAATGTCTGACCTTATCTGTTAGCGTCGCCAGCCGTCTCTGCAGCTGCAACATGTCTTTGTGCAGTTCGGTGACGTCATCATTAAAATCGGCCAACTCCAGCGGCCCCACCGCCAGACGCGCTTCTTCCCGTATATAATCGCCCAGCTGATCGCGCAACCCAAAGGCACGCCGCTCTATCGCCGTTTTAGCCTCACGGCCATGACGGCACAGCAGGTGTGCGACTATGTCTCCGGTGTAAGGAGCCAGCCAGCCTTCAATATCGATATTAGGGTCTTTAAGCAAGGCAGAAAAATCCTGCCAGGGCGCAGGATCGCCCTGCAAGTCGATGCGACCATCGCGGATATACTGCATCAGCAGGCCTTTGTCTTTCAGCAAGCCCAGTGCATCAAGCGACAAACTGAGATGACTGTCTACCTCGCCTTCATATTGCTGCAAAACCGCCACTCGATCGGCAGAAAACAGCAAATAGAGGCTGGCCACCTTGGTAATGGTCAACTGCAGCACCTTGCCCTGCAAGGGTGCCACCTTCTTCAGTCGCTCGCCGTCTTGACGTATGAAACGATTGAAGGCCGTTTCAAGGGTACCATTGAGCAGGGGCAGCAGCAGTGGAGCCATCAGAATTTAAATCCACGGTGCAGTGCCACTATACCGTCGGTCAGATTGAAATATTCCACCTGCTCCAGGCCGGCCTGCTCCATCATGCCCTTGAGGGTTTCCTGGTCCGGATGCATGCGGATAGATTCAGCCAGATACTGATAACTGTCGCTGTCTTTAGCCACTATGCTGCCCACTTTCGGCAAAATATTGAATGAATAAAAGTCATAGAGCTTGTTCATTACCTCGTGCTGGGGCTTGGAGAATTCCAGTACCAGCAAACGACCGCCCGGCTTCAACACGCGTTGCATGGAGGCCAGCGCCTTGTCCTTGTCGGTGACATTACGCAGACCAAAGGCGATGGTAATCAGATCGAAGTGATTATCAGGAAATGGCAGCGCCTCGGCATTGGCCTGTACATAGGCAATGTTATTGCCAAGGCCTTTGTTTCTCAGCTTGTCTCGCCCCACCTTGAGCATGGAGTCATTGATGTCGGCCAGTACGACCTGGCCGGTTTCGCCAACGATGCGGGAGAATTTGGCCGTCAAATCACCGGTGCCACCCGCCAGATCCAGCACCTTCTGACCCTTTCGCACGCCAGAACAATCAATGGTAAAACGCTTCCACAGCCGATGGATACCAAACGACATCAGATCATTCATGATATCGTATTTGGTAGCCACCGAATGAAATACGCCAGCCACCATCTGTTCTTTTTCGTTGGCTTCTATCGTCTTGTAACCGAAGTGAGTCGTCGACTTGTGCTGTTCTGACATGCTGAAGGCACCTATAAAATCAAAGTAAGTGAGTGTACTGCAAATATGCGGCCTGGACTAACGAGAAGCCATCAGGCTGCTCGTTATCTGCATGCCAAAGTAGGTCAGCATGATACAGCAAACTACATTCAGGCACACATTCAACATGGCTTTAAGCCATTGACCCTGCTCAAGTAATAATAAGCTATCAAGGGAAAAGGAAGAGAAGGTGGTCAATGCGCCCAACATGCCGACCATCACGAAAGGCCGCCAGCTGTGGGCACTCACCACTTGCTGTTGCACCAGTATAAAGATGCAGCCCATCATCAAGGATCCCAGCAGGTTCACCGTCAAGGTACCATAAGGAAACGCACGGCCCAGCAAACGCCCCATCAGATCCGTGATGCCAAAGCGTAATGTGGCTCCCAAGGCACCACCGAGTGCGATAAATAACAGGGTTTTCATGTCGTAGCCATGCCATGAATAATACAGAAAGTAAGAGAACAGTTTACGCCTGACGGCCGTAAAAACCCACCCGCATTACTCTGGTGAGAACAGGTAAACCACAGCTCGCACACTCGAAGCAGGAAGTGAACGCAACATCACCGCACTTAAAGACCGGCGCTTGTGGTGCCGGTCCGCTGCGTTATCGCTTGTTGATCAACAATGACAGCATGCCATCATTCCGAAAGAACGCTCTCTAAGAGCGCTGCAGCATGAAGGTCTGATACTCCAAATCGTTGAACTGCCTGTTTAGCATAACCAGCCCAACAAGCGTGGTGACCAGCATGGTGATAGCGAAACCATATCCATAAAAGGTTGGCCCCAGATCAATGCTGTAATTCGCCAGTGCAAAGTTGCTACACATCATGAGAAGGCTCAGGCACAGGGCGGCGTAGCGACGGTCTAGATAGTACATCACGTTCAAAATCGACATGACCAGAACCTGAAGGCTGACACCAACCAGCACCACATGGAACAGATGAAGGTAGGTGAGATCGATAGTCAGCAAGACAAGAATATCCTCGGACCATAACAACAGCAGTGCCAGCGCCATGCCCTGGATCTTGAAAATATCGTAAATACTCCGCTGACAAGACAGCACCATTTTATCTCGGAGTTGACTGATGGTGGCCAGGGTTGCCCCTTTTCTGACCGCAGCGTAAAACTTCAGGCAAGAATGGGCGAAGCTGGTTTCCATCCCCAGCATAAACACGGCCATGCCGGGAATAATCGCCAGATAGGCAATGAAGATAGGTAGATCATAAATGTAGGAGGCTCGAAATGGGCCAATGACGGCATGAGATGTCTCCTCTCGAAACCAGAACACGAACTTATCCAGCCAAACCCCGAGATTATAGAAGACGCCACATGCCATCAGAGAATAAAAAGCTTTGCCGCGGTGCAGAAACTCGAACGCCACCAGTTGCCTGGCCGGAAAATCCCGAAGTACAAACAGCAGAAAAGAGAAGGTCAGTAACGCTTGGCAAAAACAGAAAATCAACAAGAGACCCAGTAAATCCAGCCCGGGAATAGTCAGGCTCAAGACCATCATCAAACCATAGCTCAATGCCATGGTGACCAGAATACGATAGTACTTTTTCATTCCACTGAGGAAAATAATGATCAGCCACTGGTTGCACAACAGCACCAGAGAGGTAAAAACGGTCACTTTTATCGCCGGTGTCAGACTGTCTGTACTGGACATAACGGCAGCGCCGAGCAGACCGGCAATCACACTCGTAATCAACATGGAACCAAGAAGATTGGGTAATACCTTCTCCCCTTCTTCAGCATAGAGCCGATCTGAAATGAAACGGGTGAGTAACAGCTGGAACAGACCGCTGATGATAAGCGAGCTGGCCATGAGATAAGTCACGATAACCAGGAACTGAACCATGGCATCCTTCGGAAATACCGAACCGATACCGAGCAGGCCAATGGTCAGCAACGCCAGAATGGAAATAACCCAAGGTCCAGAACTGATAATACCCGCCAGGCTATAAGCTTCCAGCACGGAAAGTAGCGTGTTTTTCTTTAGTATTTTGCGAAGTTCAAAGCCGATGCCTGCCATTCATGGCCTCCTGATACAGTGTTCTATATGCGCCGTACATATCCGTTTCGTGGTAATAACGAGTGACGCGCTGCCTGCCTATATCACCGGTTTTTTGCCATTGGGAGGTATTGGTCAAGGTCTCTACAATAGCGTTTGCTGCCTGTACCGGACTGGCAATCTGAATCATGACTCCAGCCGCCCCCATACTGGCGTCTTCACCTGGCGCGCCATGGATGATTTCGCTGCAGGCTCCCACCTCGGTGGCGATACAGGGGATGCCAGAGGCCATGGCTTCAAGCAGTACCAATGGTTGGGCTTCGCTGATTGAGGTAAGCATGACCACCCCAAGCCTGGGCATTATTTCTGCCACGTTCTGGTTTCCCAACAATTTTACATGCTCGGTCAGCCCCAGGCTCGCAATCAGCAGCTCGCACTCACGCACATAGGCGGGGTCTTCCTCCGTTGGCCCGATAATCCAACCTTGCAGTGCTGGTAATATTTCGACCGCGCCACGGATGGCCCGGATGAAGGTCTTGATATCCTTGATGGGGACGACTCGGCCAATCAGACCAACCACCAGGGGAGGAGTTACCGGTCGTTGGCCATAGGCTTTTTCAAAACGGCCGACATCAATGCCGTTCACGATCACTCGCGTTTTGTGTTCAGGCGCCCCGTCGGAGTGCTGGCGTTGGCGGTTTCCTTCAAACAACGAGATGATAGTGTCAGCCTGATGATAGGCAGTGAGACCCAGTTGCTCGAAAAAACGGATCCAGGTTTTTCGGGTCTGCTCCATTTCTTTGTGCATGCTGATATCGATCAGGCTGTGACGATCTTTTATCCAGCTCGCCTGTGACAGATCGATTTTTCGCTCCTTGGTATAAATACCATGCTCGGTGATGATGAATGGTTGTTTTGTTTTCTGCCTGCACAGGGCACCAAGAAATCCGGCATAGCCGGTAGAAAGGCTGTGAAACACCTTGGCGTCGGGCAGATGTTCCGCAATGCGCGCCAGCGTGAAAAAGGGGCGATGGATATTACGATACGTCCAGAAATAATCGACAAAAGACTGGTCAGAAAAGCTATCCCGATAGCGCTTGCTCAGCACTTCCCAAGACGAACGGCTGTAGAGAAAATCAGCTTGAGACAGCCCATTGTGACTACCTAACTGTGAAAAAATGGCGTCCAGCAGCTCGGCGGGAATCGGCTCTTTGGCCTGTTCCAGGTAAGATACCAGCTGTCCCCATCTTTCGAATATGGCACTGTCACCGGTACGCGCAGCTGGAGTCAGCTTGTCTGGCGCGTGCAACAGGTAATGCGCTTCAAAGCCAATGACATTGTCCGGCAGCTGATACACGGGAGCGCCGTAAAATTCCGGCGTGCCGCCGAGGAAAACAATATGAAACCGATACTCCGGCAATCCGCTGATAATTTGATGCAGCCAGCTAGAGACGCCACCTCGCACATAGGGGTAAGTCCCCTCCAGCAGCAGACAAATATCGACGTCCCTGGTCATAGCCAATACTCCTTGACCTGGCTTAATCGGTTACCGCTTTTATCCGCCAAGCTGAAAATATATTCACGAGCCTGGTCGTAATCTTTTACCTGATAGGCCGCCTCAGCCAGATAGGGCACCACCTGCTCCGGCTGCCCTCCCTGCTGACGGGCATCCTTTAAATAAGCCATGGCTTCCTCTGGACGCTGCTGTTCAAGCAGTACCCTGCCCAGCAGCAGACTGTAGTCCGCATGGCCGGTATGCTGAAACGACCCTCTGAGATACTGCTCTGCCTGTGCCAGATAATGTTTCCTCAGGATACCTTCCGCCATGCCGAGGTAGCACAGCTCCCAGTAATGCTGGGCGATAACGTGGGCAAGGTCCGGATGCGGCTGCTGCTCATAACGCTGTTGATAGCAGGCTATCTGTTCGTTGATTTGGTTTTCAATGCTCTCCAGCGCCGCATACGCCAACAGACGAATATCATCGGATACATCCTTTAGCGCCAGCTGGAGCAAGGGGATGGACTGTTTGCGGGGAAGGTGACTGATGGTCGATACCGCCAGGGAACGTTGCTCCGGTGAGTCGTGGTGAACCAGAATGTCCCTGAGTGCTCCCGCCCCAAGCGGGGGATGGGCCATGATATCCACAGGCCCTGACGGCAGCCTCAGCACCTCGATGGACTGCCAATGGCTGCGGTGCTGTTGCTTGGGCAGAAACCAGACCAGCAACATTACACAAGTCGTGCCTGCAATTCCGACTACCGGAAGCAGCAGATGGAACAAGAACAGAGAGCACAAAGAGCCCAGCAGAGGATTGCAGTATTTTGCCGGCAGCATCAGCCAACACCAGCCGGTAAAGCAGGCACAGGCAACAGCATGGCCTGCTCCCAGCAATAACCAGCCAGACCTGTCCAGGCTGGAATTGGCCAACAAATAAATGCAAAAGCATTCAATGACGATGGCTTGAATGAATAGCAGGACTCTCATCGAAGGCTCCATATTGGTAGGTTAGACTCCTGATGTCCTCGAGATCTTTCTTGACTGAAAAAGGCCCCTGCATACCGAAATCCGAGAGCGTGGAGCTGGCACTGAGACCAAACAGGTGCTCGACGCGTTGCATATAGTCGCGGGCATCGGTTATCGACGAGAGTGGTAGCAGCACAAACAGCGAAGGTGCTCCGGTAGAAGATTGACAGACCCAGTAAATATCCGCACCACGGCGATGGTTGACGATAGCGTCCAGACGTTTTTTCTGAAGATGGTTGCTGGCCGTACACACCACCAGCTGGCTATCAATACCAAACTGGCGTTGATTCTGCTCAGCCTGATCCAGGTATTCAAGGAAGAGCCCACCTTGTTCCGGCATCAGTAACGGCGTCACCAGCGTGTCGCTGAGCAGGTTGGCGGCGTGATTGGCAACCAGAGAGAGCAAGGCATGATCCGCGAGTGTTTGCTGAAAGAATCTGGCGCTTTCCACCACCACTACCGCGCGCAGATTTTTTTGGATATCCAGCAGGGGGATGCAGAGCTGGTAACGGGACGGATGCGCCTGGTGAGCTTCCATCCTTGCAACCGACAACAAGGTGAGCTCACTCAACATGCTCTGCAACATAGGATCATCAAGGTCCAGTTCATGATAATCACCGAGCTTGGCTTTAGGTTCGGCATCCACTTTGCCATTGATGACCAAATAGATGCCTGCGACTTCCAGACCACCAATTTCTGCCAGCAGGTTCAGGATCGGCTGACCGAGCTTATCGAGGCGATTTGAGCTGAGCGAGGTGGCCATGTTATGCAGGGAGCTGATGCTGGCACGCAGACTGACGGTCTGACCGGCACTTCTTTGCTCCAGCTTATCATGGGAAAGCTTAAGCAAATGATAGCTTTGGGTGAAACTCTCTAGCTTGCGGCTCATCTCCTTGTACTCCCGCAAACGCTTGTTGTTCAACACCTGCCAGTGATCATGAAACTCACCAGCCAGCATGGCTACCAGCAAGATTCCTACCGCTATCGAGAACGGAAAAAGAGCCAGCTCACCCTGAGTGCTCATGATGCTCGCAAGTCCGGCCAGCATCAGTAGCGCACAGGTAAAACCCTTGGCAAAGCCATAGCGTAGTGCCACTAATAAAGGGCCGAGCAAAGGCCAGAAAAATGACTGTGTCGCTTCCGTAGAGACAGGGAGTCCGGATTGTAACCAGACATAAAGGGTAATGACTGAAACCACCAAGGTCTCCAACCAGGCAATGCTCTCTCGCTTAAAACCTGACGTCATTCGACTCTGTAAAGTGCTCATAAGCCATTCCCGCCTTCTACGTTATTGGCCTTGCTCGACATTCAGGCCATTCAACAGTTCATCAATGACCTTCTGGCCGGCACTACTGACACTTTCCCGTCCCCAGCCGCTGCGGGCGCCACTTGCCCGCCACTGGGTAACGTTATCGCCAGCGGATTGTACCTCCAGGGTAATTCCCACAGCTGGTTCACCATCCAGCCCACTCTTGTAATGCCATTCTTCAACCGATCCGGTGATGACGTAGTCGACGTTCTGACTGACAAGCCAGGCCTGTGCACTTTTCCGCCGGGCATTATTATCGAGAATACTCGCCAGGTCGCTGACGTCACTGGCAGGATAAAGTGTGGCATTAATGCCTCTCGCATAAAGGTGGGTACCGAGTATTTGCTCGGCCTTTTCCGCCGCCATCGGTGTGCTGGAGTTATTGACCATCGGCATGATGGCCCAGCGACTATTGGCCGGGAAGTTAGGGCTTTCGGGCACCTGATAGTGGCTACAGGCACTCAGCGCCAGGGTTGAAACGAGCATCCATATTTTTTTCATAGGTATATTCCCTTAAAAGCGATAGGTGTAGCCTAACGACAACTTAAAAGCGTCATCACCATTACGATCCTGGCTCTGCCAGTCAACTGACAACGAGACTTCATCATTACCAAGCACATCCCATCCCAGGCCTGCCGAAACAGCCACATCAGGTTGAGCAGCACTAACGTTGTAGCCCAAAGAGGTGTCCAGCCAGTAACGAGGAGCGGGTACCGTTGGCCCGGGCTGACCCGGCGCGCCGTGCCAGACACGCTGACCAATGGCAATACGCTGATATTCTTCGGCAATAAAGTCACCACTGGTGAGCGGAACCGCTCCCTGATGCTGCTTGTTAATGCCATCCAGCGGAGCATCGCTCAGATCGATATGCTGCATGGCCAAGCTGCCATAGATCTGCCAGGCAGGATCGTTGAAAAATAACTGCTCACTGGCCCGCAGATTAAGGTCCCACCCCTGACCTATGTCGTCACCGTACCGGGTTGTTATGTCATGCCAGTCAAACTGGAAAGAGACTGACTCTCGGCGTGTAGGCCGGTAATTGAAACCGAAGCCGGCGGTATGCTTTTTGCCTGCCAGGGTGAGTAATTGACTGCTTTCCACAGGGGCATCCAGTGCCACTTGCAGTGACACATCCAAGTAGTCATTCAAGATGCGCTGATAGTCGACAGACAATCCCAGGCGTTGATCTCCGAGGCCATCAGCCAAATCAACGCCAAACAACCACCGGCTATCATGGCTGCGATAGAGAACGTCACCACGAAGTCGAGCTTCATCTTGCATCTCAATCCCCGATAGTAACGCTGGCGTATCGGCCGTTTGCAGATCGGTACCCAGATGCCAGTTACCTAGCTGATGGGACGCATGATAATCGAGACTATAACGACTAATATCCCATCCGATATTATGGCTTGCCCGAGCACTGATACCATGAACCTGATCAGGGTGCTGGCCGACATGTACCTGACGCAGTTGGCGCTCTGCCTCAGGATCATTCAGCTTGCCGAGCAGCTCCTCCCCCTGCTGCCAGGCTTTGTCATGTTGTCCGGTTAATTGCAGAGCGGTATTTGTATCTGCCGCTGGCAGGTTCATGGACTGCTCCAGCAAAGCTTCCATTGCCGGGCGGTTTTTTGCCATGATGGCCAGCGCCAGTTGTTGCCAGTCGGGCAATACATAGCCGCTAAAGGCAGCATGTTGATGCCAGGCCTGCAGACTATCAGGCTGGCCAATAGCCAGGTAATAGCCAAACAGCTCCTGAGCGTGAGTCTGATCCGGCTGGCGAATAAGCGCTTGCTCCGTCAGTTGCAAGGCCGCCTCCTGACCTACCAACATGGCCACCAACGAACGATAGGAGATATCCCCTTCATCCAGTAACAGCAATTGTTCGGCCAGCTGGCTAGCGAGATAACGTCTTAGCCGGTACGCCTTTTCTGCTTCGCCACGTCTATCCAACAAAGTGGCGTAGCTCAGTAATACCGCAACCTGCTGCTCTTCAAAAGTGTCGCTCTGCAGTAATACTCGCTGATACCAAAGATCGGCTTCCTCAAGCCGCCCCAACTGCTGGGCAGCGGTAGCAAACACCAGCCAGAGTGCGCTATTGTCTTGTTGATCATGTCGGTATTGCTCATAGATGGAAGCAATGTCCCCCTGATCATTGGAGTCTATGGCAAGCCAGAGCAAACCATTAATCGCGGCCTCATCATGAGGAGCAAGCGTGAGGAGCTGACGATAAAGCGTGGCGGCTTCGTCGGTATGGCGGTTATTGATGGCCAACTGCGCCCGATACCGCAAGGTGGCGGCGCCTTCTGCCAGTATCGGATCCTGACTGGCAAGCCCGACCAGGCGGGCAAAGGTTTCTTGATCCTTGTTATCCAGACTGGCCTGAATGGCTGCAAGCAACGCATCGGTATTGCCGTAATCCTCATACAGCCTGCTCAGCCGCGCTACCTGCTCACGGGACATTATCGGATCACTGGTTCTTATATAACGATAGATATCCAGCTCACTACTGGCCCTGGCAATCAGTTGCTCATTGGCGTGCTGGGCAATTCCCCGCTCACTGGTCTTCCAGGCGAGGAATGACACTATGTTAAGGTAGTCATCGTCGGCCTCAAACCAGTTGCTGGCCGAGGTGAGCACCTGCAGCGCCCGTTCGGGCTGCCGAGTAATAATGTAGGCATCCGCAAAGCGCCGGGCCTCGCCGGGCGTCGGCTGGCGCAATGCCAATAATTTATTCCATTGCTTCATAACGCTGGAATAATCGCCAAGGTAACCATGGAGCCGAGACTGATGAACGATGAGCGCGGGATCATCCGGACGTAATGCCGCCAGTTCTCGAACACTATGCAGTGCCGCTATCGAGCCCTGCGCTTTTTCAATGGCATCTACTCCTGCATTATATTCCAGTTCATCAAGCTGATTCCTTTCTACAAGCTGCTGATAATAAAGACTTTCAAGATATATATCCCCCAAAGCTCGGGCTTCAATTATACCCTCGCGCAATTGGGGCAAGGTCGCTCCCTGCTCCAGCAGACGCCGGCTTATCAGTGACGCAGCGTCGACATTACCTTGCCAACGATGCAGCGCATGTAATTGTGCAAGATGTGTCGGGGTGCTGTCTGTCTCTGTCACTTCGGTAAGCAAAGCGGTGGCGAGTTCAAGCTCGCCGCTGGCGATGGCCAACTCTGCCGTTGACACTTTCAAGGCCTTATCAGGCGTGATGGCCAGCAGTTTTTTTGACTGGAGCAGCGCCGTATCCGTATTACCGACTCGCATTGAATGATCTATGGTGAGACGCAGATAATCGGGGTTCTGATTCAACTCTCCCTGATAGCTTGCTATAAATGCCCGACTTTGTTCGGTTTGCCCGGTAATCTGGTACAACTCCAGAGAGTGGCCTGCTGTTTCCAGAGTAGGCTGCCGCTGAAACGCCTCCTGCTGTAAACGCAAAGCCTGCTCGTAGTCGGAGCTCTGCAGCAACAACGCCACCAATTCTTGATAACTGGTTTGTCCGCTTTCCTGATGGGGTAACAACAACTCAACCGCTTTTTGTGTCATCGACATCGAGATAGCGATATCGGCCAGTGTTCTGGCCTCCGTCGCACCGGGAGGAGACTCTATTCGCTCAAGAAAATGGCGAAGCTTGCTCTCCACCTCAGCTGTCGCTCCTTGCTGAGCCTGGTTTTGTGCCACTACAGTTTGATGATATTTATCCTGCAACAACCTAGTGTAGGTCACGAGCAGGGGCCAGTCGGGTGACGCACTGTCTTCATCAATGACTGACTCGGCCAGTTCAATCGCCTTGTCTTGCTCCCCTATTTGAGCGTAATTATTCATCAGCAGCTTGCTGACCTCATTATTTTTGAGGTCTCGGGCATGCATTTGCTGTAACAAAATCAGGGATACCTGTGGCGAAGTTGTCTGGTTGAGCAACTGGAGCAGCGCACTCTGGCTGGGCACCAGTAGCCACAGCACCCAGATAATAATCAGCGCCAACATTATCAGGGTACGGCGACTCAACAGATGGAGTCTGCTGTCGACCTGGTCGTGTTCAGAAACGCACTTGGGAAATAATGCCATTTATGCTCTCGCCATCAGGTTGGTATCCTCTGCCTTGGCAGGCCAGTACCATGGACACTAGCAACGTAGAACACCGCTAAACAGGCCGGCTTTATTGCTGCTGTAACGTACGGTATTTTCCCCCATGCTTGTCTGATGAAGTGTTGCGCTACCACTTTGCTTGCACGTTTCAGCGTGTGTCAGCTCAAACTCCAGGGGAACATGGCTGTGAATGCTCCATTGGATGACATGATCAACTCGTTGCCATTTGAGTAGCTTCCCATTGGCATTTTTGAGGCGAACACTCTGATCATCGTGGCTCGATAGCACCAGGGGGGTCCTGGCCTCGGATAGAATCAAATATTTACCGTCTTCACTGTTTTCCCAGCCGGCAATGGTACTTTTTTCCATAACCGGAGTGCCAAGCCTATGGGGTAAACGCAGGCTTTTTATGCCCGAACTGGTGACCAGCCATTCGCCATCCAAAGTGCGAGCCAATCCTGTTTCATACAAGGTTCGGGCGCGCTTGGCGTATTCACTCAAATAAAGCGGGGTCACTTTTTGTTGAACAGCCCAGGCGTAAACATCCTTCACGGCTTGCAATGATGCCGGATAAGTACCCGAATACATGTGATAGTAAATACCAATGGTTTTTAATCTTCGCGGGCTGCCCAATAACTCGAAAGTCTCAATAACACGGCGATAACCGTCAAAAGATTCTGTCCACTCCCGAGTGTAAAAATTTTCGTTCAATATCGGAGCATAGACCTGAACGGCTGAGGGGTACCATGCGATAGTAGGAAAGATCTGAGCCAGACTGTTATCCCCACGTACCACATAAGTATTGCCACCATTGACGTTAAGCAGATTAGCCTGCTCAGCGATCTCTAGAATATTTTCATCTGGGTCAGCCGCTCCGCTCCAGAGAATGAGGCTCGCTTTTTTGTGTTTAGGGGCCAGTTGCCGATTGATGTAATCGACACTACCGGTGATTTCCTTGTGGAAGTCGACTTCGTAATCAGGGATAGGAAGATTATCGCCGTATTGTTTTTCTCTAATCGCACTCGTCTCTCCCCAGAAAAAAGGGTGACTGAAGGTATGGGATGCCACTTCAATATTTGGCAGAGCAAAAATATGGCGCGCGATGGCTTCAAGCTCGGCACTTTTTTCCGGATACAGACCCTGCTTGCTGATTTCACCTTCAATAACAGAGACGGTCTGCGGGATTTGGAAGGGTTTGAATACATGTTCCAGCAGCACTTCTGCAGTATAAGGCTTGCCGGGAAACCAGGCGATGGAAGGGAATCCATCACCATCAACGTGGCTGGTCAAAATACGCCGCCCGCTTTCGGTAGTGACATCCGCCGCAGGAATAGCGGGAAGATTGAGCGTAACATCAAGCAAACGAAACGGATCGACAAGCCATACTGCTTTGTCATTGCCCAGTGTGGCTTTCGGGAACGGCGACAAGGCGGCACCGCCCCAGGGAGCTCGGAACAGCAACCCGCTCGTATCTTGAGTTTCATCGGTAACACCCAGAAGTATTTCTACTTCCGACTTTGAGCTGACCCATTTGGAGTAGCTTTCAAACTCACTGAAGGCTATTGAATTAGCCGATTTCAGCCAATCATGGCCTTGGGCAAGCTTTACCCGTCCTTGAAGATCACCCGCTTCCTGTATACCCAGCTGAGCTCTAAAAGCAGGCAGCGTCGGTAATGCACCGAGAAAAAGCATAGGGCGAACATTAAGCTGCTGTGCCAGCCAGGCTTGTAACTGCGGCTGCTGGTTATAGATATGCTCTTCCAGCCAGACCACTATTGCCGCATACCGATTAATATCCAGGCGATTAAAATCAATGGTATTAATGTCCAGACATTCAGGCACATAGCCTTGATATTCGATGGGCATGGCAATCTGTCGATGACACCAGGATCGATTATAAGAATCTTGGGTACCGTCGTAGAATCCGAGCACCCGCCTGGCGATAGGCTCAATAGTGCTGACGCCAAACTGATAGAGCAGGCCATCGCTGATATAGGGTGTATAGCCTTCGCTCAGCAAACGTCGGGCAGCCCTTTTTTGGGCTGCTCGCTCGCTCCCGGGAATATAATCAATAACGATAACTTCCAGATCGAGTGCCTTGACCTTGTTCAGTTGATTGGTCAGCCATTCGCGATCGGTAGCACTGATGTCACGATAGCTGTCACTGACGGGATCATAGCCATGATAAAGCGATTCGGCTGCCACGGCGTCGACAAGCACACTGACCTGTTCCATCACCTCAAAGCCTCGATTCAGAATCAGTTTTGGCTCAGTATTCAACTCCGCCAAGGCTTTGACAATCTGTACTAGGGCCTGTTGCTGATTGCCCTGCTCCACTTCCTGCTCGGCAAACAAATAATAGCTGTCAAGCGTGTCTAGAAAGAGCCCATTAAACCCTTGGGATAAATATTGCGACGCCTGTTTGACAAGGTGCTCCTGCCAAGCTGATGCGGACAGGTCCATTACGTGGCTTTGCCAATTGGTGTTTTGTACGGGAGAAAGTAAGCTCAGCGAAGCCGGCAGGATTTTTCCGGCAAATTCACCGACACTGAGATAGGCAAAAACCTGGGTACCTGACTTGTGTAGGGTTTCAATCTGTCGTGGAGTGATCAATGTCGGTGTCACCACGACCCGATCATAGGACATCAGTTCTCGTACTGAGTCAATACTGTCGTAATAGAATGCAATAGAGTTGACCGAGCGCTCGGCGGCAATTACCTGAACAAACAGGCTTGGTAACAGTGCCCAGATAAAAAGTCGCATTACAACACTCCCTTGTTGATGCTCTTTAACGGCCGGTCCTCTTCCTGAGGTATACCTATATGCCTATCTCTACTCTAGATTTGATTGAGCGAAGTAGATATGCAAATGGATAAAAAATTTTGGTGGGCCATGTAATGGTAGTCATAAGGAGACTCTTGCAGCCTGTCGGGGAAATGACCTTCGGATGGCATTTCCCGTGCCTTTATGGGGCTGCTTGCTGCCGTGTATCTTTGTTGGGTAATGGACCGAACATCCAGTGAATATTCGCAGCCGTTACCCAGCAAAGATGTCTAGCTCAGTGGCGTGTAGTGGGAAGTGACTCTGTTATCTCGAGTATCCAGCTTTAAAATAGATCATATTTTTCGCTAGATTGGTATTAGGCAAGCCGTGTACGCTTGGCTTGTACCGACTCACCGGCCACACCGAAGTCCTGGGTGGCAATATCTTGTAGCAAGATTCTGACTGTTTCAGGCTTAACATCCAGCGCCTTCACACAGGCATCGGTTACTTCTTTGATCAATGCTTCTTTCTGCTCGTTACTACGACCTTCAATCAACGCGATATTAAGAATAGGCATTCTGGGTTCCTTTCAGATAAAAATGAGCAGCCATTACAGTAAAAAACGTGAGCCGAGTCAAATCAGTAACAGTGCCGACCTTCGTGCAATATGGCACAACAACGCTACACCCACATACAGCACGGATGTAGTCGCGCGCTTTAGCCGCGAAAACCTGCGTAGCAGGTTCTGGTGTAGCAAGCCTATCCGTTGCGATGAATTGATTATAAATTTGGCAATGCGGTGGTATATTAAGGACCGGAGCAAAGATATTGCTGCGCAATATTGCACAGCTAAAGCAGTGCCTACCTTCGTGCAGTATTCACCACTCACGGTTAACGTAGACGAAAAAAAGCCCGACGCTTTCGCATCGGGCTTTTTAAATTGGGTGCCTGGCAGTGACCTACTTTCACATGGCAGCTGCCACACTATCATCGGCGCGG
>NZ_BMKE01000013.1 GCF_014643915.1 Oceanisphaera marina
TCTAACGGCTTCACGCTTAAATTCATTACTAAATTTACGCTTGGTTCGGTATTGCATACACTTCCTCACTCTGAAGAAGTGTCTACTTATTCGGGGCCACTCCAGGCTCCCCATTCCCCATTCCCTATGGCTATTAGCTGGCGTTGGCTTTGCGGGTTACTACCCCATCCGGGGTGCCAATCAAGAGCACATCGGCACCACGCTGTGCAAACAGACCATTGGTGACTACGCCTACAATGGCATTGATACGAGTTTCCAGCTCGCGGGGAGCCGTGATGGCCAGGTCGTGAACATCCAGAATATGGTTACCGTTATCGGTAATTACACCTTGGCGATACACCGGCTTGCCACCCAGCTTGCTCAGCTCGCGGGCCACATATTCACGCGCCATGGGAATGACTTCCACAGGCAGCGGAAACTGGCCCATCACGTCAACGGTTTTAGAACCATCCACAATGCACACGAAGCGTTCAGCCACGGCGGCAACAATCTTTTCACGGGTTAATGCCGCGCCACCGCCTTTAATCATGGCCATGCCGGGGTCTATTTCATCGGCACCATCCACGTAAACCGCAAATTCGCTGATTTCATTAAGATCATAAAGACGGATGCCCAGTTGCTGCAGGCGAGCACTGGACGCTTCCGAGCTGGAAACCGCCCCTTTAATCTGATCTTTAATGGATCCCAGGGCATCAATAAAGTGATTTACGGTCGAGCCGGTGCCCACCCCGACTATGCTGCCCGCAGGCACGTATTCGAGGGCGGCCCAGCCGGCAGCTTTTTTCATTTCATCTTGTGTCATGAGCGTCGTTTCTTCTCTGTTTAAGGTGCACTCGGGGGCACTTGCTGTGGTAAATGCGGGCATTATAGCAACTTGGCTTTACCTTGCATGGGGCTTTTACCAGCGCCAGTGCTGTTTTGGCGTAATCAGCTCAGGCAGAGGAATATCCCAACTGTCGACGGGAATGGCGGGCAGTTGCTGACAGTCGTGTGCCAGGCCAACGGGACGCGGCCCCAACCCCTGGCGCCAGGCTGCCAGAGTACGGTCATAAAAACCACCGCCCATGCCAATGCGATTGCCGCTGGCATCAAAGGCCACCAGAGGGGTATAGATAATGTCGAGTTCGTTCTTGAATGCCAACAGCCGAATATCGAGTTTGGGCTCGGCAATACCAAAGCGGTTTTCAACCATGCTGGTATTGGGATCGTAACGTAAAAACAGCAAGTGCCCCGAACTGAAAGGGTGCAATACCGGCAGATAAACCTGAGTGCCGTTGGCCCAATACCAGTCGATGAGCGACTGCGGATTCAACTCACCGTCGTTGGCCAGATACAAGGCCACCTTGCCCGCCGCCGCCAAATGCGGAGTGTGCGCCACGCGCTGTACTATGCTGGTCGCGGCTGCCTGTTGCTGTGTTTGGCTCAGCTGGCGGCGAGCCTGCCGTATCTGTTGGCGTATGGTGTGTCTTTCGCTCAAAAGCCCCTCCGGCTTAGTCGATAATTTATTCCTTGGACTTTCCCCAGGGGCCTTCTATCAGCTCCAGGTAAATGGCTTCCACTTCGGCGCGCGCCCAGGGCGTGCGGCGTAAAAAAGTCAGGCTCGACTTGATGCTGGGATCATTCTTAAAGCAGTTGATATTGACCCTGTTTGCAAGCTCTTCCCAACCATAACGCTCAACCAGCTCGGTGAGCAATGCTTTAAGGGTAATGCCGTGCAAAGGATTATTGGGCTGTTCTGTCATTAAAGAGGTTACCTGCTACATAGGGAGGTGATAATTGTAACAGGATTTTCAGAGGCAATAGAGCAGGAGTATGACAAATGCCGCTTCAGCGGCTGGCTGCTCACCTTGTACGAAGGTGACAGCTAAAAGAGGATCCCCAGGGTGCCGTTACGGGTGTGAGTCCTTGAACCGTATGGTTCAAGGCGGAAATCCGGTATCTACCGCAGGCTTCTCGGTCGGGCCGAGCATGCTCAATAGTAAATAACACGGCTTTCCTGTGCTGTGATTATCGGCTCAGGGACGTCACCCAGCTGACGAACACCCCAGGGAAAGCTAAACTTGTATCTAAACGCTATGGGTGAAGAGTATACCTAAAACTAACCTACTTTGTTAGCCAGGGCTTCTTCAATTGTATGCTGCAGCAACTTGATGCGTTTATCCATGGCGTCAGCATATTGATAGTTTTTGTCTTTTTCAAGCTCAAGCTCGTGGCACACATTCAGTGCCAGCATAATGGCTATTTGCTCATTGGAGCCTGCCTTGCCGCTTTGCTTGAAGTTGCGAATACGCTCGTTGAGCATATCTGCCGCCCGCTGCAACGCAACTTCTTGTCCCGCAGGACAAGCAACCTTATAAGGTCGGCCGAGAATAACAATGTCGATTGCCGCTGTGGTCATGTGGTCCTCAGATGGCTGGTTGCAGTGGACGATGAAATTCTGGCGACTATATAGCGGCGCACCACAAGTTTCAAGGGGCGGCTGGCCTGATAGAGGCCACAATGCTAGGATCTGCCCCATAAATACCTCTTTTTTATCTATCGAGTAACTGATGAACGACAAGGCCCGTCTTAACTACGACGCATTTACTACCTTACTGGAACATCACAACATGGTGGTGACCACCGCCGAAGTACACGGTGTTATCTGCGGTTTGATTTGTGGTGGCATGGCGCAAAATGATCCCCGCTGGCAACAACACTTCAATGCTTTGCTAAACGACGACTTCGAGTTACCGGCTGAATTGAAAAAGGCGGTCAACCTGTTGTTTTCTCGTGTTTATGACGAGTTGATTAATCAGAGTCGCTTTGAATTGCTCATGCCGGACGATGATGAGCCGCTGGATGATCGCCTGGAAGCCATGATGGAATGGGCTGCCGCCTTTTTAGCCGGTTTTGGCGTGGTGCAGCAAGAGCTGAACAAAGCCTCGGCCGAGCTTCAGGAAATGATCCAGGACATCAGCAGTATCACTCAGGTGTCCGGTGATTTTGACCAGGAAGACGAAGAAAGTGAAACCGCCTTCGTGGTGTTATACGAGCACCTGAAATTAGGCGCCACGCTGGCGTTTGAAGAATTTGGTAAAGGCCAGGCCCAGCCTCAGCGACCCACTTTGCACTAATAGCGACAATTCAGCCCTATGACCCATTATGATGTGGTAATTAACGGTGGTGGCATGGCCGGAGCCGTGCTGGCGTTAGGCTTGAGTCAGCTTGGCCGGGCCGATGGCTCGGCATTGCGTATTGCACTCATAGAAAAATCGCTCCCCAATCACAACCTGCATCCGGGGTTTGATGCGCGCAGTATTGCGCTGGCCGGGCACAGTCGCGATTTACTGCAGCAATTGGGGCTATGGCCTTTGTTGTGTGATCTCGCCACCCCCATTACGGCCATTCAAGTGTCTGATCAAGGCCATGCCGGGCAGGTGAACATGCAGGCCGAGGACTATTCGGTACCGGCGCTGGGTTACGTGATAGAGCTCAATTCGGTCGGGCAGGTGTTGTATCAGCAATTACAGCAACACTCGGGGATTGAGCTGCTGTGCCCGGCACAGATACAGTCCTGGCAACAAGCGCCAGACCAGGTGTCGGTGACGCTGAATAATGGCAGTCGGTTAACCACTTGCTTGCTGGTTGCCGCCGATGGCAATCTCTCGCAAATCGGTCGTCAGCTTAACCTTCCCCGTCGCCAGTTCGATTATCAGCAAAGTGCCATTATTGCCAATGTACAAACGGCGATGGCGCACGAGGGGCGGGCATTTGAACGCTTTACTCCCGAGGGCCCCCTCGCGCTCCTCCCCATGAGTGGCGAGCGATGCTCGCTGGTGTGGTGTGT
Organism: Oceanisphaera marina; assembly: GCF_014643915.1. GTDB lineage: Bacteria > Pseudomonadota > Gammaproteobacteria > Enterobacterales > Aeromonadaceae > Oceanimonas > Oceanimonas marina. The sequence continues at coordinate 3,830 of NZ_BMKE01000013.1, forward strand.
ATCCAACGCCCGTGCCGGGCAACTAATGACACTCGACGAGGCCGACTTTTTAATCCAGTTACAACAGGCGTTCGGCTATCGACTGGGTCGCATGACCCGAGCCGGCTCCCGACATTGCTATCCCCTGGTACTGGATGAGGTCACGCGGCCCTGGCACCACAGGGTGGTGTTGGTCGGTAATGCGGCGCACCTGTTGCATCCCATTGCCGGACAAGGCTTTAATCTAGGGCTGCGAGATGTGGCGGCTTTGGTCGAACAGGTACGCCAGGCCTTGTTATCAAGCGGGCAAGGGTCCTCAAACCAGGCGGATCTTGGCAGTTATCAGCTGCTAAGCCGCTACGGACAGTCTCGACAGGCGGATCAGGCGGCATTGGTCGGCGTGACCTCGGCGCTGGCAATATTGTTTTCAAATGATCACCCCGTGCTGGCGGCGGGTCGTAATCTGGGGCTGATGACGATGGCAGCCTGCAGCTCCTTGAAACACACTTTGGCCTGGCAGGCCATGGGCAAGAGGTAACCTATGCAAGCAACAGATGTGATCATCATTGGCGGCGGCATGGTGGGGCTGACCCTGGCGCTGGCACTCGAAGACAGCGGCTTGAAAGTGGCGGTCATAGAAGGGCTAGTACCCGAGCCAACGCTGCCGGCTATCCCCGAAAATCGGGTCAGTGCCATTAATCTCGCCTCCCAAACCTTGCTCGAGCGGCTTCATGCCTGGCCAGCACAGCAAGAGCGTCTTGGCCCTTACATCAATATGGCGGTGTGGGAAGCAGACACGGGGGCTCATATCGACTTTTCAGCGACACTCATGCATCAGCCGCATTTAGGTCATATAGTCGAAAATCGCTTGCTGCAGCACAGCCTGCTTGAGCAAGCCAGAACGCGGGCCCACATAGACTTGCATCTACCGGCGCGCGCTCACTCGGTTTCTGTCAGTGAACAGGGCGCCTTTGTGTTGCTGGATAACGGCATTCCCATTACCGGCCGCTTATTGGTAGGGGCAGACGGTGCTCGCTCCTGGCTGCGGGAACAATTACAACCGGGCATGATGGAGTGGGATTACGACCACAGCGCACTGGTGGCCACGGTGGCGACCCATGAGCCTCATCAACAAACGGCGCGACAGATCTTTCGTGGCAACGACATTCTGGCCTTTTTGCCTCTGGCCGATCCCCATCAATGCTCCATCGTTTGGTCTTGTGCACCAGACGATGCCGCCGAGCGGCTGGCGCTATCGGATGTCGATTTCAACAAAGCCCTGTCGCTGGCATTTGATATGCGTTTGGGGCCGTGCGAAGTGCTGGGACCACGGATGACCATTCCATTAAAGGCCCGTTTCAGTCAGCAGTTTTGCGGCCCGCGCTGGGCCTTGATTGGCGATGCAGCACACACCATTCACCCCCTGGCGGGGCAGGGCGTTAACCTGGGGCTGCAAGATGCGGCGGCGTTGGCCGATACCCTGACCCAGCTGCACCAGGCGGGGCGCGATATTGGCGCCTTGGCCGAGTTGAAGTCTTTCGAACGCTGGCGCAAAACCGAAGCCGCTACCCTGCTGGCGGCCATGGAAGGGCTGAAACGTCTGTTCGGGATTGATAACCCACTGTTAAAAGGGTTGCGGGGTGTGGGCTTGAACCTCACCAACCGGCTGACGCCGATCAAACGCCAGTTGGCGGCGCACGCCCTGGGCACCAGTGGCCTGCAGGCCAAACTATCTAAAAAATAGCGGCCAACTCAACATAAAGCCGTCTGGCTTAAGGCTGGCTTTATGTTGTTTGTAGGGGCGAATTCATTCGCACAAAAGCCATGGCACTACTTTAAAACGCTTGAATGCGTACGATACAAAACCAAGACCCTACCACTGGCGTTATCCTTATATTTTCTTCCCGCTGAATGCTGCAGTTTTCTATTTCCCGTAGACCTGATCACACTTTAATAATCAAAGTAAAGCTTTACCCTTTGTGTGGTTTTATCCCCGGCCGGCTTGAGTATAATCAAAAAAGCACTACCGGATTATCGCTGATAGACAAAGCTTGAATACAAGGAAGCGCATTGATGATTAAGCAAACAGTCTTGCACCCGGAGCACGTTGCAGCCGGTGCCAAAATGGTCGATTTTCACGGTTGGGACATGCCCATTCAATATGCCTCTCAGCTCGAAGAGCACCATATTGTGCGCACCGATGCCGGCATGTTCGATGTTTCTCATATGACGATTGTTGATGTCACCGGCAGCGAGGCAAAACCGTTTTTGCAAAAACTGCTGGCCAATGATGTCGCGCGTATCACCGAAACAGGCAAAGCCATTTACAGCCCCATGCTGAATGAGCAGGGCGGTGTGATTGATGACTTGATTATCTATTTAATGGCCGACGATTTTTATCGCATGATAGTCAACTCTGCCACCCGTGATAAAGATCTGGCCTGGCTGGAGAAACAGCAACAGCCATTTGATGTGGCGCTGACCGAACGTGCAGAGCTGGCCATGGTTGCAGTACAGGGGCCCAACGCCAAAGCCAAGGTGGCTCAGGTATTAACGCCAGAGCAAAATGAAGCCATCAAGGCACTGAAACCTTTTTATGGTGTGCAGGCCGATGACTATTTTATTGCCACCACCGGCTATACCGGGGAAGACGGCTATGAAATCATCGTTTCCGAAACTCGGGTGACAGAGTTATGGGATAAGTTGCTCGAAGCCGGTGTTAAACCCTGTGGCCTGGGCGCACGCGACACCCTGCGTCTGGAAGCTGGCATGAATCTTTATGGTCAGGACATGGACGAAACTGTGTCGCCCCTGGCTGCCAATATGGCCTGGACCATCGCCTGGGAGCCAGCAGAGCGTGACTTTATTGGTCGTGATGCGCTGGAGGCGCAAAAAGCCGCCGGCGATCAACCCAAGCTGGTCGGCCTGGTCATGAAAGAGAAAGGCGTATTGCGCACCGGCACAACGGTCCGTTTTATTGACGAACAGGGACTGGAGCAGCAAGGCATTATTACCTCCGGCAGTTTCTCGCCTACACTGGGGCACAGTATTGCGTTGGCACGGGTACCGAGATCCATTGGCGCAACAGCGGAAGTGGAAATGCGTAAAAAATGGGTGCCAGTGTCTGTGGTGAAACCGACCTTCGTACGTTTTGGCAAAGCAGTTGCAGCTATTTAACACATGCGTTCAAGCATCAAGAGGAACAATGAAATGAGCAATATCCCCAGTGAATTGAAATACGCCCGCACTCACGAATGGGTACGCCTGGAAGGAAACGGAGAAGCCGTGGTAGGTATTTCCGAGCATGCACAAGATCTGTTGGGCGATATGGTGTTTGTTGAACTGCCGGAAGTGGGGCGCACCGTTGACGCCAGCGAAGACTGCGCCGTAGCGGAGTCGGTAAAGGCCGCATCTGATATTTATGCTCCTGTGGGTGGCGAAATTATTGCCGTTAACGAGGCACTGGAGGATAGCCCCGAGCTGGTTAACTCAGATCCCTACGGCGATGGCTGGTTGTTCCGCATCAAATTGTCTGACGACTCCGATCTTGAAGAACTGTTGGACGCGAATGACTACCAAAACAGCATCGACGAAGAATGAGCATCAGCCCCCGCCAAGGGGGCTTTTTGCAGTTGTGCTAACGTATGTTTTTCAGGAGTGAGTGTATTCGATCAAACAGGGGGCCAAGTCCTTAACACGGTCGAATGAACTCGCTCTAACACAGGCTGGTGAGGTTGCCAGGTTCCTGAATATCATCAGGAACCTGGCTTTCAGCCTGGTGTTGGTTTGTATTTGACTGATGGCTTGCGGCTTTTAGCTTTCGGCTTTCAGTTCCTATTTAAGGAAGTGAACATGACTCCGTCGCTGTTTGAACTTGAACAAAATAACGCCTTTACTGCTCGTCACATAGGCCCGAACGAGCAGGACATAGCGCACATGCTGGCCGTGGTCGGTGCCGACTCTCTTGATGATCTTATTCGCCAGACCGTGCCCGCCAATATTCTCAACGATCAGCCGTTAGGCATTGGTGCCAGCCGCACCGAAGTGGAAGCGCTGGCTTATTTAAAGTCGCTGGCACAAAAAAACAAGATCAACAAAAGCTATATCGGCATGGGGTATCACGACACCCATGTGCCTTTGGTCATTCAGCGCAATGTGCTGGAAAATCCGGGTTGGTATACGGCCTACACTCCTTATCAGCCGGAGATTGCTCAGGGCCGACTGCAGGCACTGCTTAACTTTCAGCAACTGACCCAGGATTTGACGGGCCTCGATCTGGCCAGCGCGTCCCTGCTGGATGAAGCCACTGCTGCCGCCGAAGCCATGGCGTTGGCCAAGCGGGTAAGCAAGAACAAACAAGCCAATACCTTCTTTATTGCCGATGATGTACACCCGCAAACCATAGATGTGGTGCAAGAGCGTGCCAGTCACTATGGCTTTGAAATAACCATAGCGCCCGCAGAAAACGTGCTGGAGCATGCGGTGTTCGGCGCCCTGTTTCAATATCCGTCTACCACCGGCCAAATTCGTGACCTGAGCGAATTAATTGCCGGGGTGCAGGCGCAAAAAGGCATTGCCTGTGTGGCCGCCGATATTTTGTCGCTGGTGTTGCTCAAGGCACCGGGCGAGCTGGGTGCCGATGTGGTGTTGGGTAATGCCCAGCGCTTTGGCGTGCCCATGGGCTATGGCGGCCCTCACGCAGCATTCTTTGCCACGCGCGATGCCTATAAACGATCGTTACCCGGGCGCATTATCGGTGTGTCCAAAGACAGCCGCGGCAAGCCTGCCTTGCGCATGGCCATGCAAACCCGTGAACAGCATATTCGACGAGAAAAGGCCAACTCCAACATCTGTACCGCTCAGGTATTGCTGGCCAACATGTCGAGCTTTTTCGCGGTTTACCACGGTCCCGAAGGTCTGAAGCGCATCGCCAACCGAGTGCATCGCCTGACCGATATTCTGGCGCTGGGCTTAACGCAGCAAGGTATGACGCTGCGCCATGACACCTGGTTCGATACCCTGACGGTGCAAGTGAGCGCGGGTGATAAAGACACCATTATCACCCGTGCCCTGAACAAGGGCGTAAACCTGCGTACCGATATCAGCGGCGCCCTGGGTGTCTCGTTATCGGAAACCACGCGCCGTGAAGATGTGGCCGAGTTGTTCGATATCTTTTTGGGTGAGGGCCATGGCCTGGAAGTCGAGCCGCTGGATGCCAAGGCGGCACAAGGCAGCCATTCCATTCCCGCCGAGTTGCTGCGAGACAGCGCTATTCTGACCCACGAAGTGTTTAACCGCTATCACTCCGAAACCGAGATGCTGCGCTATATCCACAAGCTGGAAATGAAAGACATGGCGCTTAATTACAGCATGATTTCATTGGGCTCTTGCACCATGAAGCTGAACGCCACCGCCGAAATGGTGCCCATCAGCTGGCCCGAGCTGGCACAACTGCATCCGTTTGCTCCACTGGATCAAACTCAGGGTTATCAGCAGATTATTGCCGAGCTGGAGAACTGGCTGGCTAAAATTACCGGTTACGACGCCATTTGCATTCAGCCCAACTCGGGCGCGCAAGGGGAGTATGCCGGTCTGCTGGCTATCAAGAAATATCATGAGTCTCGCGGCGATCACCACAGGGACATTTGTCTGATCCCGAGCTCTGCGCACGGCACCAATCCGGCCTCGGCACAAATGGCCAACATGAAGGTAATAGTGGTGGCCTGTGACAAGCAGGGCAACATCGACATGGCGGATCTCAAGTCCAAGACCGCCGAAGCCGGCGAGAATCTGTCTTGCATCATGGTCACCTATCCCTCGACCCATGGCGTATATGAAGAAAATATTCGACAAGTGTGCGAAATCATCCATAGCCAGGGTGGCCAGGTGTACATGGACGGCGCCAACATGAACGCCCAGGTGGGTATTACGTCACCGGGCTTTATTGGCGGCGATGTTTCCCATCTTAATTTGCACAAGACCTTCGCCATTCCTCACGGTGGTGGCGGCCCGGGCATGGGGCCCATTGGCGTTAAGGCGCACTTGGCGCCATTTGTTGCCGGACATGCCGTGGTGAAAACCGAAAAAACCAGCCGCGATAATGGTGCCGTGTCTGCCGCTCCGTTTGGCTCGGCCAGTATCTTGCCGATCAGCTGGATGTATACCGCACTGCTGGGTGACGAAGGCCTGAAACGCTCGACTCAGCTGGCGATATTGAATGCCAACTATCTGATGAAGAGTCTGGCGGATGACTATCCTATTCTGTACACCGGCCGTAACGACCGAGTCGCCCATGAGTGTATTGTGGATCTGCGGCCGATAAAGGAAGTCAGCGGCATCAGCGAAATGGACATTGCCAAACGACTGAACGATTTTGGTTTTCATGCGCCAACCATGAGCTTTCCGGTGGCGGGCACCTTGATGATAGAACCCACCGAGTCGGAGTCTAAAACCGAAATCGACCGCTTTATTGCGGCCATGAAGCAAATTCGTGAGGAAATCCGTCAAATTGAAGACGGTACCTGGACGTTGGAAGACAATCCGCTGGTCAATGCGCCCCATACGCAAGACGATATAATGGATGCCGAGTGGAACCGCGCCTACAGCCGAGAGCTGGCGGTATTCCCAACGGCCGACGTACGGAGAGCCAAATTCTGGCCGACCGTTAATCGTATCGATGATGTCTATGGCGATCGAAACTTATTCTGCAGCTGCCTGCCGACCTCAGCCTACGAGTAAGTAACAAGCCATTGGTGTCACGCCATGTGTAATCAGTTAATAAAGCCGCTTAGCGGCTTTATTTTTATCTTTTTTCAATGCCAAATCCTGCGAGCAGCACAATACAGGGTGAGATTGTCTTGTTAATCTGCATGCCTCGGCGGGATAAGACAAAAATAGTCTTAGCTGGCGCTATTTTATCGCCAGACCCTAGCTAAAACGGCCATTAATGGATATGGTAAATATGCTGTATTCAACATTAAAGCTGTTTACTACTTATTCATCAGGAGGCGCTATGAGCCAGAAATATGAAGCAGAACGAGCGGTATTAATGGAAGACGTAAAGCAGGTGCTTAAAGATGCCGAGGCGCTCTACAAGGCGGCGGTTGATGATGGTACCAAAGAAGGTCAGGCGCTGAAGGAAAAACTCAAAGCCCAGTTGGCCAAGGCACAAAAGCAATATGCCGAGCTGGAAGGCTCTGTGGTAGAGCGCACACGCCAGGCGGCTGCCAGCACCAACGATCTGGTGCATGAAAAACCCTATCATGCCATTGGTATTGCTGCCGTGGTGGGTTTGTTGTTGGGGGCGTTTTTGAGCCGTTGCGGCCGCTAACCGCAAGTACTGGGCGTTGAGATAGTCAGCGTGTTCCGGCAATGACCGGACTGATATTACAAGATTTTTATTTTCTGTCGGGTTTCGGTCATACCAGAGCCCGACAGCACTTTTATGCAAAGGACGGTTTATTGATGAGTGGCCAAATCAATTCGTTGAAGGAGTTGCTGCATACCGTTACCGAGCTGTTATTCGTACGCTTCAAAATGGCCCGTATCGAGTTTGTTGCGCAAAAAGAGCGCATGGTACGGCTGGGCATACTGGCATTTGTTGCGGTGATGCTGTTTTTAATGTCTTACATCAGCCTGTTGTTTGGATTGAATGTGGTGTTGTCCCCCGGTGCCAAAGTATGGGTGTTTTTCGCTTTGTCGGCCATTATGCTGCTATTGATGGCATGGGCTTTTTGGTCGATTAGCCGCAATCTCACAAACCAGCGGCGATTCTTGACGAAAACATTGCACGAACTACAAGAAGACGTGGCTTATGTACAAGGTAAAAAGACCATGGCCGACTGGTCTTTAAAGGAGTAACCATGCACAAGTCATTAAAAGAAGAGCAGCAACTGTTGCAACTGCAGGCCGAGGCGTTGCGGCTGAAACTGTTGTCCAATCAAATGCGCCGTCAGCAAGAGCACTCCGGCCCGGATTTACTGGGGCTGGCCAGCCAGTTACCCAAGGCGGGGTTGGTGTGGCGACTGGCCAACATGCCCCGCAAACTCAGAAACAAGCTGCTGTTGGGCGCGGGCCTGCTGGCGGTACTGTACCTGCGTTTTTAATCCTCTTGTTTTGTCGTCGGTTGTAAACCGGCGGCCGCCAATACTTGCTGCTTGTTGATCTGGTCCTGCTGCTCTGCTGCCAGATATTGGCTGGCGTATTGCAGATAAATTTCCTGCTCCACAAAAAAGCGAAACAGCACCGGATCCAGGTGCTGTTTTTTTACCATGTTTGCCATTATCGACAGTGTCTTTTGCAAACTATTGGCCTGTTTATAGGGGCGATCGGATGCAGTCAGGGCTTCAAATACATCGGCCAGCGCCATGATGCGAGCCTGTAATGGCAAATCGCCGGCTTTTATGCCTCGCGGATACCCAGTGCCGTCCATGCGCTCGTGATGGCTGGCGGCCAGTACCGGCACGTCACTCAAGTGAGCCGGGTAATGTAACTCGCTCAGCATAATCAGGGTGTGTACCACGTGGGCATTGATAATATAGCGCTCTTCGGCGGTGAGCGTGCCGTGAGCAATGGCCAGATTATAACGTTCGCCCAAGTGCTGCTTGAGCCTGGGTTGCAGCATGGTTATCTGCCAACTATTATTTTGCTCGATACGCTCCTTTGCCAAATAGGGAACATGATGCTCGGGCTTGTCATCCAGCAAGCTTTCCCAGACGGGCAGTGGTGTTTCATGGCCCAGCCGTTGCTCCTCCTCCCAGGATAATCCCAGCCTGTTATTCAGGGTACGCAGCCAGCGCTGCTCAGCTATGTGAGTGAGGCGAGCCTGCTGATCCGGTCCGGTTTTAATGTCGCCTTTGTTTAATTGCGCAATAAAGGCGAAATCGTCATCAAGCTGTTGCTGTTGCTGCTGGCGCCGCTTGGCCAGCTCGGCCTCGTTTTCGCCGTTGGCGAGGCCTTGCCAATAGCGAATATCCGCATCGCGCTTTAACACCTCGAAACGCGTTCTTATTTCATGTATCCGGTTGTACAGGGTTTCCAGCTTGGTGGCTTTATTCAGCACATGCTCGGGCGTGACCAGTTTGCCGCAATCATGCAGCCAGGCCGCCAGATAAAGCGCCTCCCATTGCTGATCCGACAGGTGAAAATCGGCATAGTCACCGGTCTGGCTGTGATGGGCGGCGCGGGCCAGCATCAGGGTGAGCTCGGGCACGCGTTGGCAATGTTTGCTGGTATGGGGTGACTTGGCATCAATGCCTGTAGCCAGCACCCGGATCATCGATTCCGTCATCCGCTGTTGCTGCTCAAACAGCGACATGTCTTCCAGGGCAATATTGGCAAAGTCGCAGTAATGGGCAATAAAACGGCGCTTTCCGGCAGAAAGAGCCGGGGCGCCATGGCGCATGCCTAACATGATGGCACCGTTAAGCTGACCAAAACGATCGTACAACAGCCAGGGCGGCTCGAAGCGCAACGCCTGATCGGCAAATGTCTGCAACATAAAGGCAGACAGGTCATGACCTTCTGCCAGATCGGGCAAGGTAATGCGGTGTTGTCGGTGTTTATCCAGCAGCTCCAGGCTGTGTTCGTTTTCTTGCTGTCTGGCTCGATAAATCAGGCAACGCCGCCCGTTACTCAGGTGCGTGATCCCGGTGGCTACCCGCTGCAATAAATTATTAAAGTCATCGCTTTGTGATAAAGAATGCAGCTCTTTGATAAAACCGGCCAGAGCACGGCTCATCATGGTCATGGTCTGCGCTTGCTCATCCAGCTCTTTATAGAAGTATCGACGCTGTTTTAAGGTGGTAAAATCAAAGGCCTGAATGGCTTTCATATCATCGGCAATGTGTTTCATAGGGCGGGATATGGCTCGAGAAGCCATGATGACCAGGGGTAAGCTCAATATCACGATCAGCAAGGTCAGCCAGGCTTGTTCACGATTAAATCTGAGGGCGTCGACCATGAGCGTACGGTAGGGAATCAAGGTGGCCAGGCGCAAATCCAGGGACGAGAATGCGGGGATATCCAGCTTGAGGGGCTGCTGCTGGCCCAGCCAGGTTTCGCCTGCCGTTTCATGTTGCCAGCTGCCGAGGTCGGGATTCTTGGTCAACACCGAGAAACCGCTCAGATCCTGAATGGCTGACAAAGGCGATGCCATGCCCTTTGCAGTACTGTCGGCTAATACCTCAAGGCCCGGGGCTTGCAGCAGCAAGATACGAGCACCGGGCAACCCCTGGTCAAGCACAGAATTCAAATCGGTTAATTGTAAATCGGCCGCCCACACCCTTTGCTGGTCCGCATCGCCAACCGATAAGGTCAGCCCTGGTGTATTCGAGCCATGAAAAAGGTAGGGAGCAGTAAGATGCATGCCTGGCCGAGACAGGGTAGGGCTATACCAGGGGCGACTTCGCACATCAAACGGGTCAATATTTTCGGTGGCGTTAACTTCAGTCTGATTGAGCTGCTGGTCATCCTGATCAAAATAAAAGCGTTGTGTGGCCAGGCCCGGAGCCATGATGTCGAGTATCAGCCTGGTTGATAACGGTGGGGTAAACGAAGTGTGCGTGGGCTGGTCGGCAACGCGATGGAAAAAAAGTCCGCGCCCATCGGGCTCTCCTACATAAAAGCGCACTACATGAGGGTTGGCTGCTAGCAAAGGGCGCAGTAATGGCCACCAGCGGCCGGGATCTTGTGCCGTTGCGGCCAGAGTCACGTTATTGCTTTGCATCAGGGTAAGGGCAGTATTGATATTTTGCAGGCTGTAAGAGAGTCGTTGACTGAGTTGCTGCTCCAGTACGGCAAGGCGCTGCTGGCTGTTGGCCATCACATAGCTGCTGTTATGACGGTGCTGGGCATAAATCAGCACGCTGCCCAGCAGAATTATCAAAATAGAAAACAAACAGCTAATGTACACCCGCAGGCTAAAACGCGCATGAATCAAAGGCATGATGATCATCCTGTTCCATCAATGCTAAGCGTAGCTGCGAGTGTAAAAAATCACATTCCCGAGCGGAGTTTGTCAGCTGCGATAGTCGCCGATGTCCGGCCTGCGGCTGGGGCCATGCAGTGCGATATCCACTGGATGAAAGGCTTTAATGGCTTCAAAGCAGAAATCACCCACCGCGCGATGCAGAGCCTGCGGATCATGGTTGGTAATGATAATGACGCTTTTTGCCAGATTACGGCGCCGGCGCAGTAAATGACCCAGAAAGCTGGACTGACTCTCGGCCAGGCGCGCTCGGTTGGCAGCGACTTCATCCAGAATCAATAAATCCACTTCTTCCAACGCCCGGCGATACTGGTTGCGGCTTTCCTGATCTTCAATCACCCCGAAAAACAACCGGTCCACCACAGACGCCCATTGCTGAAAGATGACCGACTTTTGATGCTGATAAATCAGCTCGTGGGCAATGGCGCCGGCCAGCGTCGATTTGCCGGTACCAAAATCACCGTAAATCAGAATGGCGGCTCCGCCTTTTTCCTTCCAGTGATCAAAGGCATTAATGAAATGATGCGCGGTATCAATATGGTGACCCAGGGCGGGGTCGTCTCTGTCCATATTGTCGAATACCCATTCCTTATTGAGATCGGCCTGGGCCAGCAGGCGTTCGGTACGTTGTTGTCTGGCTTGAGCCTGCGCCTTTTGCACATCAATATTCGCTTGCTGTTCATACTGACGCTTGAGCTCGAAGTAATCATATTCGGGCAGAGTGCCGCCGGCTCTCAATTGCTGCAACCGGCTGAGTACCTGTTTGACATCCCCCTTGGCGGCGGCGGGAGTGGTGTCTTTTTGTGGTTTTGGACGGCGACGGCGACGAGCAATGTCATTCAGGTCGGCGGCAATTTCTTCAGCTGTCTTTTTCATCAGATGCGCAGTCTTCCTGGTTATCGGCGTTAAGGCGCTGGGCCTCCGCCATCATTTGTTGAGCCCGTTTACTGGGGCCTGAGTCGGTTTTGGCGGGCAACTGCTGATAACCCGCGTCTGTCTGGGGCGCGGGCGCTCGCTTGATGCTGCGCTGGTTTTTCAGTTTGCGTACTAATTTCAGCATCCATTGATGCTGGTTTTCAAATACTTCCGGGCGGCCCAGCCAATAGGCAATAAATTCGCCCAGTTCGGTTTCGTCAATGTGGCTGTCGAGTAATCCGCACAATCGGGCCAACCCTTCAAACTGGTCATCCGGTCGCCACTGCGGGTGCATGGCAAACTGGCGAGCAGGCAGCGGTGACAAGCCTTGCAGTCGTTTCAGCGGCAGTGAAAATATTGCACCATGATAATGCTGGGGGTGCGGATTTTCTACCAGACTCAGCAAGCCCACAGCCAGTAACTCTTCAATGAGCTGGGTCAGTATCGCGGGCGTGACCCGATAACGATATTCGCCTTCACCCTGTACCGCCAACGCCTTGCCCAGCACCGGATAATCCAGTGCCTGGGTCTGGTCGCCGCGAGCCTGATGCTGAAGATACAGCTGATACAGGCTGCGGGCCGGGTGTGACAGTTTAGGGGAGGTCAGTGCCTGATATTCTGCCGGTGTCATAATGCCATTACTACCAAATGAAAATCCGTTATCAATAAAGTCGGGTTATGCAACATCATGGTGACGGTGAGCGGCCATGGCGTGCAACTACTTTATCGAAACTCGGCGATAGGGCCGAAATTAAACTAGGCTCAGAGTATACCTCATAACCTTGTCAGCTAATCCGATGTTTAAAGACTCTCCCCTGATCCTGTTGATAGAAAGCGACGGCGCGTTTCGGCGGCTGATGCTGTCTTACCTTGAGCTGTGGGGGGCAAGAGTCATTGAAGTGGATAACGCAATTGAAGGTCTGTGTCAGGCCGAGCTGCAGGCACCCGATTTGGTGTTGAGTGATATGCTCGCCACCGGCCCGGATGGGTCCGATAGTATTAGTGCATTTAAACGCCATTACCCGGCTATTCCGGTGATTGCTATTTCGGGACGGCAAAAAATGGCCGACGTGGCGGGGGCGCTGCGTGCCGGCGCTCAGGATTATTTAATCAAGCCCATACGTCATTGGTGGCAAGTAGAAAAGGTGATTGCGGCCTGTCTTAAACCCAGCCTCCGGCAACTGTGTGCCGAGCTTGATGAACATGTGGATTTTTTTCGTCAGCACGATATTGCCGCCAGCCGGTTATGCCGGAGCTGGCGCCAATTGTCGGAGCAAACGCTCGGCGACTGGCGGCTGAGCTGCCGACAAAGCTCTCCCTGGTGGCTGGCCGAGTACATCAAGCTGGATCAGGACGTATTATTGCTGCTGGCGGAGTTTGATCCTATGGACAGAGACACCCCCATCATCATGACCCTGCTCACTTTTTTGTTACACGAGCCACAACGGCAATACCGGAATCAGCCCAATACCATGCTCAATAACCCGGCACGAACCCTGGAGTATCTCAATCAGCTGATCCTGGAGGCGGGGCTGGGTTGTCGAGTCAATCTGGCATTGTTTCGGCTGCAGGCCAACAGCAATCAGGTGCTGCTGGCCAATGGCGGCATGACGGGCAACCAGTGGTTGGCGCAGTGCAATGCAGGGCCATTAGGGTTGAAAACCCTCAAGGCCCATCAACTGAGCTACCCCAGTGCTTTTCCTTTCAACGTGACCCTGCAAGGCAGCTTTGGCGGAAAAATAAAACTGACTGCCTGTTATCGCTAAAGTGCATTACAGCAACGCTCGGCTTTTGCTGCGCGTGCAACATGCGGCAACCGGATGATTAATATTTCAGCTGCTTTAAATAGTGCCGAAAATCTTCACCCAGCTCGGAGTGGCGTAAACCAAACTCGACATTCGCCATCAGCAAGCCCAGCTTGTTACCGCAGTCGTGGCTTTTGCCAGTGATATGATGCGCGTTTACCGGGTGCTGTTCCATCAGCATGGCGATGGTATCGGTCAGCTGGATTTCATCTCCTTTACCCTGTGGCGTTTTACTGAGCAGGGGCCATATATCGGCAGACAACACATAACGGCCTACCACTGCCAGATTGGAGGGGGCTTCCTGGGTTGATGGCTTTTCGACCATATCATTAATAGGTGCAGATTCCCCCTGGGCCAGGGTGTGAGCGCCAATGTCGACAATACCAAACTGGTCGACTTGCTCTTGCGCGACCGGCTCTACTAAAATTTGACTATGGCCGCTGTCATTAAAGGCGCCGATCATGGCTGCCAGATTGTCTTGTTGCAGGTTACAGCTGGCATCATCTATGAGTACATCGGGCAGCAGGATGGCAAAAGGGACGTCGCCCACCAGCGGACGAGCACATAAAATGGCATGGCCCAGACCTTTGGCTTCACCCTGGCGCACGTGCATTATGGTAACGTCCTGCGGGCAAATACGTTGTACTTCATCCAGTAGTTGGCGCTTTACCCGTTTTTCCAGTGTGGCTTCCAGTTCAAAACTGGTATCAAAATGGTTTTCAATCGAGTTTTTACTGGCATGCGTCACCAGCACAATTTCTTTTATGCCCGCTTTTACTGCCTCGTTCACTACATACTGGATCAGTGGTTTATCTACCACAGGTAACATTTCTTTGGGGATGGCCTTGGTGGCAGGCAGCATACGAGTACCTAAACCGGCAACCGGAATCACGGCCTTGCGGATCAAAGGGACAACAGGTTTGGCAATGGGTGTCAGAACGGCTTGGGTATCGACTGGGTTTACAGCTTGGGTAGAAGGCATAGTTGTCATCAAAATAAGCAAGAATGACTAATCATAGCGAATAGCAGCCCTCCCGGCCATACCGGGAGGGCTCAGGCCGTGGGTCAACAGGTGCTGACGGCCTTGTTAACTTACGCGTTTACTCCGTTAGCAAGTGGCGGTTTTTTTCTACGGTGGCAGGGCCAATACCACTGACCTTTGCCAAATCATCTATCGAGTCGAAGGCGCCGTTGGCTTCTCTATACTCAACGATGGCCTTTGCTTTAGCCGAACCAATTCCCGTTAACATGGCCAGTTGGTCTGCGCTGGCGTTATTGATACTGATACTGGTAATAACTGCATCCTGTGCTGGAGGATTTTTTGTTTCTTGAGCCATGCTAGGCGCCGATACCGCCAATGTTGCAACGAGTAAAGTGGATAGCAGTGCTTTATTCATTTCATCACTCCTTGATCTTGATGAAGGTAGGTTCACATGTTGTCCAATGGACACTACCAAGCCTCGTCCATAAGTGAGAATAAAGCCAATATTTGAGTGATAATTAAGCAGCAAGGAGAGGGGAGGTTAAAAAAACCGGCCGAAGCCGGTTACATCAGGGTAGGACTTTTTTGAAGGGTTTGACTATAACAGTGTCATATACGCCTGCTGCCACATAGGGGTCGGCATCGGCCCAGGTCTGGGCTGCCGCCAACGATTCGAACTCGGCAATAACGGTACTGCCGCTAAAGCCTGCTTCACCCGGATCGTCGGCATCAATAGCAGGGTTAGGGCCGGCTACCAGCAAACGGCCTTCATCAGCCAATGCCTGCAAACGCTCCAGGTGCGCAGGGCGCGCTTCTTTGCGTAATGGCAAACTGTTTGCCTTGTCCTGAGCAAAAATGACATACCACATTGTCTCTTTTCCTTGTTGTGGGTGAGTAGTAATAAAGCAGGCTGCGTAGGCAGCCTGCAAATGATTGATATTGTGAGCGCCAAGGGCGTTATTTTTCCAGCGCCTGCTGTTGGCGATACAGATAAATTGCGGTGGCAAAGGTGAACAGCAGTGTCATGCCCAGCAAGCCAAATACCTTGAAGTTAACCCATACTTCTTGCGGCAGACTGAATGCCACATAGACATTGAGTGCGCCACATACGGCAAAAAAACCAACCCAAGCCAAATTGGCCTTATCCCATATGGTATCGGGCAGCGTCATTTCCTTGCCCAGCATTTGCTTGATCAGGTTTTTACGAAAACCGTAACGGCTAACCAAAAGCCCGATGGCAAACAGGCCATTAACGGCGGTGACTTTCCACTTTATAAAGGCGTCGTCTTGAAAGAACATGGTAAGGCCACCGAAGAACAGCACCAGTACCAGAGTCACTAAATGCATTTTTTCCAGCTTTTTGTGTTTGAGCCAAAATACCAGCATTTGAATGCAGGTGGCGGCCATCAGGGCGCCGGTAGCGGCATAGATATCCACGGTTTTATAGACCGCAAAAAAGATAATCAGGGGAATAAATTCAATAAGCTGTTTCATTAGGGTAATCCAGACAACAAATATGCTGACAGTTTACCCATAGCGCGCATCGCTGGCAAAGAAAGCCGAACAAACAAGGTTCCGGGCTTTACTGTACCGAGGTCAGCATGTCACCGGGCGTCACTCTAACCTGTCTTGCCTGGCTGTCTGCGGGCGTTAGCAGACTGTAATCGGTGTGACTTTGTTGCACCACAAACTGGGCCTTGGACGAGGTTTCGCTGTAGTAACCGGGTTGCAGCTGGCGGCGATGAACAAGGGTGAAACGATCGCCCGGCTGAATGCCGGCCTGGCGGCCAAGGTCCATTAAAATGCCTTCTTCAGACTGCTGCAAAATATGGCCGATGGCCTTCATGCACGACTGGGCATTAATCACGTCGCGCGCAATGCGTTGTAGCAGCTGATCGGCTGATTGCCCATAACCAGACTGCCAAAAACTGTGCTCTTGCACATTTACCCTGGCGTGCTTGCTGTAAGCCCAGGGGGCTTGCGCCTGATAACGCTGTTGCAGTAGTTGCTCGCCGGTAAAACTGTCTTCCAGCGTAATCAAGATGCTGAACTGGCGTGGCATGTCGCTAAAGCGCCATTTGGCCCAGTTACCTTCTTCCATGCTGATGTCATTGATCACACCGCTTAACAGCAGTCTTGATTGTTGCTGACTGGCCAAGACATCGGCGCCCTGGCGCAATCCCTGGCTGCGGGGGAGCTGGCGGTCCGTATTCAGCTGGTAGGGCAGCTGTGTCATCAAATTGACGGTGGGTGCCAGATGCTGGGCCAGTTTGGCGGTAACGGCCGTACCCAACTCATAAATTTGACCAAAGCGGGCTTGCTCAGGGTGTTGCAGTGGAAAGCGACTGAGAGTGATACCGGGTCGATAACGGCCTACACACTGAGGCTGCACCTCTGCATTGGGCCAAATGTCGGCTCTTAAGGTCAGCCATAACCGTCCTTGAGCCCGGCGTTCTTTAACGACGACATAATCCATGAGTTCCCCCTGCGCCGCCACATCCAGCTGCTGGCCAGAGAGAGCCCCGTTGGTGACAGACTGCACCGTGGTAATCGAGGCTCCCGCCTGCAGCAAGGCATCGGTTAAAGCCTGTTCCAATGCTTGCTGGCGGGCTGACTCGGCCCCCAGACTGAGCGGTGCCGAACCTTCGGCCTGGTACCAGTCGGCATTGGCCGTTAATGGCAGGGTCAGTGGTACCAGCAGTAGCAAAGAGGGCAAAAGGGCTTTTATTGACACGGGATCATCCTGTGTTGAGAGGGCTGCTAAAGAAAAAGTCACGACGTCGGTCAATTCTTGGCAAGGATTATGCAAAAACCTTGCCTGATAACCATGAAAATAAGCTAACCATGGGTTTGAGGCTGGTTTTATCACGAATTTATCGGTATATCAGTAACTGATACTTTGATTTGCCTGGCTCAAGGGCGTCGTTATGTTGGCGGCGGGTAAAGTTTGCTCTGAGCTGGCCGATAGCCTCAGTGATGTTATTTACTTTAACGGGAGTCATGATGAGTAAACCCTTTTTTCTGGTGGCTGTGCTGGGCTTGGTCGCCTGCACGGCCACAGAAGAACAGCAGTTTGATGATCAACATCATTATCTGCCCCATGATCATGCGTCCCATTATATCAATCGTAAACCGCTGGGGCCTTTACCTGGCCCGGAAGTGTCGCCTCGCCATAGCCAGGACGGCGTGCCCATGCGTATGAGTGCCGGTACCCGCAGTGCTTATCTGCCACAGGCCGGCCCGTCTTTGGTGGGAGGCCAAACGCAACTGCAACAGCATATGTCGGCATTGGCGTACCGCCTGGTATCCGGTGCTCATCATCTGAACAATCAGTCGGGCATTGCCGTCAGTGGTTTTGTGGATCAGCAGGACTATCAAACCCAGGACGACTTTAGCCGCTTGCTGTCAGAAACCATGATGTTTCAGCTTAATCAGTATGGTTTGCGCGTCGTGGACTTTAAAACCCTGCCTTTTATTCGAATAACCCCAGAAGGCGACGTCAGCACCAGTCGTGATTATCGTCAGTTAAGCTCGCGCATTGGCGCCCGTTATTTGCTGCATGGCACCGTCAGTGAAACCACAGGGGGGCGCCTGGTTAATGCCCGTTTGGTGTCGATGGGAGACAACAGCCTGATTGCCAGTGCCCAACAGTTTATTCCCGAATACCTGGTCGCGAGCCTGCTGCAGGCCAAAGGCCCGCAAACGCGGGTGATCACGCCAGCTGAAAGGAGCCGTTATGCGAAGTAAAATTTGGCTACTGTTGTTGGTCGTTTTAGCCGGATGCAGCGCCCAGCAGGGCGGGGTAAAGGCGGCCAGAAATCACATTTACGCGGTGGGCTATGCTCCCATCAGCTTGCAGCAGCCTGCAGATCATCAACAAAAGCTGTTACACGCCATGCGCGCTTCTAAAATGGATGCCTATCGCGAGCTTACCGAACAACTGGGCGGGGTGATGACCTCAAGTTCAAGCACCATGAACAGCAATATACTGCAAGACGGGACTGTCAGTAACAGCAGCCGAGGTGTAGTACGTGGCGCCAGAGTGGTAAACAGCTATCCAGACGGCGACATGTACGTCACCGAGCTTGAGTTGGATTTGAAGGTGTATGAAAAGCTACGTCTCGGAAGATAAACGGTACGGCAACGCCTGGCCAACATACAGCACGAATGTAGTAGCTCAATCTGGCAGCGCCGGATCCGATGTGCGGAAACTAAACCTTGAACCCGGCACCTTTGTTAATGCCCTTGGTGTGACCCTTTTGATCATAGGTCATGCTCTGGCGCTCGTGCAGCTTGCTTAAAATATTGGTCAGTTGTCGAACCCCGTTTAACGATTGTTCCAGCAGTTGTTCGGCCACCTGGCTTTGCTCCTGGCATTGTTCTACCAATTCGCGTAACTGGCTAACCTGCTCTTTAAACTCATCGTTTAATTGTGCCCGCTCTGGGTGATTGGCCAGTTGGTGGTCGGTTGCCTGAATCTGGCCAAGCAACGTTTGTTTTTGCTCGGTCAGTGGGGGGAGTTCAAGCGCTTTGCGTTTAACAATCAACTCAAGCTCTTGTCGGGTAATATCCAGCAGTTGCTCGAGTTGAGATGCTTGTTGGTCTAGCAGCGCAGCAATAGACATATTAAAGGCCTTCCAGGTCCTGTTCGAAACGAGAAATATTCGCCGCCAGCTTATCGCTGTCTACCTGATAACTGCCTTCGTTAATGGCTTTTTTCAAGGCTTCCAGCCGAGCACTATTGTCGGGTGCCGGTGTGTTTACCAGGGTTTGCTGTACCTGACCAAGACGCTGAGCTTGAGGCGTTAATGTCACTGAGTCCTGGTTGGCAGACGTTGCGCTGGGTTTGGTACCCGCTGCAATATCGTTAGTAACGCTTTGTTTGTATTTGTTGGCAAGTGGCGCGTTATTGCCAATACCCGCGGGTAATTTATCGATAGCCATAATGTTATTGTCCTGAACTACTGCTGCGTAGAAGGGGTATCGGCCTTGTCAGCAATAACTTTAGCAGAATTTACAACTTCACCTGCACTTGTCCGGCCGCCACAATACGGGCACTGATTTTACGACCAGAGTTCAGGTTACTGACGCGAATGTTGTCGTTAAAGGCGCCATCTTCTTCGGCTATGCCATCGGTTTTCAGCATCAGTCCGCCGGTTTGCGCCAAAATACTGACCTTGTCTCCCTTGCACACTACGCAAAGTTGACTGCTTCGTATCGGCTGCCCCGGGCGTAAATCACGCTTGCTGCGTGAACCGACCAGATCGCTGGGGTTGCTGAAAATATCTCCACGCAGCAATACTTCATCTTGATAGTCTACGCTTAAATGCTGAGCCTGCAGCAGGGTGTTGCGGGCAATGGGATCAAGCGCCGTCACTACGGGTTTGAGTACTCTTACCCGCACCGGCACAAATATCTCCCAGCCCGGATCTTCATGACACTGTAAATACACATGGGTATTGCGTTGTACCTCACCCGCACCGCGAATATCGGCGGTCAGCTTGCCCAGGCATTCTGTGAGTGGCAAACGGGTATCTATGCTGGCCGCGGTGACTTCCAGTTTATCGTCTGATTGTACCGGCACCAGGTTGCGAACGTAGTCTTCGGCATAACGGCGAATATCATCATGCACCGAGTTGTAACCGGAAGTTTGTGCCTGTGCCGATCCCAATACGCCACAAAACAGCAGTCCGGCAAGAAAACGACGGTAATTTGTCGACCAGCGATGAGGTTGACTGATGTGACAAAACCCAAAATTAATCTTAAGCATTACTACCTCATGGCCGATAAAGAACGTAAGCTGGCCTCAGTTGGCGTCCGCTTTGTGCGGGTGTTAAGCTAACGCTGGACAATTGCACAACAATCATAAAATAAGCATAAAACATGCCATGAGTATTTATTATTGATGGCATAGATGGAGAAGCGGTAATGGCAGGGATACTCGACTCAGTAAACCAAAGAACACAACTTGTAGGTCAAAACAGGCTGGAGCTGTTGTTATTCAAGCTTAACGGGCGTCAAAGATTTGGCATAAACGTGTTCAAGGTAAAGGAAGTACTGCAGTGCCCCAAACTGACGGCGTTACCGCAATGTAACCCCGTGATTAAAGGGGTAGCCAATATGCGTGGCAAAACCATTTCCATCATCGATATCAGCAAGGCCATGGGCGGGCGCGCCGTAGAGCAGACCGAAAACAGCTTTATTATCATTTCTGAATATAACCGCTCGGTACAAGGTTTTTTGGTGGACTCGGTTGAACGTATTATCAACGTTAACTGGGAGTCGATTTTGCCGCCCCCCAAAGGCGCGGGTCGTTCAAACTACATGACGGCAGTCACCGAAATTGACGGCGAGCTGGTTGAGATTCTTGATGTAGAAAAAATCCTTGATGAAATCATGCCAAAGAGCACGGCGGTAAAAAGAGAGTTGGTTGACCAGTTTTCTCACGCTGGCACAATGCACAAGCCAATCTTGATTGCCGACGACTCTTCAGTGGCTCGTCGCCAGATCCAAAAAACAATGGAAACTCTGGGCTTTAACGTGATTGTCACCGAAAACGGCAAGCTGGCGCTGAACAAACTGAAAGAGATGGCGGCACAAGGGCCGATTGAAGATCAGCTATCCATGGTGATTTCCGATGTGGAAATGCCCGAAATGGACGGCTATACCCTGACCGCCGAAATTCGCAATACTCCGGCGCTGAAGGGGTTGCATGTTATTTTGCATACGTCCTTGAGTGGCGTGTTCAATAAGGCGCTGATTGAAAAAGTAGGCGCCGATAATTTTATTGCCAAATTCGATCCCGACGAGTTGGCATCGGCAGTCAAGAAGGCACTCTGAACAGGTGTAAAGGAAACGGATGAAAAATCTGACCGACGAACAGTACCGCGCGTTTTGCCAGTTTCTTGAAGCAAGCACAGGCATAGTGCTGGGCGACAATAAGCAGTATTTAGTAAAAAGCCGGCTGTCTCCGCTGTTAGCTCGCTTTCACATCGAGTCACTGGACGACTTGATCGTTAAAACCATGTCGCCCCGTGAACGAGAACTGAAAACGGCGGTGATTGATGCAATGACCACAAATGAAACCTTATGGTTTCGTGATGCCTATCCTTTTACCTTGTTGAGTGACAAGCTGTTTCCGGAGCTGGCCAAGCCCGGTAAAACCTTGAAAGTCTGGTCTTCTGCCAGCTCATCAGGCCAAGAGCCTTACTCCATTGCCATGACCGCACTGGAATATCAGGCTCGTAAGCCTGGCGGTTTGCCGGGGCTGCAAATTGTTGCCACCGATATTTCCAGCAGCATGCTGGAACAGTGCAAAAGTGGTATTTACGACAGCTTGTCACTGGCTCGGGGTTTGTCTCCGGAACGCAGGAGTCACTTTTTTACGCCACTTGCCGATGGCAAGATGCAGTTGCAGCCCAAAGTCAGAAACATGGTCTCGTTTCGGCCATTCAACCTGCTGGATAGCTATAGCCTGCTGGGCAAGTTCGACATTATTTTCTGTCGTAACGTCTTGATTTACTTTTCACCGGCCAACAAAACCAAGATTCTCAATCAGTTTGCCCAGGCCTTGAATCCGGGTGGTTACCTGTTGCTGGGGGCCTCCGAATCACTCACGGGCTTATCGGACAAGTTTGAAATGATCCGCTGCAACCCCGGTATTATTTACCGCCTCAAATAGCATTCGGCACCTTTTGTGTTGTTTGGCACAAGCCTTGCATTAATTCTGGTAATAATAGGAATGCAACAAATTTGGCCAACATAACGCAAGAGGTGCTGGGTGGCGATTTCCTTCGACAAAGCCTTTGGTATTCATCAACACGCCCTGGTAACACGTTCCGAGCGTGCCGAACTGCTGGCCAGTAATCTGGCCAATGCCGACACGCCCGGATACAAAGCCAAAGACATGGATTTTCAGGCGGCACTGAGTCAGGCGCAAAACAACCAGGGTTTCTCACTCGCCCGCACCAGCCAACAGCATTTTGCCGTTAATCTGGCGCCCCCCGGCGCCGTGCAGTTTCGGGTACCTAATCAACCCGATACCGGTGATGGTAATACGGTGGATGTGCAAACCGAACGTAATAGTTATATGGAAAACGCCTTGCAGTACCAGGCTTCGCTTGAATTTTTGAACGGCAAAATCAGCGGGCTGCTAAAAGCGATTAAAGGAGATTCAATGTGAGCCTATTTAAGGTATTTGATATTTCCGGCAGCGCCATGAGCGCTCAGTCGGTACGGCTGAATACAACCGCCAGTAACCTGGCCAACGCCGACAGCGTGAGTTCCAGCATTAACGAAACCTATCGCGCCCGCAAGCCGGTATTTGCCGCTGATTTAAATCAGGCCCTGTCGGACCGCCAGGAAAGCGTCGGTGTTAAAGTGATGGGCATCGTTGAAACCGACAAGCCGTTACTAAAAGAATTTCATCCCGATCATCCCATGGCAGATGCAGACGGCTTTATTTACAAGCCTAACGTCAACGTGGTTGAAGAAATGACCGACATGTTGAGTGCCTCGCGTAACTATCAGACCAACGTACAGGTAGCCGATGCCGCCAAACAAATGCTGCAGCAAACGCTGCGTCTGGGTAAGGGGTAATAGCAGATGCAAGTTAACCAGGATTATCTTAACGGCCTGAAGTGGCCGGGCGAACAAAGCCCCGCAGATAAGGCAAAAGATCCCAGCCGGGCACAGTTAGGCCAGGAAGACTTTTTTGCCCTTATGACCCAGCAGCTGGCCTATCAAGACCCGTTTAAACCGGCAGATAACTCGGACATGATTGCCCAGATGACCGCCTTTACCAGCGCGGACGGCATCAGCAACATGGGGGAGCAGTTGAAAGGGTTAAGCGAGGTGATGACTTCTAGCCAGGCACTGCAAGCCTCTAGCCTGGTCGGGCAAAAAGTGTTGCTGCCCAGTGATTTGGCGTATTGGGACCAATCCGAGCCAGTAGAGGGGGTTGCCGTAACCGGAGAGGGGGCAAGCAACGTACTGATTCGCATTGAAAATGAAAAAGGCGAACTGGTGCGCACCATGTCGTTAGATGGCCCACAGCGCGGCAACGTTCCCTTTAGCTGGGACGGACTCAACGACCAGGGCGAGCCTGCCGAGACGGGGCGTTACAAGATTAAAGTGAGCGGTTTGATTGATAACCAGCGCGAAGATTTGAATGCGTTGGCTTTCGGCCACGTAGATAGCGTTACTCTGGGCAGTGCAAATAGCCCGACCTTGGTCAATCTTACAGGTTTGGGCGGTATTCCCCTGAATCAGGTACTTGAAATTGCCGGCCGTAAAGCCGCGTAAGGAGCACATAAATGTCATTTAATATTGCCCTCAGCGGCGTGAATGCAGCCCAGAAAGATCTGGACGTAACGGCCAACAACATTGCCAACGTTAATACCATTGGCTTTAAAGAATCCCGCGCCGAGTTTTCTGATGTATACGCCAACTCTATTTTCGCCAACGCCAAAACCCAAACCGGTAGTGGCGTGCAAACCGCAGCTGTATCACAGCAGTTTCACCAGGGTGCCTTGCAGTTCACCAATAACTCGCTGGATATGGCCATTAACGGCAGTGGCTTTTTTGTGATGTCTAACGAGCAGGACTCTTTGGATCGCACCTTCACCCGTGCCGGTGCTTTTCGATTAAATGATGAAGGTTTTGTGACTAACTCCCAAGGCCATTACCTGCAAACCTACAAGGCTAACGCCGACGGCACGCCTGCAGGCTTAGGTATCAACAGTACTCAGGCATTAAAAATTCCTGATAAAGCCGGTCAACCTCAAGCAACGGAAAATGTAAAAACCGGCATTAATTTACCAACTAAAGCGGAGATACCAACCGACCCTTTTGATGCAGAAGATTCATCAACGTATACCTCATCAACCTCTATGACGATCTATGATTCATTAGGGGATACTCATACCTTGACTCAGTACTTTGTTAAAACAGGGCCGGCAAGTTCAGGTGATCCTAATACTTGGGAAATGCGTGTTCATGTTGATGGAGTTGAGGCTTTAGCTGCAACGACGTTAACATTTGATAATAGCGGGGTGTTAACAACACCAGACCCTGCCGAATTTACAACCAATGCACTGGGCTTTACTAATGGCTCTGATCCTAGCCAACAAATTGATATTAAAATTCCAACTGCCACTTTAAACTCAGGCCCCTTTGAAGTGACTCAGTCTAACCAAGACGGTACTACAGTGGGCCGTTTGACTAAGGTTGATGTGGGCCCAGACGGTTTAGTACAAGCGACTTACAGTAATGGCAGCACCGAAAATCTGGGCATAGTCGCCATGGCGCGCTTCCCCAACGATCAGGGGCTGACCCAGGTGGGGGATACCCAGTGGCGCGAGTCGTTGTTGTCAGGTGAAGTGGTCACCGGTCAGCCGAATACCGGCGTATTCGGCAAGGTGAGTGTAGCGGCGCTCGAGAGCTCGAACACCAACCTGACCACCGAGCTGGTGGACTTGATCACCGCGCAGCGTAATTTCCAGGCCAACTCTCGGGCCCTGGAAGTGAACAGCACATTGCAGCAAACCATACTGCAGATACGTTAACAGACAGCTTTCAGGCATAAGCTGTCAGCAACAGAAAGGCCAAACACCGCTCCCTTAAGAGCGGTGTTTTTGTTTAACGTAAGGCGATGTTCTGTAGGCTAGAGCTTTAGCTGCTAGTCCCGTCTTAGCGGGATTTTGGTTTTAGACCTAAATCTTCTGCTTTGCAGAATTCGCAGCTAAAGCGCGAAGCTACAAGAAGTGCAGTGTAGTGTGTGGCAGGGCCTCTTCTTTGTAAATATAAGCGCTGGACTAGAACAGGCGGGGTTTATCTTTAACTCCCAGCCTACGGCTTATCGCTTTCATCTTTATTAGTGGCACTATTTTTGCATTGTATTTAGTCAATTAGCTGACAGCGACAGGTCTTTTAGTGCCTGTCAGCACTAATCAGTACTTATTCGGCAACTCGTCGACGGAGCTGAAATGGATCATTTGCTTTATATCGCCATGTCTGGCGCCAAAGAAAACATGCACAGCGTGGCCGTACGCTCCAACAATCTGGCCAACGCCAATACCACAGGTTTTAAAGCCGATATGGAGCAGGCGCGCGCCATGCAGGCTTTTGGCGAAGGTCTGCCGACACGGGTGTTTGCCATGACCGAACGGCCGGGGCAAAACTTTTCCTCCGGGCCCATACAAACTACGGGACGGGATCTTGACGTTGCCGTGGCCGGTGACGGCTGGTTGGCGGTAGAGTCTAAAGACGGCTCCGAAGCTTATACCCGCTTTGGTAGTCTGCAGGTTTCGCCAGAAGGCCTGCTGCAAACCAGTAATGGCCTGAACGTGCTGGATGATGGCGGCGGCCCCATTTTCTTGCCACTGCCGTTAGAAAAAATGGAAATCAATAAAGACGGTACCATTTTTGCCCGACTGGAAGGCGAGCCCGCCAATGGCGGTGAAGAGCTGCAGCGCATTAAAACCGTACTGCCCAACAATGGCGATTTGGAAAAAGGACAAGATGGCCTGTTTCGCCGTAAAGACGGCCAGGTGGAAGCGCCCTCGGCCCAGGTGCAACTGCTGGCCGGTGCACTGGAAGGCAGCAACGTTAACCCGGTAGCCGAAATGACCCACTTAATTGATTTGCAGCGCCGCTTTGAAACTCAGCTGAAAATGATGAGCCACGCCGAAGAAAACGACAAAGCTCATGCCCAGCTGCTGCGCATCTAAAGGAGATTACAATGAACCCTGCATTATGGATTAGTAAAACCGGCCTGGATGCTCAGCAGACCAATATTTCGGTGACTTCAAACAACCTGGCCAACGCCAGCACGGTCGGCTTTAAAAAAGGCCGCGCCATATTTGAAGACTTGCTCTACCAAAATATTCATCAGCCCGGTGGCCGCGCCACTGCCGATACCAACCTGCCTTCTGGTTTAATGCTGGGTGCCGGTAGCAAGGTGGTGGCCACGCAAAAAACCTTTACCCAAGGCAGTGTGCAAACCACTGATAATGCCCTGGATGTAATGATAGACGGCCGTGGCTTCTTTGAAGTGTTACTGCCAGACGGTACCACCGGCTATACCCGTAATGGTCAGTTTGCCCTTAATGACGAAGGCGTGATTGTTACCCCGGGTAACGGCTATCCGCTGCAGCCCGAAATGCAAATCCCCGAAAATGCGCAAAGTATCAGTATCGGCACCAATGGTGAAGTCTCGGTGCAAATGGCGGGGCAGGCTGAATCGCAGATTATTGGTCAGCTTATTATCAGCGACTTTGCCAACCCCGCCGGTCTGCAGCCAAAAGGCGAAAACCTGTATCTGGAAACACAGTCCAGCGGTGCCGCCCTGCAAGGAATTGCCGGTGCCGACGGTTATGGCACCATTAAACAGGGCATGCTGGAAACCTCCAACGTGAACGTGACCGAAGAACTGGTTAACCTGATCCAGGCCCAGCGGGTATACGAGATGAACTCCAAGGTGATCTCGGCCGTCGATGACATGATGGCGTACGTTAACCAGCAGCTGTAATTCATAACAGGATGAGCGCGATGCGAAATATGATGGCCGCGGTAGTCAGGGTGGCGCTAATCGTCGTTGGGTTGGCAGGGTGTACCAGTACCCCTTATACCCCTAAACCGGACGATCCGGCCTTTGCGCCGGTTATTCCCAGCATGAGCGAACAACAGCTGGAGCCTAACGGTGCTATTTTTCAGGATAACTACGCCAACAGCCTGTATTCCGACATTAAAGCGCACCGCGTGGGTGACATCATTACCGTGGACTTAGCCGAATCGACCCGGGCGCAAAAGCGCGCCACTACCCAGCAGGGCAAAGATTCCAGCGTGAACATTGCGGCACCGACCATTGGCGCCCGGGGCATCAGCATTGCGGGTAATCCTTTTAGTGCCTCTTTGTCCAGCAGCAACGAGTTTGATGGCCAGGCCAACACCAACCAAAGCAACAGCCTGCAAGGCAGTATTACCGTGAGCGTGGCTCAGGTGCTGGCCAACGGAAATCTGATGGTGCAGGGCGAAAAGTGGATCATGCTGAATACCGGTGAAGAGTATGTGCGCATCAGCGGTATGATCCGACCACAGGATATTGGCGCCGACAACAGAGTCGAGTCCAGCCGAGTGGCCAACGCCCGCATCTATTACGGCGGTACCGGCGACTTTGCCAACACCCAAACCCGCGGCTGGCTGGCCAAGTTTTTCAACAGCGAGTGGATGCCGTTTTAATGACGTGTTTTGTAGGCTGCCGCTTTAGCTGGCAGTCCCGTCTCGGCGGGATTAAAACTATTCTGCTAACGCAGAACCTGCAGCTAAAGCGCAGGGCTACAGGGTGTGGTGTCTTGTGGTTCTGCCGTCATCCTGACGCACGTCAGGATCTCGGTTTTAAGTTTTTTGTAGGGGCGAATTCATTCGACCAACATGGTGGCACGGTTTTAAAACGGGTAAATACATTCGCCTTGCGTCACTGTGTTTTATGCTTCACTAAGCACTGAACACTAAGCATTCAACACTAACGAAGCTTTCAGCTTCGTTCAGGAGAAATACATGAAGCAGCTTTTGGCCGTAATACTCAGCCTGATGTTACTACCAAGCTTACTCATACCCGCCCAGGCGGCGCGTATTAAAGACATCAGCTCGGTGGCAGGGGTGCGGGCCAACCAGCTGGTGGGGTATGGCCTGGTGGTGGGCCTGCCTGGCACCGGCGAGCGAAACAACGCCTTTGCTGCCCAAACGTTCAGAACCATGCTCAACAACTTTGGCATTACGGTGCCCGAGGATATGCGGCCCAAAATGAAAGACGTGGCTCCGGTGGCGGTGCATGCCGAGCTGCCGGCGTTTGCCAAACCTGGCCAAACCATCGATATTACGGTATCCGCTATCGGCGAAGCCAAAAGCCTGCGTGGTGGTACCTTGCTGCAAACCTTCCTGAAAGGGGTAGATGGTCGTGTGTATGCTCTGGCCCAAGGCAGTCTGGTGGTAGGCGGTTTAGGGGCCGAAGGCGCCGACGGCTCTTCCATCATGATCAATATTCCCACCGTGGGCCGTATTCCTGGCGGAGCCATGGTAGAGCGTGAAGTACAAAGCTCCTTTGGCCGTGGCGACACCATTACCTTTAACCTGCATCGCTCCGATTTTACCACGGCCAAGCGCATGGCAGAGGTGATTAACGACCTGGTGGGCCCCAATAACGCCCAGGCGCTTGATGCGACCTCGGTACAGGTATATGCACCGCGTGACCCAGGCCAGCGAGTCAGTTATCTGTCGACCCTGGAAAATCTGGTGATAGATGTCGCCGATGAAGCCGCCAAAATTATCATCAATTCCCGCACCGGTACGGTAGTGATTGGCCAGCAGGTACAGTTAAAACCGGCTGCCATCACTCATGGCGGGTTAACCATTACCATTTCGGAAAATCCCCAGGTGTCTCAGCCAAACGCCCTGGCCGGAGGCGAGACGGTGGTGGTGCCAAACACCAATATCAACGTTGAACAGCAAGACGGCCGCATGTTCAAGCTCGACACCGGTACCACGCTTGATGACCTGGTGCGTGCGGTGAACCAGGTTGGCGTAGCCCCGGGTGATTTGGTCGCCATATTGGAAGCATTACGCCAGGCCGGCGCCATACAAGGCGAACTGGTTATTATTTAACTGGCGGTGAAGGGTAAAGAGTGAAGGGTAAAGCGGACAAGCCAACACAGCAGGTCCGACGTATTTGGTAATCTAGCCATCAGGATCTCGGTTTTAGGTGTAGGTGTTTTCCACTTCACACATCACTCTTTACACTTTACGAGCATGGGAGTAGCGGATGAAACCGGTCGATTCATACAGTAACAGCCTGCTGGCCAACGACATTCAAGGCCTGGACAAGCTGCGCCAACAAGGCTTTGCCGAAGATAGAGGCAAGGCGCTAGATGAAGCGGCGCGTCAGTTTGAAAGCCTGTTTACGCAACAGCTGTTTAAGTCGATGCGCGCCGCCAACAAGGTATTTGAAGCCGACGGCCCCATGAACAGCCGTTATACCGAATATTATCAAGACATGCATGACCAGCAGATGTCGGCAGAGCTTAGCAAGCGCGGTAGCCTGGGACTGGCGGACTTGGTGAGCAAACAGCTGGGTGGCGAGCAGCCTGCAGCGCAACCCGAAGCGCGTCATTTTGACCTCACCGACGTACGCCGGATACAAGGCAAAGTGGTTCGGCCATTGGGCGCAGACGCAGTGGCCGAGGCCGTTGAAAAAGCCAAACAAGGAGCGCGCCCGCCGTTGCAAGCGGCCGCTGATAATCCTGCTGATAGCTTGTTAGCCAACAAGGCTCTGCCTGGCAGCTCTCTGTCCAACAACAAGAACGCAGTGACTTACAGTGCCAGCGAGCCATTTCGCTCGCCAGAAGACTTTGTGCGCCGCTTGATGCCCGCCGCGGTAGCAGCCGGAAAACGCATGGGACTGCCCCCTGAGGCCATGCTGGCGCAGGCGGCCCTTGAAACAGGCTGGGGTAAAAAGATCATCGGGCCAAAAAATAGTGACTCCAGCCATAATCTTTTTGGCATCAAGGCCGATAACAGTTGGAATAACGCAAAAAAATGGGTGAATACTCTGGAATATGAGCAGGGCATTGCCGTTAAAGTAAAAGCCCCGTTTCGCGCCTACGGCTCGTTTAACGACAGTTTTAACGACTATGTGGACTTCTTGCATCAAAATCCGCGCTACGGCGAGGCCTTGCAGCAAACCGATTCACCGAGACAATACTTTAAAGCATTACAAGAGGCCGGTTATGCCACCGACCCCAAATATGCCGATAAATTAAGTTCTATTTTCAATACCGTTACCCGCTTGGCAGCACAAGCATAAGGACTCATTATGGCTGTTGATTTGTATCAAACCGGTGTCAGTGGTTTGCTGGCCGCACAAGGCCAACTGGCGACCACCGGCCATAACATTGCCAACGTGAATACCGAAGGCTATAGCCGCCAACGGGTAGAGCAAATGACGACCCTGCATATGCAATCGGGCAGCCAGTTTTATGGCACCGGCACTCGGGTAACCGACGTGACGCGCATGTATCAGGAATACGCCTTTAAAGACGTGCTGGTCAACAATACCGAAAAGGCCGGCGCCGAAGCTCTGTATAATCAATTGAGTTTTCTGGATCAAAGCCTGTCGGGGGTGAACAAGGGGCTCGCCACCAGCCTGGATGATATGTACAAAGCCATTAACGCCGTGGTCGATAATCCGGGCAACCTGGGTAACCGAGAGCTGATGCTGGCGAATGCTAAAGATATTACCAACCACTTTAATGAATATTACAGTGCATTAGAGCAAGAAACTGTCATTAAAAACCGTGATATTCAGTCACGAGCCGATCATGTGACCTCACTGACTGCGGGCATTGCCGAGCTGAATCAGCAAATAATGAATGCTGGTCTGAACGGCACGCCCAATGATTTGCTCGACCAGCGCGATCGCTTGATCCAGGATCTTGGCCAGGAAGTGAAAATAACCACCTTGAAAGGCCACGATGGCATGATCTCGGTGATGCTGGACGGGCGCGAGCCCTTGGTGAGTGGCAACCAGGCTTATGGCATGGAAGTCCGCCTTGGCTCACCAGACCCACAGCAAACCGAACTGTATTTAACCAGCCCCAACAATCCTGATCAGGCCACGCGCATTAAAGGCAGCCAGGCACTGGGGGGGGAAATGGGGGCTTTATTCCATTATCGCGATCAGGTATTAGGCCCCAATTTGAGCGACATGGGTAAAGTGGCCATTGCGATTGCCGATGCCTTTAACGAGGTGCAAAAGCAAGGCGTGGACTTGAATGGCCTACCAGGTAAAAACTTTTTCGCCGACATTAATGCTCCTGACGCTCAAAAGCATCGATTTATCGGTAATAATCCCGCCATTAGCGGGGCGGTAGAGATTACCGATACCGGCAAGCTCACCGGTGGCGAATATACGCTTAAATTTAAAGGCAGTGGTGCCTATGAATTAACGGATATCACCACCGGCAAGTCGTATGACGTGAATGCAACAGCGGCCGCGGCGCCCAGTACCGAGCAGACCTTAACCTTATCTGGGCCTGAACCGCTTCCCAATTTAGGCTTTAACATAACCCTAAATGACGTGCCCAACACCAACGACGAAATGCAAATTCGACCCACCCGCCAAGGCGGTAACGAGTTAAAAGTCGAACTCAACACCGGTGATCAAATTGCCGCCTCTGGCTCGATTATGGTCGATGCCAATAAAGACAACACCGGTACCACCAAAGTGGGCGTGCAGTTGGTTGAACCTACGGCACCGGCAACGGCCATTCCTAAAGCGGATTATCCGCTGACCGTGAAAGTTGAAGATGACGGAACGGCCAGCACACCGCCGGTGTTGCTGTATAACGTGTATGACGTTAGCGGAACGGCAATTGGCACTTCGGTCACACCGGATGCGGACGGTAATATCACCATTGGTGATGTACAAATGAACATTAAAGGCACGCCTGCAGAATACGATCAATTTGTAATCAAACAAGCCAAAGGCTCGGGCAACAATACCAACGCCCTGGCCTTTGCCGATTTGCAAAACAAAAAATGGCTTAACAACGGTAAGTCGACCGTGACCGACAGCCTGAATCAAACGGCGGTAGAGATAGGCGGGCTTACTAAAAATCAGCGGGTAAAAGCCGAAGCCGCCGGGGCGGCCTACAAGCAGTCTTACGACCGCATGCTGTCTACCTCTGGGGTCAACCTGGATGAAGAAGCCGTCAATCTGTTACGTTACCAGCAGTCTTACATGGCCTCGGCACGGGTGGTTACCGTGGCGTCCGAAACCATGAACACGCTCTTGCAGATACGCTAAGGAATCGTCATGCGCATAGCCAGTTTTCAATTTATTCAGCGTAACCTGGACAATATCAGTGCCCGTTCTTCTGAGGCCCATCGCCAACTGGGCCAAATGTCATCCAGCAAACGCGTTGATAAACCCAGTGACGATCCGGTATCGGCTAACGGTATTCTTAACTACAAGCAAGAGCTGCGTAAAATTGAGCAATACCAAAATAATATCAATCTGGCTGAAAACCGGCTGCGCCGAGAAGAAACCGGTCTGACCAGCGGTGAGAATATCACCCAGCAAGTCAAAGAGATTATGCTCAAGGCCAACAACCCGGCCATTACCCAAAATGAACGCGACGCCTTCAAAAGCGAGCTGCAAAGTCGCATCGATGAAATGCTGGATATTGCCAACAGCAAAGATGAGTTTGGTCAGGCTATCTTCGGTGGCTTTCAAACCGACAGTGATCCTTTTACCTTTGATGATAAAGGCAACATCGTCTATAGCGGTGACAGCGGTCAGCGGCAAATGGTGATTGGCGACAGTGTAAAAGTTGAATTAAACCACGATGGCGAGCTGGTATTCGGCGGCGTACCCAATCCGCGCGGCGACTTCACCGTGGACTACAGTGGAGTGAAAGGTGAGTCTCGCGAAGACCAGGTACGGGTAGAGAGTATTAACATCGTCGATCGTGCCAGTTTTAGTGACCAAAAAAATTACAGCGTCGAATTTGTGGGTAAATTGCCGGCTGATCCTGAATCAGAAGAAATATTTTATGTTGTTAAAGATGCAACCGGCACCCCGATAGCGCCCACCGACCCTACCGACCCGTTAACGCAGCTGCCTTATGATCCTCTTAATCCCATTGCCGTTGATGGCATAGAAATTAAGGTAAAGGGTGACGTTAAAATTGGCGATGAAATTACCTTAAACTCAAGCGTTCAAGACGGTACAGGTCAGGATGACGTAGGTGTGTTTGATATTTTAAATCGCGCCAAACAGTGGCTGGAAACAGACGGCCATACAGCCAAAGGTCAAAGTGAGATGATCGACATTCTGGATGAACTCGACGCCATGGGCGGCCACTTCACCCAGGTACGCGCTGACACCGGTAACCGTATGCAGCGTCTCGATAACCAAAAAGAGACCCATAGCGAAATGACGCTCACCCTAGACAAACTACGCAGCGGCATGGAAGACCTGGACTACGCCAAAGCCGCCGGCGAATTCAGCCAAACCATGGTTGCCCTGCAAGCAACCCAAACCATGTTCGGCAAAATCCAGAACATGAGCTTGTTTAATTATATCTAGGGCTTAGCCAGTGAAGGGGAAAGAGTGAAGGGGAAAAGAAAACAGAAACCTCAAAAATAGCGCCCAGTTAAACCCAAAGCACCGCCCCACAAAGGCGGTGTTTTTTGCTTTTGTGTTTTGTAGGCGAACGTTTGCTCTCGCATTTCGCCAAAGGCGGCACGATTCAGGTCAAAGCTCTTTTTTGCGAAGTGTTTTTTCACCAGGAGGGCACATTAGATACAGATTAAGTATCAGTATTCATAGTGGTAACGTAATTGCGCAATTAACAGCCCGTCTCCAGATGCTTTATACACAAATCTGTGTTCGTCATTAATTCTGCGAGACCAATAACCAGACAGGCCATGTTTGAGAGGCTCGGGTTTCCCGATCCCCTCAAAAGGGTCTCGAGACGCCTCTTTTATTAAAAGGTTTATACGCTTGAGTATAGCTTTATCGGTCTTCTGCCAGTAAAGGTATTCATCCCAAGCTTTAGATGAAAAAGTTAACTTCATTACTCAAGTAACTCGTGCTCCGAGCCATTACCGCCTTCAAGCTCGGCTATAGACTCGAGTAAGTGTCTGGCATTTGCGGGAGTACGCAGCAGGTAAGCGGTCTCTTCCATGGCTTGATAATCTGCTAGAGACAGCATCACCACCGGTGATTCGCTTTTTCTGGTAATAATAATTGGAGAATGGTCGGTGCAGACCCTTTCCATGGTTTTTGCTAGATTAGCCCTTGCTGCGGTGTAACTGATGGCATCCATAATAGTACTCCTGTGTACGTAATTATGTACATAACAGTAGGGTTGTATAGCAAGCTTGTCAACTCTCTTTGCTGTCTTATTGACGCACGTCAGGATCTCGCTGTCAGTTTTGGTGCTTTAAAGCTTGGCGCCTGGTGCTGGGCGCTGATTTTCCATTAAACGCTCACCACTAAAACTCAACATACCTCTCAAGCTAACTAGCTGCTTTGCTAGTATTTATGGTCTAATTGCACCCTAGTGATTAGGCGTTACTTATCTTTATTGGCTCAAAAGGAACGGCATGAACATTACCGTGTATGGTTCTGGTTATGTGGGGTTAGTGGCGGCAGCGTGCTTTGCCGACGTGGGCCATGATGTGTTGTGCATGGATGTCGATAAAAAGCGTATTCAAGCGTTGCGTAATGGCGAAATGCCCATCTTTGAGCCTGGGCTGCAAGAGCTGATAGCACATAACAACGAAGCGGGCCGCTTGCAGTTTAGTGACGATGTTGAACAAGCCGTGCACTTTGCCACTCTGCAATTTATTGCCGTTGGCACTCCGCCAGATGAAGACGGCAGTGCCGACCTTAACTATGTGCTGCAAGTCGCCAACAGTATTGGCCAGCACATGCAGACTCCTAAAGTCATCATCAATAAATCGACGGTGCCGGTGGGCACGGCTGATAAAGTCTCGAAGGCGATAGCGGAGCAATTACAGGGCAGGGCGGTAGACTTGCCTTTTGAGGTGTGCTCAAATCCCGAGTTTATGAAAGAAGGGGCCGCTATTGATGACTTTACTCGTGGGCCACGCATCATAGTCGGTACTGATTCTGACTGGGTAAAAGAGGTCATGCGTGAATGCTATGCGCCATACAACCGCCATCGCGATAAACTGATGTTTATGCAGGTACGCGCTGCTGAGCTGACTAAATATGCGGCTAACGCCATGCTGGCCACCAAAATCAGCTTTATGAACGACATGGCCAACTTGGCGGAGCGCTTGCAGGTGGATATAGAAGAAGTGCGCCAAGGTATTGGTAGCGATCCGCGCATTGGTTATCACTTTATTTATCCCGGCTGTGGTTACGGCGGCTCTTGCTTCCCAAAAGATGTGCAAGCCCTCAATCACACTGCTAATCAAGTGGGCTATCCCTGCGAGTTGCTGCAAGCGGTTGAGTCCGTCAACCAACGGCAAAAAACTGTGTTATTTAACAAACTCAACCAAGCCTTTGACGGTCAGCTAGCCGGTAAAACCATTGCCGTATGGGGCTTAGCCTTTAAACCCAACACCGACGATATGCGCGAAGCCCCCAGCCGAGTGCTAATGGCAGCACTCTGGCAAGCCGGCGCAACCGTGCAAGCCTACGATCCCGAAGCCATGGAAGAGTGCGCCAGACTTTACTCTGAGCAGTTGCAGCCAAGCCAAGCACACCATCAGCCGTTACTCACTTTAAGCGAAAGTAAAGAACAAGCAGTGCAGCAGGCTGACGCATTAGTCATTTGTACCGAGTGGAAAGAGTTTCGCACCCTTGATTTCACCTGGCTCAAACACCAACTGAGATCCCCCGTGCTAGTCGATGGCCGTAACTTGTATGAGCCCAGTGCGGCGAGTAGCGTAGGTTTAATGTATTTTGGTATAGGGCGATAAAATAAACTGAGCGCTACCCTTAAATGTTAAAAGTAGCGCTTTTTCGTCAGTCAGGATTAACCGAAAATTTCAACCACATTTCTGCGAGCTTATTTAACTGAGCATCTTCTTTAACTTTAAATACCCCTGCGCTTTCGACCTGCTTTATCACATCTAAAAACTCAAGCACTGCGTGATAATGAGGGCGGTTCCAAAAGTCGTGGATGAAGATGATGGCGCTGTCTTGAGTGTGATGCTTGGCAATATGTTGGATGGCGGCCATGGTGCAGGCGACTCTAAAGCGACCGTCGATTAATATTAAATCAAAGGGCTGTTGGTGCTCTAAAATGGCTTGGCTGTAGCGAGGGAATTTATCGCTTTGTTCCATTTGTAGTGGGTAACCCCAATCGCCAGTAGGGCCTATATCGGCGACGGCAACTTGGCATTGTTGGCCAAGTTTTTCTTGTAGTGCATTAACCCAAGTAGGATCGCTTTCTACGCCTTGTACGGTTAGGCCGTGTTCCACTGCCCACACCGTCGAGCCGCCTGAGCCAAATTCAAAATAGTGCTGCGCTTTTTTCAAGTGTTTTGCAAAGAGCTGTCGTTCAGCTTCGGTCATTGCTGGGGCGCTTGGCAGTGCGAACGTCGTTTCTGGCTTGTTGGTTAATTCTTTGTTTTCAGTATCTGCTACCGCATGATTGCTTGCGTCTTGAGAGCTGATCAGTTTTTCACCCAGCAAGTAATTTTCGGCTTGGGTGGTATCTATGCTGGCAAGCAGTTGATAGCTGATATCTTTAAGTTGATAGGCGGAGTGCAGTAAAAATGCCAGTTTGGTTTTGCTGTTATTATCCATTTCCCGCAAGCGTTGGTCATTAGGGATAAATATTGCATCTACATAAGGGAGCTCTGATGCTGACTCGGCCAGTATATCTTTGCGGCCTGCAAAGTGACTTTGGTTGCCCAAGTGACTAAGGGTTAAAAAGCGAAAACCCAGTTCGCTAAGCCGTTGAGATAATTTACTAAAATCAGCCTGCTCTTGGTAGAGTGGTTGTAAGTTAATGCCTACTTGCACCACTAAAGCGGAAGTTAATTTTTGTTTACCATGCTCAATAATCGTTAGGGGGTTGTGCATTCTATCTAACACTAGCCAATCGAGCTTTTCTATTACTTGCAGTGTATCTAGCGCAATAGTCTGAATAGGAATCTCAGCCATAACCTCAGGCGATGGCGGATACGCTTTAAAAAAGCTCGGCTCTTTTGGTGTAATGGCCTTTAGGCTACTGGTTAGTGTCGGATCTAGGGTGACATAAAGTGGAACTTTGCTGCCATCACCTAATACGGTCATTGGGAAGTAGTGAAAGTTACCTACATGGCTCAGCTGTTGACTGTTGATTACCCTACTAGCCGCATCTAGACAGAGTACATCTAGGGCGCCTAGCCGTTGCAACCCAGTAAATTTATTAGAAGCTGTTAAGCTGGCGCCATTATCTAAAGTAATAATCTTACCTTTAAATTGAAAGCGAAATTCGTCGTTATCGGCCACAGTAATTGGCTCTTCGGGTAATTGTAATTCTACCGGCCGATCTTCATCAGCAAACTGAGCGTTACCGTCTTTATCTAAGCTTAGTGCCGCAGGTTTTTTACCTTCGCAGTGGCGTTGCCAAATGGCGCGCATGGCGTTGCTAAAGTTTCGGGCAAAGCGGGGGGCATCACATACCGGTGATTCGAGTAAGGCAGTTCGTAAGTGGGTGCGAATATTGGCGAGGTTATCAAGATCACTGGCCAAGTTTACCACAATATCGTGATAGTGCTGCCAATCCTCGGCAACTAATTGGCCTAAACCGACGTTAGTTAAATGAGTGGCAGAATGACGTCCGGCAAAAGTAGGGCCTGGCAGAGTAACTACCGGCACGCCCATAAATAGCGCTTCGCAGGTGGTTAAGCCGCCGGAGTAGGGCCAAGGATCGAGGGCGATATCCACTTTGTTATAGGTTTTTAATAATTCTTCGTGTTTAGCTGGGCCCTCTAGCAGTAAGCGATCTTCATTAATGCCATATTTACGCATAATGGTTTTAATGTTGTTACATAAAGTTTCGCTATTAATTTGGAAACTTTTTAATAACAGCTTAGATTGGGGAAGGTCGTGCATTATTTTTGCCCAATAACTTAGCAGCTCAGGATTAAGTTTGGCGGTGTTATTAAAACAACCCAAGGTAATAAAATTATTATGCAACGCCGGTGGAGGCACCGTATTAGGCGTATAAAGAGGTGGATTATAACAAATATAATCATCGGGTAAGCGGATTAATTTTTCTGTGTAGTTATCATCGACCCCACTCGGTGTTTCAATGTGATCACTGAGTAGATAATCCATAGTGCTAAGGCCAGTGGTATTAATTAACCCGCCTACCCATTTCACTAAGATAGGTGCGGGCTTCATGGCCATGGTTTGCATGCGGCTGCCATTGTTGTGGCCACAAAGATCAAACAAAATATCGATTTTGTCTTCAACTAACTGGTTGGCTAATTGCTCGTCGTTTAGATGCGTAATCGTCATCCAGTGGTTAGCTATCTCTTTTATGCGCTCCGTGATAGCGTCTGAGAATAAGTTAGTGCTATAGGTATACAGCTCTAGCTCATGCTGCGGCAAAGCCTCCAAAGCTGAAGTGATCATTTGCCCTACCGGATGAGCTCGAAAACCGTCAGATATCATGCCAATGCGCAGTTTTTTATTAGAA
Organism: Oceanisphaera marina; assembly: GCF_014643915.1. Classification (GTDB taxonomy): domain Bacteria; phylum Pseudomonadota; class Gammaproteobacteria; order Enterobacterales; family Aeromonadaceae; genus Oceanimonas; species Oceanimonas marina. Next base: position 42,728 of record NZ_BMKE01000013.1, read on the forward strand.
GTTAATTCTGTGCTGAGATTATTTATAGTATTAATATGCTTAGCATATTTACATTCCCAGTTACTTAATAATTCTTTTAGTTGTTCTTGTGTGGAGTTAGGCAAGTAGTGCAATAAAACAATAAGGTTATTGTAAGCTGTATCATCGTCTTCAGATAATTCAATTGATTTTTCTAAACATTGCTTAGCTTGTTTAGATTGCCCGGTATGTTGGTACAATTGAGCTAGATTGTTCCAAGTAAAGCGATGTGGCTTTCCTGTGCTAACTACTTTTTCTATGATGTTAATCGCCTCCTCATAACGATTGAGGCGGGATAAGATCATGCTTTTATATTCTTTAATGTATTGATTTTTAGGTTTTATTTTAAGGGATTTATTTATATAAGTTAAAGCTTCTAAATTATTGTTAGCTTCATGATAAAGCTCAGCCAGCATCTTGTTGGCTTCAAAATGGTTAGGTTCGAGCTTGATAATTTGTTGTAAAAATAACAAGGCTTGGGAGCTTTTACCTGTGCGGTAAAGCGCTAAGCCAACCAGCAGTAAAAAAGGGACATGTTGATAATACTGGGTCAGTAAGGGTTTTAATAAATCCAGAGCATCTTGTGGTTGGTGTTGGCTAAGCAAGCGCTCAGCTTGAGTTAAGGTGGAGTGCAATGCAGAAGATGATAACAGCTGACCCATACTGAAAAACCTCGCTAATCAAGAGTGTTTTGCATGTTAGTGAAAAAGCGCCCCCCATAGCAAGGTGAATAAACGCTAAAGCTTAAGAGTGAAAAGCCGATACTGGACTTGACGGCGCAAGCAGAGCATTAAAAATTTATAAATATGTTTAAAGTTCTTGAAACTGGCGCCGATACCTTACTTAACAGCGAAGCATATGCAACACAGCAGTCGCTTCAATCTAGCAAAGCAAAACCGGCATAGCCGGCACCAAACCTCGATGGAGAGTTGATTATGGCGATTACAGTAAACACTAACGTTACCGGTATGACCGCACAACGTAACTTAACCCAGTCTTCTAATGCCTTGGCCACCTCTATGGAGCGTTTGGCAACGGGTAGTCGCATTAACTCGGCAAAAGACGATGCAGCCGGCCTGCAAATTTCTAACCGTTTGAACTCTCAGGTTCGTGGTTTAGGCGTGGCGATGAAAAACGCCAATGACGGTATCTCAATCGCACAAACTGCTGAAGGCGCGATGAACGAGTCCACCAACGTGTTACAACGGATGCGTGATCTTGCTCTGCAATCTGCGAACGGGACTAACTCAGCCGCAGACCGCAAAGCGATTCAAAAAGAAGTGAGCGCCTTGCAATCTGAACTAACTCGCATTGCCGAAACTACCTCATTTGGTGGTCAAAACCTAATTGATGGTTCATTTGGTAGCCGCACTTTGCAAGTGGGCGCCAATGCTAACGAAACCATTGATTTACAGTTAAAAGACGTATCAGCGAAAGCCATCGGCTCTAACCGCTTTACTCTATCAGGAACAGCATTAGGTGCTGCTACTAGTGGCGCGGCTAATGGTATCACTACAGGCAAATTAACCTTAAAAGGTAACGGCAAAGATCAAGAAGTTGAATTTGATGAAAATGCCAGTGCCAAAGATATTGCCAGTGCCATTAATGGTGTTTCTGCCGATACTGGGATTACCGCTGAAGCCAGAAGTACGGCTAAATTATCTGATTTAGGTGCGGCGGGTAAGGTGAGCTTTGAATTAAACGGCTCTTCCATTTCTGCCAATATTACTAACACCGATGACTTATCGGCACTGGCTGACGCCATTAACTCTAAGTCTACCGACAGCGGTATTAAAGCTACCGTTGATGGCGGATCCTTAACCTTAACCAGTGAGTCAGGTGAAGATATTAAGATTAAAGACTTTGCAGGTGCCGCCACAGACACAAAAATGTCCTTAACGGGTGTAGACATTGATGGGAAAGATGGAGCTGCTATTGGCTTAGCTTCTGGAGCAGCCACTGGCAGCGCAGTAGGAACCGTAGCCGGCTCAGTGCGCATGAACTCTAATGATGGCTTCTCGTTTGCATCAACTGCAGACAATGGGGGAATAGGCTCGTTGGCAGCAGGCGATTACTCTAGCTTGAAGTCTACCGCCACTATTGATTTGTCGACCCAAGCTGGTGCACAAAACGCAATTGGTATCTTAGACGGCGCCATTGGTATGATTGACGCTCAACGTTCTGACCTAGGTGCGATGCAAAACCGCTTGAACAGCACTATTAACAACTTGGCTAACACTCGTGAGAACGCAGCCGAAGGTATGAGTCGTATTAAAGACGTCGATTTTGCGCAAGAAACTGTGAACCTGACTAAGCAACAGATTCTGCAGCAGGCGGGTACTTCGATTCTGGCGCAAGCTAAGCAAATTCCACAGGCAGCACTTTCGCTGTTGGGTTAATCGCTTAAGTACTAAAAACCGGGGGCTAAGCCCCCGGTTGTTTCGGTTTAAGGCTGTTTAGTTTAGTGATAGTGAACGGGGAACAGTGAGTAGGGAATGGTGAATAGTGAGTGAAAGCACTTAACTCAACACTCAACACTCAACACTCAACACTCGAGTAGTGACTCGTAACGTTATTAAACTAAACAGCGTTTTCCTTTGTTTATCTGCATAGCAAAAGCTTGAGGATGCAATTATGGATACTCTTCCTTTACCTCCCAAACCTCCTGTTTTAGCCTCTGATATAAGCGCCAGGCAGCAGCAAGCTGCAAGTACTCAGCCCGTTGGCAGCGAGGCTACGCAAACGGTTCAGGCGGTGCAGGCTATCGAAAAAACAGAAACGCATTCGTCGTTGACTGAAGGCACAGTAGCAGAGCCAACGGCTGAGCAATTGGCAGACATGGCCGAGCAAATGGATAAGTTTGTCGGTAGCTTTACCCATGAGCTTAAGTTTCGGGTGGATGAAGATTCTGGCCGCAATGTGGTGACCGTGATTGATAGTAAAAGTGGTGATACTATACGGCAAATTCCGACCGAAGAGCTGCTGGATGTGATCGCTCGCTTGGCTGAGGCCAGTAGTGGCTTGATTGACGTTAAGGCTTAAATATTTGGCCAACGCAGAGGAGATAACATTATGAGCGGTTTAAAATTACCCGGCGTTGGCTCGGGTTTTCCGATCCAACAGTTTGTTGATGCCACTGTGCAAGCTGAGCGTGCGCCGAAGGAGAGAATGCTGGCTCGCCAGGCCAACGATCTTAAGGTGCAAATATCGTCTTATGGCTCATTAAAGAGTGTGTTGAGTGAATTTAAAGACTCCCTTAAAGCTCTAGGCGAAGAAGAGGCCTTTCAAAAGCGTTCTACCAGTTTCAACAACAGCGGTTTTGTCAGTGCCAAGGCCGATAAAGACGCTGTGGCTGGTAGTTATAAGCTAGAGGTAGAGCAGTTGGCTAGCGCTCATAAGTTGGGCTCCAGTTACATTGCTAAAGAAGATGCTGATAAAAAGCTGGGTTCAGGGACCTTTAACTTCACCTTAGGTGAGGGCGAAAATGCCCAGTCGTTTGGGGTGGCGATAGATAGCGAAAAAAGTAGCTTAAAAGAAGTTGCAGAGGCGATTAATAACGCCGAAGACAATAAAGGCGTGCGCGCCACTGTGGTGAACAGTGAAGATCCTGATACGGGTGAGCCGAGCTCGCGGTTGGTATTTTTCTCTGAGAAAACCGGTACCGATAATGAAATTACCGTCACAGCTAATGCCACCGGTGGCGAAGAAGGTACTGCCACTCTAGAAAGCTTGGTGGCTGCTCCAGCGACCATTCAAGAGGCAAAAAATGCGGTTATTACCATTGATGGTGCGCGGGTAGAAAGCCAAACTAACGAGATTGAAGATGCTATTCAAGGGGTGACGTTGGATGTTAAAAAAGTCACCGATAAAGCTGATTCCACTAAAAATGACCCTACACTGAGCACGACACTGACCATTGGCTATGACAAAGGCACGGTAGAAAAAAACCTTAAAGGCTTTGTTGAGTCGTTTAATAAAGTGATGGGTACCATTAATCAGCTAACCTCTTATGATAAAGAGACAGAGCGTGCCGGGCCCTTAAACGGTGACAGCAGTACCCGTAGCTTAACTTCGCAGTTGCGTAGCATGTTAAGTGAAAAAATAGAGGGTGCAGTGGCACCGGTTAAATCATTAACCGACTTAGGCATTACCAGCAAGCAAGACGGCACCATAGAGCTGGATGAAGATATTTTAAAAGACCAAGTAGAAAACAACTTTGAGCGCATTGGCTTGTTATTTGCTTCAGAAGAAGGGGTCTCTACTAAGTTAGATAACATGTTAGAAAGCTTTGTCGGTAAAGAAGGCATTTTAACCGAGCGTGACGAGTCACTTAATAGCCGTATGGCCAAGCTTGATAAAGAAGCGGTCGCCTTTGAAGAGCGTATGGAGGCCTTTACTGAGCGCACCACACGTAAGTTTAATAAAATGGACTTAATGGTGGCGCAGTTAAACCAACAAATGAGCTCTGTTATGTCTGCGTTTGCTAATATGCCTGATTTTAGTGGTGGTCAGTAATGCACTTATATCGTCAGTTAGTTGAGCTAGATACCCGTTTATTTGCCGAGTTGGATAAAGGCGATAACTTTAATGACGAGTACTTTGCTGAGCAACTTACTGCAAGGGCGGCATTACTGGAAAAGGTCATTCACGATGGCCGCTTAAGTGCGAGTGAAGCGAACGAGTTGATGGCTCGCTCGCGCCAATTAAAAGAGGCCACCGAGCAATTACAGCAACAGCTTGGCGAGCAGCTACAACAAATGACCAAAGGTCGCCGCTCGGTGCGAGCTTATCAAACAGTTAAAAAAAACTAGGAGTAATAGCATGGCAGGACCAATGCGCGGCTCAATGAAAGCCTATAAATCTGTGGCGCTAGACAGCCAAAAAACAGAAGCTAGCCCTTATCGCGTAGTACAAATGCTGTTAGCGGGGGCCCTTGAGCGCTTAGCGAAGGCGCGCGTAGCCATCGAACAAGAAAAGTTCCCTGAGCGTGGCGAGCTGTTAAGTGCCACTTTAATGATAGTGGCTGAACTGCGCATGGCGCTAGATCATGAAGCCGGTAGCGAGATAGCGGCTAACCTAGATAACTTGTATGAATTTATGATGGGCGAGATAGTACAAGCCAACATTCATGATGATATTGAAAAACTAGAAACCGTAAGCCGCTTATTGCGCGAAATTAAAGAAGGTTGGGATGCGATTCCTGCCGAGCAACAGCAAGTGCCTGCATAACACCACTGCACATTCAAATAAAAAAGGACCAGGAGGATAACTCCTGGTCCTTTTTTATTGCGTATTTTCCACGGTTATCGAAGCCATTCGTTTTGTTTGCGACTTATAGAGGCGGCATTTTTCAACCCAGTTGCGCCATAAATTTGCCAGTTGCTTTATTGTTGTATGTTAAATGCGCTGATATTGTGTATTAACAAGGCTGCACTGAGTAAAAAATTGATCTGGATCAATTCAAAACCGTTTTGTATCGTTTTGTTGGTCGAGTTATTTTGACGCTTGTGTCAGAATTACGGCAGTTGCTTGTATATCAGCCCCCTTGTGATGTTATGCTGTAGCTGCAATGGCATAACAACATGCTGTACCAACACATGTCATGTTTAATAACTAACTGAATTGTAAGGATATAGTTCCTATGAGCTTTAACGGCTGTGTCTTGATTATGGATCACAACCAAGAACGACGCTCTAAGCTTGAAGCCATATTGTCTTTTATGCAGGTAGAGTGGCGTAGTGGTAGCCGAGCTGAAGATCAAACCTGGTTGCAGAGCCAACCACTTAATTTGACGGTGCTGGCAGGGGATACGGATGCCCCCTTGGCACAATTGCTGGACACATTTCCTCATCATGCGTTTATCAGTCTTAACGAGACCGGCTGTCAGGCGGGTAATTTGCTGGGCACGCTTGCTTCGCTAACCTACGATGAGCTGACTTCGCTGTTGCTGCAGGCGCAAAGCTGGCAGCCGGTGCAGATGTCCGATGAACAGGACGGTCATCTTCATGAGCTGCTGATTGGCGAAAGTGCCTCTATGCATGAAGTGAAAAATCTGATCCGTCAGGTAGCGAACAAACCTGCCAATGTGTTGCTGCTGGGCGAGTCAGGAACCGGTAAAGAAGTGATCGCCCGTGCCATTCATTTATTGTCGTTGCAGGCGAAAGGGCCATTCGTACCCATTAACTGTGGTGCCATTCCGGCCGAATTGCTGGAAAGCGAGTTGTTTGGTCATGAAAAGGGCGCGTTTACCGGTGCCGTAGCGGCGCGTAAGGGCCGCTTTGAGCTGGCCGAAGGTGGCACGTTGTTTTTAGACGAAATTGGTGACATGCCGCTTCCCATGCAGGTGAAGTTGCTGCGGGTGTTACAAGAGCGTACCTTCGAGCGGGTAGGCGGTACGCGACCGATTACCGCAAAGGTACGAGTGATTGCAGCCACTCACCGTGATTTAGAGCAGATGATTTATGAGCAGCGTTTTCGTGAAGACCTGTATTACCGCCTGAATGTGTTTCCTATTGAAGCCCCGGCGCTACGTCAACGCCAGGATGATATTCCGCTGTTATTGAGCGAGTTAATCAATCGGCACAGGTTGACTCATAATGCTCAATTGTCCTTCTCGCCAGAGGCGGTCGCGTCACTGCAAAAATGGCACTGGCCGGGGAACGTACGTGAGTTGTCCAATCTGGTTGAGCGCATGTTTATCTTGTGTCCCAACCAGCAGGTGCAGTTATCGGACTTACCCGTCAAATATCGTGCGTTAACCAATGAACAGTTGGTGGTGCGGCCTTTTGATGAGCTGGACGAGCGGGATGCGCTATCGGCCATGTTTCATGCTGACGACGAACCGGCAGCAGAGAATGAGGCTGATTTTTTTGACTTTCAAAGTCTGGATGACGAGCAAGAAGAGGCGGAGTTTATGTCTCCAGCCTTGTCAGCCGAAGGCGTGAATTTGAAGGAAATGCTGGCCAATATTGAAATGGACATGATTACTCAGTCGTTGGAAGTGAATGACGGTATCGTTGCCAGAGCCGCCGAGCATCTGGGCATGCGCCGTACTACCCTGGTCGAAAAAATGAAGAAGTACTGTATTACCAAGTGATAACGCCCAACATCGGACTAAAACTAATAACTAAAGATCTTTCGCCACGGAATCCACTGAATCCACTGAAAAATAAGACGAGATAAAAGCGAAAAGTGCCAAAGGGGCTTATTGGTAACAGCAAGCGCTTGAGGCTGCGGTAAGCTTTCCGCTGGAAAAAAGTAGCGACTGGCGCATGGCACCCAGCCAAACAAAAGGTAGTGTACTTTGTAGGCTGTCGCTTTAGCTGACAGTCCCGTCTCAGCGGGATTTTACATCATACTGCTCCGCAGTCCCGCCAGCTAAAGCGGCGGCTACAAAGGCCGTGTAGCGCTTCGCTGAAACAGCTGGCATGGTTATTGAATGTTCAGGCTATCACTCCCTTAGTTTGTCGCTGTTATGCCTGATGATATAACCGCTTTGTCGTCTAATACGCTTAGTATGACGGCCATGGTTAATGCCATGCCCAGTGGTGTGGTGTGGCTGGATGGTCGAGGTCGAGTCGCCCTGGTGAACCCCGCAGCGCAAAGGTTATTGGGTGAGCCCTTGCAAGGGCTGGCCTGGTCAGTCGTTATTGAGCGGGTATTTGCACCGCAACCGGACGATGGCTTGCAGGTTTCCCTTAAAGATGGCCGACGTATTCAGTTGGCTATTTCACACATTGAAGGCCAGCCCGGCCAGTTGATTCAGCTCACTGATATGACGCCCACTCGCGCCTGGGTTGAGCAGCAAAGTCATGCCCAGCGCTTGGCGGCTCTGGGGCAAATGGCGGCGACACTGGCGCATCAAATACGTACTCCTTTATCTGCTGCCATGCTGTATGGCGCTAACTTGGCGGCTCCTCACCTTAATAACGGCCAGCGTGAACAGTTTCAGCAACGTTTGCTGGCGCGATTAAATGATATTGAGCGTCAAATAAGTGACATCTTGTTGTTTGCTCGCCCCGAACAGGCACCGTTGGCAGATAAACTGGATCTCGGCGCCTTATTGCCAGAATGCGTAGAGGCCGCAGGCCCCATACTGGCGACCAAGGGCGCAAGATTAAGCTTGTCGAACAGCATTAGTGGTTCGGCTTTTGTGCTGGGCAATAGCCATGCGCTGAAAGGTATTGTGCTTAATTTGCTTGAGAACGCCACTGAAGCCGGGGCGAGCGAGCTTGATCTTATGCTGGTATTGGCAGCCGATAACGAGATTGAAGTCAGGGTACAGGATAACGGCAAGGGCATGAGCAAAGAGCTGATTAACCAGATATTCACGCCCTTTTTCACCACTCGCAGCCAGGGAACCGGCCTGGGGCTGGCGGCCGTCATGGCGGTGATGCGAGCGCACCAAGGTCGAGTCACGGTGCAATCAACACTGGGGCAGGGCAGTTGCTTCAGCCTGTGGTTGCCTTTGGCGTGAAGAGCAAAGAGTAAAGAGCAAAGAGTAAAGGGTGAAGAGGACGTTATGGAAAAGATTACACATAATGCTCTGCACCTAAAGCGTCGGTATATCGGCTTGTCCGCTTTACACATTACTTATCACGCTTCACTGGACTTGGGTGTTATTTCGTTCTCTTCACTATTTACACTTCACCCTTTACACATATAAGGAGGCGTGTTCATGACTCATGATGACCAGCCCGATGTGGTTGATATATTGATCGTCGAAGACGATGCGGGGTTACAGCAGGCGCTGCAAGATACGCTTTTGCTGGCGGGTTTTTCGTGCGCGGTCGTCGACAGTGCCGAGGCAGCCATTCTTTGGTTTCAACGTGATGGGTTACAGCAACATGCCGCCAAGTTGGTGATTACCGATATGCAAATGGCGGGTATGGATGGCCTGGGGCTGCTGGAGTGGATTAACCGCCGCATTCCCGGTTTATCCGTGCTGGTGATCACCGCTTATGCCCAGGTGTCGGGGGCGGTCGCGGCCATTCGTGCCGGGGCGGTGGATTATCTGGCCAAGCCCTTTACGCCCGACGCCTTGCTGGCGGTGGTGTCGCGTTATGTCGCTCAGCCAAGCGAACATAATGGCGATCCTGTGGTGGGCGATGCCAGCAGTATTCAGCTATTGCAGCTGGCAGGCAGAGTCGCCGAGTCGGAGGCAAGTGTGATGATCAGCGGCCCCAGCGGCACCGGCAAAGAGGTGCTGGCGCGCTTTATTCATCAAAAATCCAATCGTGCCAACGCCGCCTTTGTGGCCATCAACTGTGCCGCCATTCCCGATAACATGCTGGAAGCCACCTTGTTTGGCTATGAAAAAGGCGCCTTTACCGGCGCGGTGCAGGCCAACCCCGGCAAGTTCGAGCAGGCCAACGGGGGTACCCTGCTGCTGGATGAAATTACCGAAATGGACTTAAATCTGCAGGCCAAGCTGCTGCGGGTGTTGCAAGAGCGGGAAGTTGAACGACTGGGCGGCCGAAAAACCATTGCTCTGGATGTGCGGGTGCTGGCCACCAGTAACCGGGATTTGCGCCAGGCCGTGTGCGAAGGGCGCTTTAGAGAAGACCTGTTTTATCGGTTAAATGTATTTCCATTGCATTGGCCGGCGTTGGCCGAGCGCCCCGGAGACATCATTCCCCTGGCAGAATATTTATTGCAACGCCATGGCAAAGAGTTGGCCCGTGGCAAGCTTACCTTGAGCGAGCAAGCCAAAACCAGACTGCAAGCCTGGCATTGGCCGGGTAACGTGCGTGAACTGGGTAACGTGATACAACGCGCCCTTATTCTGGCCCAGAGCCATGAAATTACCGCCGCAGATATTTTGCTGGATGAGCTGCCATTATCAACCTGCGTCACCACAGCCAAGCCTCAAATTGCACCAGTTGGTGAACTTGGCAAGGGTAATAACAAGGACGTTGTGACTGATACCGAAGAGTCTCATACTGATTTAGGTCGGGAACTCGTCAGCCAAGAGCAGCAAATTATTTTGCAGGCGCTGCAAACTCACGCCGGCAGCCGCCAGCAAGTGGCCGAAAAACTGGGCATCAGTCCACGCACCCTGCGCTATAAGCTGGCACGCATGCGCGAAGCAGGGATGGAAGTGTAAACACAGCGACCAGCTTTAAGCTGTCAGCGGTCAGATAACACAAGTACCGAGCTCGGCCCCTACTTACAGCGTCTGACGTAAAGCATACGGCTTTTCCTGTACTGTGTTTTTAGGGCCTTTGTATATATACTGGCCCGCGGTTTGCATTAACTCATTATCTTCTTCAATTCAGGAGCCTTCGACTATGGATATTAATGCCTCGGCCTTATTATCAGAAATGCAGGCAATAAAAAGCGAGCTGCAACCGTTGGCACCGGTCAACAATCTGGTACCGCAACAGGACTTTTCTGCGGTGTTAACCAAGGCGGTGAACAACGTGAACAGCCTACAACAAACTACAGGTGACTTGCGTAATCGCTTTGAAATGGGTGATGAGTCCGTAAGCCTGGAATCGGTGATGATTGCCGGCCAAAAATCGAGTATCGCCTTCGATGCCACGGTACAGGTGCGTAACAAGGTTGTTGATGCCTATAAAACCATTATGAATATGCCGGTATGAGGATGTAATTGGTGGCTGATAATCAGTTGGTAAATGCCGACAAATCTGCACTTGCCACCAGCGAGGCCAACTCACTGGAGGCAGAAGAGCAAAAAAGCACGCCTCTTGCCTTGTTGGGCAACACCGACATCTTGCGTCAGGTTATTATTGTGTTGGCGCTGGCTATTTGTCTGGCGCTGGCGGTATTTCTGTTGCTGTGGGGCAAAGAGCCCGAAATGCGCCCGTTGGGCGTGTACAGCAACCAAGAGCTGATAGAAACGCTCGATTTTTTAGACGCACAAAAAGTGGATTATCAAATTGATGGCAGCACAGTGCTGGTGCGTGCCGATCAGTTTTCTGACATTCAGTTGAACCTGCGCCGCTCTGGCCTTGATCAGGCTCCGCCCCAAGGCGATTCCATCCTGTTGTCCGACCCCGGTTTTGGCATCAGCCAGCGTCTGGAGCGCGAGCGACTTAATTTGAGTCGCGAACGACAACTGGCCCGGGTGATAGAGCAATATAACAGCGTGGCCCAGGCTCAGGTATTGCTGGCCATTCCCCGTGAAAATGTCTTTGTGCGTGATAAACGCCAGCCCAGTGCCACCGTATTGTTAAACCTGCGCCGCAACAGTACCTTACGCCAGGAAGAAGTAGACGCCATTGTTGATACGGTCGCCTCTGCCGTGCCCGAAATGACTCCGGATAAAGTCACGGTGACCGACCAGAACGGTCGCTTGCTGAACTCCGGATCTCAAGACCCTTTATCGGCCCGTACCCGTCGAGAATTTGAACTGCAACAAAAGCAGGAACGAGAGTACCGGCAAAAAATTGACGCTATTTTAAGCCCGGTACTGGGATTGGGTAACTACACCGCCGAAGTGGACGTACGGCTCGACTTTACCCGTAAAGAACAAACCGTTAAAACCTACAACCCCGACTTGCCCGCGGTGAGATCGGAAATGGTCATGGAAGACAATACCTCGGGCCTGGGTGCGCTGGGTATTCCGGGTGCCTTGACCAATCAGCCGCCGGCGGAATCGGATATTCCGGAAGACGCCGCGGGCCTGGCGCAAGAGCAGCGCCGTAATGAACGCTCACGCAAAGAAGCGACCCGTAATTTCGAGCTCGACACCACCATCAGCCACAGCCAGAGTGCTACCGGTGATATTCGTCGTTTAACCGTGTCGGTGGCGGTGGACCATAAAACCATTACCAATGAAGACGGCACCACAGAGCGGGTGGCGCTGAATCAGGAAGAGCTGACCCGTATCGACCGTTTGCTGCGCGGTGGCCTGGGCTTTGATATCAGCCGCGGCGATGCCATAGAGGTGGTGGCCGTGCCCTTTAACCGGCCGGTGCTGGATGACATTGGCGGCGTCCCGTTTTATGAAAAAGCGTGGTTTTTACATCTGCTGCGCATTTTGGGCGCGGTGGCAGTACTTATCGTGCTGTTGCTTACATTGGTAAGGCCCATGGTCAAGCGCCTGCTGGGCACCGAGGCGTTGCCGGATAACGTCGATCTGGACGGCCAAAATGCCTTGATGGGCAGTGACGATCTGACTTTGCTGGCCCAGCAAGCCGAGCAGGATGAAGGCATGTTCGGTATTCGCGAAGGGCGCTTGCAATTGCCCGACCTGAATAAAGATGAAGATGTGCTGTCGGCTATTCGAGCCCTGGTGGCCAATGAGCCAGATTTGGCCGCACAGGTAGTAAGAGACTGGGTGAAAGCCGATGAGTGAAAAAGAACAGCTGATGGTGACCGACGAGCAGCGCAAGCTGCTTGAAAAAATGACCGGCACCGAAAAAGCCGCCTTGTTGATGTTAAGCCTGCGCGAAGAAGATGCCGCGCAGATATTTCGTCACCTCGACCCAAAACAGGTACAGCGTCTGGGCATGAAAATGGCGGCGGTGGGCGATTTTGGCCCCGATCGGGTTGGAGCAGTACACCGCTTGTTTATTGAAGATATTCAGCGCTTTACCAAAATTGGTGTGGGCAGTCAGGACTTTGTACGTAATGCCCTGGTGGCGGCACTGGGTGAAGATAAAGCCGGTCGTTTGGTCGATCAAATTTCTGCCGGGGCCGGTTCGCGCGGCCTGGACTCCCTGAAGTGGATGGATGCACGACAGGTTGCAGGCATTATTCTGAACGAGCATCCGCAAATTCAAACCATAGTGCTGTCTTATCTGGACCCGGAGCAGGCGGCAGAAATCTTGCAGCTGTTTGCCGAGCCGGTACGACTGGATTTGGTGATGCGCATTGCCGAGCTGGAAGAAGTACAACCGGCGGCGCTGCAAGAGCTCAACGATATTATGGAAAAACAGTTCGCCGGCCAAAGTGGGGCCAAGGCGGCCAAGATGGGTGGCCTGAAAGCGGCGGCCAATATCATGAACTACCTGGACACTTCGGTAGAGGGCGTGTTGATGGATGCCATTCGTGATGAAGACGAAGAAATGAGCATGAAGATCCAGGATTTGATGTTTGTGTTTGAAAACCTGATCGACGTAGACGACCGCGGCGTGCAGATGATGCTGCGTGAAGTGAATGGCGAGCTGTTACAACGGGCTTTGAAAGGCGCCGACGATCAACTGAAAGACAAATTCCTGCGCAACATGTCGAAACGGGCCGCCGAGTTGTTACAAGACGATCTGGAAGCCATGGGTCCGGTCAGAGTCAGCGATGTAGAACTGGCGCAAAAAGAAATTTTGGCAGTGGCACGGCGTCTGGCCGACAGTGGCGAGCTAATGCTGTCTAAAGGCGGCGGAGAAGACTTTGTATGAGTCGTCATCCTTACGGCGCCAAGCCTCATCGAACAGAGCAAGATACCGGGCCCGATTCCGAACACTGGGCATGGCCCGATATGTCGGCCCCCAAACCACAAAGCAGAGATCAGGCGCTTAATATCAAGCGTCCTGCTCCACCGCCAGAGCCCGAGCCCGAATCGGTTGAGGACGAGCCTGAGCCGCTAACCGCAGAAACACTGGACGCCATTCGTCAGGCGGCCTATGAAGAAGGCTTCGAACAAGGCAAGCAAGAAGGCATAGCGGCAGGGCAGGAAGAAGGCCGGTTAACCGGTTTGCAACAAGGCCACGAAGCGGGTCTTGAGCAAGGGCTGGAACAAGGCCTGGCCGAAGGTCGAGAAAAAACCGAGCAGCAGAGTCAGCAATGGCAACAGTTGCTTGAACAATTGCAGGCCCCTTTGGCCCAGGTAGATAAAGTCGTCGAGCAAAGCCTGGTCACGCTGGCACAAGAGCTGGCCCGTAACTTGTTAAAAGCCGAATCGACTACTTCCCCTCAGCTGTTACTGGCCACGGTACAAGAAGCCATGTCGGCACTGCCCAGTACCAATAGTGACATCACCTTGTATTTACATCCTGATGATCTGGCCATTATCGAGCAGCATTTTGATGAAAAAAGCCGCCAGCAGCGCCATTGGCAGTTGATGAGTGAGCCCAGTCAGGCGCGTGGCGATGTGCGGGTGCAAACGGCCATGTCGGAGCTGGATGTGAGTCTGGCGCGACGCATAGACGAGCTTATGGCCAACTTCATTAAAGCCAACTGGTCGAGATTCCATGACGCTCCTTAAGCGCCTGGGGGCTTATCAAACCCAGGGCCTGGTGCCGGCGATGTCGGCCAGTGGCAAATTGACCCGGGTGGTGGGGTTAACGCTGGAGGCGGTGGGCTGTACCGCAGCCGTAGGCAGCCAGTGTAAAATTCAAACCCAGTTTGGCGATATGGACGCCGAAGTGGTGGGCTTTTCGGACGATAAACTGTTTTTGATGCCCAGCGAATCACTGAAAGGAGTGATCCCGGGGGCGCGAGTAACGCCGGTCGGCCAAGGCGAGGGCGTACCTGTGGGCATGGAATTGCTGGGCCGCGTAATAGACGGCATCGGTCAGCCGTTAGACGGTCTCGGGCCCATAGTGACCAGTAAAAATGCCGACTTTACGGCGCAGCGTATTAACCCCATGGCCCGCAAGCCCATCAGAGAGCCCATGGACGTGGGAGTGCGTGCCATCAATGCCCTGATCACCGTTGGCCAGGGACAGCGTATGGGGCTGTTTGCCGGCTCAGGCGTGGGCAAAAGTGTACTGTTAGGCATGATGACCCGCGGTGCCAAGGCCGATGTTGTCATAGTGGGTCTGATTGGTGAGCGGGGCCGGGAAGTTAAAGAGTTTATCGATGAAATATTAGGGGACGAAGGGCGAGCCCGCTCCGTGGTGGTTGCGGCACCGGCCGACTCGTCCCCCTTGATGCGTTTAAAAGGCTGTGAAACGGCATTGACTCTGGCCGAATATTTTCGGGATCAGGGGCTGAGTGTGTTGCTGCTGATGGACTCGTTAACGCGTTATGCCCAGGCGCAGCGCGAGATTGCCCTGGCAGTAGGCGAGCCGCCCGCCAGCAAGGGCTATCCGCCCTCGGTGTTTGCCCGCTTGCCTGCCTTGGTGGAGCGGGCCGGCAATGGTAACGAAAGTGCAGGACAGGGGGGGATAACGGCGTTTTTTACCGTATTGACCGAAGGCGACGACCTGCAAGATCCCATTGCCGATGCCTCGCGCGCCATTCTGGATGGCCATATTGTGCTCTCTCGCCAGTTGGCAGACAGCGGGCATTATCCGGCCATTGATATTGAAAAGTCGATCAGCCGGGTCATGACCTCGGTGACCACCGAAACCCACCAGCAGCAGGCCCGTGCCGTTAAGCAGGCCTATGCGTTGTATCAGCAAAACCACGATTTAATCAATCTGGGTGCCTATCAATCGGGTGCCGACCCGCGGCTTGATATGGCCATTCTTATTCGTCCGCGACTGGATCACTTTTTAACACAGAGCATGACCGACGTAGTGGAAATGCCGATGTGCCTGACCGATCTCGCCACCATCAGCGCGCCTCTACTGAGAGCTAACTGATAAAGCCAAGGGCTAGCAGATGAGCAGAGCATTACACCTGTTGTTGGATCAGCTGGATAATCAAGAGCGCAAGGCGGCGGCAGAATTGGGCAGCGCCCAGTTACAGCTGCAACAGCTAGAGCAGCAACAGCAAACCTTGAGCCAATATCAGCGTAACTACAGTCAGGAGTTTCAAAACCGTGGCCGCGAAGGCCTGAGTTCCCATCAATTCGGTCATTTTCAGGGCTTTATCAACAAGCTGGAATTGGCACAAGAGCAGCAGCAAGACGGTTTAAAGCAAGCACGCCAGCAGGTTGAGCAAAACCGAACTGCCTGGATGGCGGTGCGTACTCGCAAACAGGCGATAGAAAAACTGCTGGAGCGCGAAGTCGAGCGCAAGCAGGTAGAAAGCAATCGCCAGGAGCAAAAAATGATGGATAACATGGCGATTTACCGGTTTTATCATCAAACAAAGCGTTAAAAACAGCGGTAAGCGGTCAGTCTCAAGCTGGCTGTTACAGAAAACACTAAACCTGCAAAAGACGGTGTGTTTGTTTATTCCGTCAACCTGACATACGTCAGTATCTCGGATGGGATTAGTGCTCTTAGCTTTTTGCTGACAGCTGATCGCTTAAAGCTCTCACTTCTGGTTCGATTCTTGCATTGATCTTACATTGATAAGTAAAGAAGCAAGCAGGTTGCTGCTTTGGGTGACGGCGAGGCCGCAGAATTGACGGGGATCATTTCATCATGACCATGAACATCATGTCGGTACGGATTCAGGCTGGCCAGGAAGCCGGCGGTAAAATAACGGATGCCATGAATCATGGGGAGGCCGGTCTTTTTGCCGAGGTATTTACCCAAGAAAGCACATCGCAACAAGCAGCCTCTGTAACGGCGATATCGCAGCACAGGGAGGAGTCTGCCGAGCGATTGGCCGCAGAACAGCAGACGGCCGACAAGCCTGGTTATGAAGCCATCGACGGCACCAGCCACTCAAGCGAAGATAACTCCCAGCCCATTTCGTTATTAGCGCCAAACACTGTGTTACAAGATGACAGTACGGAGCCCAGAGCGACGCTGGCGAAAGACGACGTTGCAAAAATAAACAATAAAAATGCTGCCGACACCCGACTCAGCACACTGGCGAGCACCGAGCAGACACATGCCCATGGCGACGAAGCCGGTGATGCTGAAAAAGTGATGAAGGCTGGCTCTCCGCAAGGCGGCAGTTCTTTGCCGCCAGGGGATGACTCCCAGCAAGGAGTCTCGGTTGCCGCCGGTGGCGATAGAGCGTCACAGCAAACAACTGACGCAGATCAGAACACTCGAATGGTGAATGGCTCCCAAATAGCAACCCACAGCGCGACCACAGGTCAGGCTGTGGCAGAAGGGGACGCCGAGGCTAACGAAGCGAGTCGTAAACCGCTATCCGAGAGTACCGACAAACAAGCCACACCGTCGTTGCAAGCGACAAGTTCATCAAGTTCGACGCGCGATACATCTAAGTTGGCCCCGACAGCCGACGTTATTCAAACTGCGGCAGAGCAAACAAAAAATCAGGAAGCAACCTCAGGCTCCAGCCATCGTTCCGGCCATTCGGAGAGTCTTGATGGGCAAAGTTCAACCGTTGCGGGCTCTCAAGCCACTCGATCTGCTCAGTCGGCGAGTGGTGCAACGAGTCAAGCCGCTGAGGCTGTCACTCAAGCCTCGAACCAAAGCCCGGTTCAAAGCAAGGCGGCTCAAGCTCTGGCCGGACAGGCGAACCTGGTGATGGAGGATAATGGCAGCGAGGCCGAGTCATCACAGGCGCAGGCTAATAAAGTGCCGGCAGATGTGAATACCGCAGCCAGCGCGACGGCGATGCGTGCTCCCGAATGGCTGGCACAAATTGAACACGGCCGTCGCTGGGGGCAGTCTGCTTCGTCCGCGGTTGCTGAATCTCCACGCCAAGATGCAGAGGGCAAGGCGATGCCGTTAGGGGAAAAAACAGCAACCGAAGATGCCAAAGCAGACAGCCGGTTATCACTTATTCAAAAAGAAGCATCAAGCCCCTTGGTGAGCGAGCAAAAAGAGAGTGTTAGTGTCAGTCAACCGGCTTCAGCGGTAACCGCAGACACGGTTACAAACAGTCAGACAGCGGCCCCGCAAGAGGCGGGTTTAATGATGTCTGCACGTGATAGCGGCTTGTCTTCGGCTACAGTGGATCGCCCGCCGGTACTGGATCGTGCTTTGACCTTGCACGGCTCTGCAGAGCAAAACGCTAAGCAGCTGGCCCAGCAAGCTCAGGTGGTGGTGAGTCAAAACCTGCAAGAGGCCGACATTCGTCTTAATCCTTCCGAGCTGGGCGGGCTGAAAATCCAGATCAAAATGGAGCAGGGTGAGGTACAGGTGCAGTTTGTTGCCAGTAGCCCTCAGGCCAAAGAATTAATCGAACAAGCCATGCCGCGGCTAAGAGAAATGCTTAATCAGCAAGGCATGAACCTGGGGCAGCAGGGGCAAGGACAGCAATCGGGGCAGCAGCAAGCACAGGGGCAAAATCTGTTGGCCGGGCAGCATCAAGCCGCGCAGCAAGAGCAGCAGCAACGACAAGGCGGTGACACCGCAAGAGAAAACGGGCAAGGTTACTCGCCAGTCAATGATGTCGACGTTAATCTGGCCGAAAATGCCCGCACCCAGCGTGTTCAGGCTGATTCCAGTAGAATAGACTTTTTTGCATAATCAATGTGGACAACCAACCAAGGAATAAAGGAAAAGCATGCCTGATGATCTGATCATGCCCAAGGTGGCATGGTACAAACGCAAACTGATTTTAATCATACTGGCGGTGCTGTTAGTCGGTATTGGCGGCGGAGCGGTCTGGTTTCTCAAGCCCAGCGGTGCAGCGGTAGAGCCTGAGCCTGTGGTGGACAACAAGGCGCTGTATGTCGGACTGTCTCGGCCATTTATTTTTCCGGTAACTGCAGGGCGACGAGAACGGCTGGTACAGGTAGAAGTACAGCTGATGGTGCGGGGCGATCAAGGACAGGCCGACGCGCAACGTCACTTACCCTTGCTGGAAAGTTCGCTGCTTGACGTATTCAGCCGGCAAAGTGCCGATAATTACATTACTGCCGAGGGCAAGCAGGCAGTGCGACAAGAAGCTTTAAACGAGCTAAACGCTGTGCTAACCGAAGAGCTGGGCACACCCATCATCGAAAAAGTGCTGTTTACCAGTATCGTAATGCAATAGGTGAATCGTGAGCGATCTGTTATCTCAGGATGAAATTGATGCCCTGTTACACGGGGTGGATGATGTAGAAGAAGAGTCGCAAGGCAGCGCCGGTGGTGTGGCCATGTTTGACTTTTCTTCTCAGGATCGCATTGTGCGTGGGCGTATGCCCACGCTGGAAATGGTGAATGAACGCTTTGCCCGCCACATGCGCATCAGTTTGTTCAACATGATGCGCCGTACCGCCGAAGTCTCGGTAAACGGCGTGCAGATGATCAAGTTTGGCGAATATGTCCATTCGCTGTTTTTGCCCACCAGTTTGAACATGGTGCGCTTTCGGCCGTTGAAGGGCATCGGCCTGGTTACCATGGAGGCTCGACTGGTGTTTATTCTGGTCGACAACTTCTTTGGTGGTGACGGTCGTCATGCCAAAATTGAAGGTCGTGAATTTACCCCCACCGAACGCCGGGTGATCCAGTTACTGCTGAAACTGGTTTTTGAAGATTACAAGGAAGCCTGGTCGCCGGTAATGGACGTGGAATTCGAGTATCTGGACTCAGAGGTCAATCCCACCATGGCCAACATCGTCAGCCCCACCGAAGTGGTGGTGGTGAGTTCGTTTCACATTGAGCTGGACGGTGGCGGTGGCGATTTTCACGTGACCTTGCCCTACGGCATGCTGGAGCCGATTCGTGAGTTGCTGGACGCGGGTGTGCAAAGTGACAAGGGCGAAAACGACTTGCGTTGGAGCAAGGCGCTGCGCGACGAAATCCTCGATGTGGGGGTGGATATGTCGGTCAAGTTGCTGGAGAAAGAGCTGACGCTGCGCAATATCATGGAGATGAAAGTCGGCGACATTATTCCGGTCGATATGCCCGAACATCTGTTGGTATCGGTAGAGGAATTGCCAAGCTTCCGCGGCCAGTTGGGCCGCTCCGGCGACAACATGGCGGTGCGTATTACCGAAAAGATTAAAAAGCCGGAAACGGTGAAAAGCGAGCTTAACCAGGTGACCCGCCACGGTATTCGCATAGACGGTGAAGCCGAGCTGGAAGAATTGGAAAGAACCATTGAGGATGCATCATGAGTGATGAACAAAACGAGATAGATGATGTTTGGGGCGAAGCCATGGCCGAGCAGGAAGCCAAGGAGCCTGCGACCGACGCCGAAGGGGGCGCCAAGCGCGTAGAGCTGAACGACTTCAGTGACGACAAGCCGTTATCCGGAGAAGAGCGGCGCAAGCTGGATGCCATTCTGGATATTCCGGTGACTATCTCGATGGAAGTGGGGCGCACTCAAATCAGTATCCGCAACCTCTTGCAGCTCAATCAGGGCTCTGTGGTCGAGCTGGATCGTCTGGCCGGTGAGCCACTGGATGTGATGGTCAACGGGACTCTGATCGCCCACGGTGAAGTGGTGGTAGTTAACGATAAATTTGGTATTCGACTCACCGATGTGATCAGCCAGACCGAACGGATTAAAAAGTTAAAATAATGCCTCTGTTATTCATATTGTTGCTACTTCCCGGGGTGGCACTGGCTCAAGGGCCGCAAGTGCGCTGGGATTCATGGGCGCTGTCATCACTGCTGGTGATTGGCGTTATTCTGGTACTGGGCTGGCTGCTGCGCCGCTTGCGTGGTGCGGCACTGCTGGGCGGCAGTCGTCAGCTCAAGGTAGTGTCTTCACTGGCGCTGGGCCAGCGTGAACGGCTGGTAGTGGTACAGGTGGGGGAAGATCAGTGGTTGCTTGGCGTAACCGCCCAGCAAATCTCGGGCCTGGGCAAGTTGGAGCACCCTCTGGCGCCGGAACCGGCCAAAAATTTGCTGGGTAAGCACGGTAAAGGGCAAGATCATGCGCCGTCTTGAACGGGTTAGCGCCGAGAAAGCGGGA
The DNA here is from genome assembly GCF_014643915.1 of Oceanisphaera marina. Lineage (GTDB taxonomy): Bacteria > Pseudomonadota > Gammaproteobacteria > Enterobacterales > Aeromonadaceae > Oceanimonas > Oceanimonas marina. Next base: position 63,317 of record NZ_BMKE01000013.1, read on the forward strand.
GCGGTATTAAGGTTCTTGCTGCCATTACTACTATTAATGGCTGCAATGCTATTGCTGGCGTCGCCGGCCATGGCGCAGCAAGGCACAGGCATGTCGGCGGTGACCGTCACCACCAACGCCGATGGAAGTCAGGAATACAGCTTGACGCTGCAAGTGCTGGCTCTGATGACGGCACTGTCGTTTTTGCCTGCCATCGTCATCATGATGACGTCGTTCACCCGCATCATCATAGTGCTGTCAATTTTACGACAGGCCATGGGTCTGCAGCAGAGTCCGAATAATCAGGTACTGATCGGCATCAGCCTGTTCTTGTCCTTTTTTATCATGTCGCCGGTGCTGGATCGGGTGAATAACGACGCCTTGCAGCCTTATCTGGCAGAAGAAATCAGCTCGAAAGAAGCGTTAGCGCGCGCCGAACTTCCGGTACGTGACTTTATGCTGGCGCAAACCCGGGTCAAGGATCTGGATACCTTTCTTGATATCGCCGATATACAAGTGGACAGCGAAGCCGAAGTGCCCTTGCGAGTGCTGATTCCGGCCTTCGTCACCAGCGAGTTGAAAACCGCGTTTCAAATCGGTTTTATGCTGTTTTTACCCTTTCTGGTGATCGATCTGGTGGTGGCCAGTATTCTGATGGCCATGGGTATGATGATGTTATCGCCTATGCTGATCTCGTTACCGTTCAAGTTAATGCTGTTTGTACTGGTTGATGGCTGGAACCTGATCATGGGGACGCTTGCCAACAGCTTTGGCCTGGGAGCCGGATAAATGAGTCCAGAAACCTTTGTCGACATCTTTCGCAATGCCCTGTGGTTGGTGACTGTGCTGGTATCGGCGGTGATTTTGCCAAGTCTGGCCATTGGTCTGGTGGTGGCCGTATTTCAGGCCGCCACCTCCATTAACGAACAGACCCTGAGCTTTTTGCCCCGGTTACTGGTGACCCTGGGCGCGCTGGCGGTAGGGGCTCACTGGGGGTTTGGCATGTTGATGGACTTTTTTTATGAGTTGGTTTTCCAGATACCGCAGGTGATAGGTTAACTGACAGCGATAAGCCGTAAGCTGTCAGCTGTAAGAAAAACGCTGTATTTATAAGGGGTAGTGTTTTTGTAGGGTCGAATTTATTCGACCAATAACGGCTGATCGCTTGAAGCTGACGGCTTACCGCTTTTAAGGGAATCTGTTTGAGCTATTCCACTGATCAAATTTTGCTTTGGCTGGCCAGCTACTTATGGCCGCTGTGCCGTATTGCCGGCATGATGATGACCATGGTGATGTTTGGTGCCAACCTCACGCCCATGTATAACCGCCTGTTGCTGGCCGTGGCCACGACGATAGCGGTGGCGCCTGTATTGCCGACCATGTCCGATGTGGCTTTGTTTTCGGTGGGGGGCTTCCTGATTACCGGCCAACAGGTATTGATTGGCGCCGTGGTTGGCCTGCTGTCACAGTTCTTGCTGCAAACCTTCGTGACCGCCGGCCAGGTAATTGCCATGCAAACCAGTCTGGGTTTTGCATCCATGGTTGACCCGCTAAACGGTCAGTCGACCCCGGTGGTGGGCCAGCTATATCTCATGCTGGGCACCTTGCTGTTTTTAGCGCTCAATGGCCACCTGATCATGATTGAAGCCATCGTCTTGAGCTTTGAAACCCTGCCGGTATCGATGAACGGGATTTCGGTGTCCAGCTGGCAAAACCTGGCCGGTTTGCTGGGCTTGCTGTTTTATGCGGCGCTGGCTATGTCGCTGTCGGCGATTGTTGCCATGCTGTTGATCAACTTTACCTTTGGCATCATGACCCGGGCCGCTCCGCAATTGAATATTTTCAGCATTGGCTTTGCCGTTAGCATGGTATGTGGCCTGTTTATTTTATGGCTAACCCTAGGCGGATTTCTGGGACATTTTGAAAATCAGTGGCTGCGGTTGCAACAGGTGATGTGTGACACCCTGCAACTGACCTGTGAAGGAGGTTAAGTGGCAGAGTCGGACGGTCAGGAAAAAACAGAACAACCCACGGAGCAACGCCTTCGCCAGGCGAGAGAAAAAGGCCAGATCCCCCGTTCCAAAGAATTAGGCACGGCGGCGGTATTACTCAGTGGTGCGCTCGGGTTGATGATGGTGGGGGATGGCCTGGGATATGCCATGTCCCAGGTATTTACGCGTAATTTCAGCATCGACCGTGCCGCCTTGTTCGATCCCCAGACCATGTTGCCGGCATTAAGCGACTCGTTACTGGGCTTGATGTGGCCCTTGTTGGGCTTGTTCGCTATTGTGCTGGTGGCGGCACTGGTCGGAAACAGCCTGCTGGGGGGCGTTAACTTCAGTAGTCAGGCCATGATGCCAAAACTGGATAAAATGAGCCCGGCCAAAGGCCTGAAGCGCATGTTTGGCGTACAAGCCATGGTGGAGCTATTAAAGTCCGTGGCCAAGGTGTTGTTTATTGCCACCCTGTCCATTTCGGTATTGTGGGGACAGTTCGATAATATCTTGCGCCTGAGTAACGAAACGCTGCCCATGGCCATGGTAGATGCCATCGAACTGGTGCTGCGCATGGGATTGCTGCTGTGCATGGCGTTATTGCCGATAGTGGCCATCGATGTGCCGTTTCAGATCTGGAACCATACCCGGCAGCTGAAAATGACCCTGCAGGAAATCAAGGACGAGTATAAAAACAGCGAAGGTAAACCCGAGGTGAAAGGGCGTATTCGTCGGTTGCAGCAAGAAATGGCGAATCGTCGCATGATGGGCGAAGTGCCTGAAGCCGATGTGGTGGTGGTCAACCCCACCCACTTCTCGGTTGCCCTGCGCTATGACAAATTCAGCCCGGGGGCCGCGCCCAGGGTGGTGGCCAAAGGCCAGGATGAAATAGCGCTTAAAATTCGAGAAATTGCCCGGGAATATGAAGTGCCGGTGATCTCGTCTCCGGCACTAACCCGGGCCATTTACTTCTCTACCAAGCTGGACGGGGAGATACCCGAAGGCCTGTTCGTGGCCGTGGCACAGGTACTGGCTTATGTATTCCAGCTCAATAACTGGCGCAAAGGCCAGGGCAACAAACCCATCCCTCTCAAAGAAGACCTGCCCATACCCGATGAATTCAAGGTGTAATTTTGTTTGTGAAGGGTAAAGAGTGATGGGTGAAGCGGACAAGAAAACACCAAATTAGCAGGGCCAGTGTTTTGGCCGTCATCCTGACGTATGCCAGGATCTTGTTGTTTGGATATATTCCCCTTCACAGTATAATTATATGGCTCGTTTATTGCATGTAAGCCAACCATCAATCTTTGCAGCAACGTAGTGGTAATGGCATTCAAGGATAAATACTTACAACAGCTGGGACCCTGGTCCTCTTGGTTCAGCAAGGGGCTGGGTACGCCGCTGCTGGTGCTGGCGGCTCTGGGCATGGTGGTGTTGCCCATTCCTGCGCTGCTGCTCGATATTCTGTTCTCGTTCAATATTTCGCTGGCGCTGGTGATCCTGCTGGTGGCGGTATACAGCAAGCGTCCACTGGACTTTGCGGCGTTTCCTACCGTGCTGCTGGTGGCCACCCTGTTGCGTCTGGCGTTGAACGTGGCGTCTACCCGAGTGGTGTTGCTGGAAGGGCACGAAGGGGGGAACGCGGCCGGTAACGTCATCGAAGCCTTTGGCTCCGTGGTGATTGGCGGCAACTACGCGGTGGGTTTGATTGTCTTTCTGATTTTGATGATCATCAACTTTGCCGTGGTCACCAAGGGTGCCGGTCGTATTTCGGAAGTGAGTGCCCGCTTTACCCTGGATGCCATGCCCGGCAAACAGATGGCCATAGATGCCGACTTGAACGCCGGTTTGATCAATCAGGACGAAGCGCGTCTTCGCCGTGCCGAAGTGACTCAGGAAGCCGACTTTTATGGCTCCATGGACGGTGCCTCCAAGTTTGTGAAAGGCGATGCCATTGCCGGCATCATGATCCTGTTTATCAACATCATCGGTGGTTTCATTATCGGCATGGCCCAGCATGGGCTGCCCTTCGGCGAAGCCGCCGAAATTTATACCCTGCTCACCATAGGTGACGGGCTGGTGGCGCAAATTCCCTCGCTGCTGCTGTCGATTGCCGCCGCCATTATCGTGACCCGTCAAAATACCAGCGAAGACATGGGCGAGGCCATGTTGGGCCAGTTGTTCGATAATCCCAAGTCACTGTCTATTGCCGCCGGTATTCTGATCACCATGGGTCTGGTACCCGGCATGCCGCACTTTGCTTTTCTGCTGTTGGGTGGTTTGGCAGCCTTTGCTGCCTGGTGGACCATGAAGCGCAACAAACGAGTGGCACAAGAAGTGGTCGAGCAGGCGCAGGCGCCCGATGCACCGAGCAGCGAGGTCAAAGAGCTGGGCTGGGACGACGTGGTGCAGGTGGATACCATAGGTCTGGAAGTGGGATATCGGCTGATAAGCCTGGTGGATCAGGCGCAGGGCGGCGAGTTGCTCAGCCGCATTAAAGGGGTGCGCAAAAAACTCTCGCAAGAACTGGGCTTCCTGATCCCCGCCGTGCATATTCGCGACAACCTGGAACTGGGGCCCAACCAATACCAGATTACCATGATGGGGGTGAGCTCCGGCAGCGCCGACATTTATCCCGAACGGGAGCTGGCCATTAATCCGGGCCAGGTCTTCGGGCCTATTGCAGGTATAGATACCCGTGACCCCGCCTTTGATCTGGAAGCCACCTGGATTGCCAAAGACCAAATAGAACAAGCCCAGAGCCTGGGCTATACGGTGGTGGATGCCGCCACCGTCGTGGCCACCCATCTGAGCCAGCTGCTCACCAACCATGCATCCGTATTGCTGGGGCACGAAGAAGTGCAAAATCTGATCGATCAGATAGGGCGCAGCCAGCCCAAGCTGGTCGAAGGTCTGGTGCCCAACACCATGAGCCTGGCGCTGGTGACCAAAGTGTTGCAAAGCCTGCTGCACGAAGGCGTTACTATTCGAGACATGCGCACCATTCTACAAACCCTCACCGAATACTCGACCAAGAGCCAGGATCCGGAAGTGCTCACCGCGGCCTGTCGTATTGCGCTGCGTCGTTTCATGGTTCAGGAAATTGCCGGTACCGAGCGCGAGTTACCCGTTATTACTCTGGCACCAGAGTTGGAACAAATATTGCAGAACTCTTTACAGGCGGGTGGCGCTCAGGGCAGTGGTATCGAGCCCGGTTTGGCAGAGCGCATGCAGCAATCGCTGTCTCAGGCGGCGGCCAATCAGGAAATGGAGGGGCAACCAGCCATTTTATTAACCTCCGGCATGTTGCGCACCACCTTGGCGCGCTTTGTAAAACACACGATTCCCAGTTTGCGGGTGCTGTCATATCAGGAAGTGCCCGATGACCGTCAAATCCGCATAGTGGCGTCGGTTGGCCAGCAGTAGCAGGGTGGTAGTTAAATGAAGATAAAACGATTTTTTGCGAAAGACATGCGCTCTGCACTGGCCGAAGTCAAAGAAGTACTGGGTGCCGACGCGGTGATCATGTCGAATAAAAAAGTCTCGGGCGGTATCGAGATAGTAGCCGCCGTCGACGACGACGAAGTGCCCGTGACCACAGCACAGCGCCCCCTGCGTGACGATAATGTCAAAATATCGTCACAGGCGCGTCAATTTGTTACCCCCATGAATGATCAGCAACAGGCTGAAACCTTGCAGTCGTTGCTGATGCGGGGCAGACAACAGCCGTCACCGCAAACCCTGGCCGAGCAATCCAGCTGGACCGATCCTCGATTGGCATCAGAGGAGAGCAGCACCGAGCGCAAAGAGCCCACCCTGAATCAGCCCAAGCCGGCAGCGCCCTTGCAGTTGCATGACAGCCGTGAATACAAGCGAAAAGAAGGCGCAAAAGATAAAGAACTGAACGCCATGCGCCAGGAAATTGCCAGCATTCGCCGTTTGCTGGAACATCAGGTGTCGGGCCTGATGTGGCAAGAGGTGGAGCGGCGTGAACCGGTGCGAGCCATGCTCATCAAGCACCTGAATGAATTAGGTTTTAGCGATGGCTTTGCCGATCAGCTGGCGATGCGGGTCAACGATCGCGCCGCACCCCATGAAGCCTGGAGCCAGATTGAGACCACCCTGTGCCAACAACTGTTGACTGGCGAAGACGAAATATTACGCCAGGGCGGTGCCGTGGCGCTGCTGGGGCCCACTGGCGTGGGTAAAACCACCACCATTGCCAAGCTGGCGGCGCGTTTTTCGGCTCGCTACGGCGCCGATCAAATCGCCCTTATTACTACTGATCATTACCGCATTGGTGCTCACGAGCAGCTACAGACCTACGGTCGCATCATGGGCGTGGTGGTCAAGCAGGCCCGTACCTATCAAGAACTGGCGCAGGCGCTTTATCAACTGCGCCACCGTCGTCTGGTATTGATTGATACCGCCGGTATGGGCCAGCGCGATCTGCGATTGAATGAACAGTTAGACACCCTGGTCGGCGATAAGCAAATCAAGATCCGCAATTATCTGGTACTGCCGGCTACGGCTCAGCGCAGGGTGTTGCAGGAAGCGGTGGATCATTTTCGGCGCATTCCACTGGCCGGATGCATCTTAACCAAACTGGATGAAAGCCTGTCACTGGGCGATGTACTGGACATCAGCATTCAGAACAGCTTGCCCATCAGCTACATTACCGACGGGCAGCGAGTACCGGAAGATTTACGATTGGCTGATGGCCTGGAGCTGGTCAGGCAGGCATTAGGGAATTTAGAACAGCGTCGAGAAGACCCCTATTACTGGGAATCTTCTGAGTCCGATGAAGGGGATGCGCGTTTTTATGAATAATTTGTTTCAGGACCAGGCAAGCGGGCTGCGACTTATGCAAAAAACAAGCAGAGTACAGGTTATTTCGGTCACGGGCGGCAAGGGCGGTGTAGGCAAAACCAACATTTCTCTGAATATGGCGTCGGCCATGGCAGCCCAGGGAAAACGAGTCATGGTGCTGGATGCCGACCTGGGCCTGGCAAATGTCGACGTCTTGCTGGGCATTCGGGTTACCCGCAATCTGTCCCATGTATTGCGGGGCGAATGCAGCCTGGATGAGGTGTTGGTCGACGGGCCGCAGGGCATCAAGATTATTCCGGCCACCTCGGGAAATCAGTCGATGACCGAGCTGTCGCCACTTGAGCATGTCAGCTTGATCCGCGCCTTCAGTGAGATGAAAACGCCGATTGATATCTTGCTGGTGGATACCGCCGCCGGTATTTCCGATATGGTGTTGAGTTTTTCCCGGGCTGCACAAGAAGTGCTGGTGGTGGTGTGCGATGAACCCACTTCCATTACCGATGCCTACGCACTGATCAAGATATTATCTCGCGACTATGGCGTGTTTCGCTTTAAAATCGTGGCCAACATGGTGCGCAGTCAGCGCGAAGGCCAGGAACTGTTTGCCAAGCTGACCCGGGTAACCGACCGCTTTCTTGATGCCGCTCTCGAGCTGGTGGCTTGTGTTCCCTTCGATGGCAACTTGCGTTTGGCCGTACGCCGGCAAACCCTGGTGGTCAATCAATACCCCAAGTCGCCTTCGGCCATGGCCATCAAAATGCTGGCCAACAAGGCACTAAGCTGGCCAGCCCCCGAGCGGGCCGGTGGCCATTTACAGTTCTTTATTGAAAACCTGTTGCAACCGCCGGTGGCTGAGCCTGATGTCTGGAGCGAATAAAGCGCTGGTGTACGCCAGGCAACAAGGCACGCAACTGGTTGAAAGACATGCGGGCCTGGTGCGCCGTATTGCCCACCATTTGCTGGCGCGGTTGCCCGACAGCGTATTACTGGATGACTTGATTCAGTCGGGCATGGTGGGGCTGCTGGAAGCGACACGCAATTTTGACGCCAGCAAGGGCGCCAGTTTTGAAACCTTTGCCGGTATTCGCATTCGGGGGGCCATGCTGGATGAGATTCGCCGTGGCGATTGGGTACCCCGCTCGGTGCACAAGCACAGTCGTGAAGTGGCCAACGCCATTGCGGCAGTACAGGCTCGCGAAGGGCGAAATGCCACCGATCGTGAAGTGGCCGAAGAGCTGGACGTCAGCATGGAAGCGTATTACGCCATGCTGCGCGACACCAGCAACGGCAAAATTCTCGATATGGACGAGTTTGAAAGTGGTATTGATAGTCATATCGAACAACACCAGCATGCGGATAATCCGTTTGAAGACATGGCAAAACAACGTTTTCAAGGTGCACTGTCGCAACACATCAAAACCTTGCCCGAGCGGGAAGCGCTGGTGTTGTCGTTATATTATGACGAAGAACTGAATCTGAAAGAGATTGGCCAGATCCTTGAAGTCAGCGAGTCTCGAGTGAGCCAAATTCACAGCCAGGCGATGCATCGATTGCGCGCCAAATTAACGGAATGGAAAGCCTGACCTTTGGAACGGAGTAAAGGGTAACGATGATAATGTAAGCATCCATCGTAGTCGCATTGGTTTATTGTTCATTAAATGACCTTAAACAAGGTCGTGGTTCTATTTTATTGTACTAATTACCCAATATACGATTTAAGTTAAGGTTTAGCGGGTCGATATAGTTAAAATGCTTGTCATATTCAGCGGCTATTGGTTTGGCTGAGAGGAGGAATTGCTTGGACAAGAATATGAAAATCCTGATTGTGGATGATTTTTCCACAATGCGTAGGATTATTAAAAACCTGCTTCGAGATTTGGGGTTTAACAACACACTGGAAGCCGATGATGGTCTTACGGCATTGCCCATGTTGAAAAACGGTGACTTCGACTTTGTGGTGACCGATTGGAACATGCCAGGGATGCAGGGAATTGATTTGTTGAAAGCGATTCGTGCCGACGACAAACTCAAACATTTGCCGGTATTGATGGTGACGGCAGAAGCCAAGCGCGAGCAGATTATTGCCGCGGCTCAGGCTGGTGTGAATGGCTATGTGGTCAAGCCTTTTACCGCCGGCACCCTGAAAGAAAAACTCGAGAAGGTTTTCGAGAGAATCGGATAAAAAGGCAGCGAGATGGCATTTCAGAAAGGAACGATCAGCCTGGAACAGGCCCGTATACTGGTAGCAATGCTAGAGCGTGGTGATCAGGACGGGGCAGACCGTTATCTTACCGACGTATGCATGCCCCAGGCCAAAGATCTGGTCGAGCAGGTGGGGCTGCTTACTCGTCAATTACATGACTCTCTGCAGGAATTTCGAAACGATCCTCGTTTGCCCGAGTTGGCCGAAAATGAAATTCCCGACGCCCGTGAGCGCTTGAGTTACGTGATCGACATGACCGATAAAGCCGCCAACCGCACCATGGATGCGGTGGAAGCCAGTCTGCCGATAGCCGATCGACTGAATGACAATATTCAACAGGTCATGCCGGGCTGGCGTGAATTGATGGAACGTCAGCTTGAATTGGGCAAGTTTAAAGAATTGTGTTTCCAGCTGGATAGTTTTTTACTGAGCTCAGAGCAGGATGCGAATCAATTAAGAAATCTGTTAACCGAAATCTTGATGGCTCAGGACTATCAGGATTTAACCGGCCAGATGATTCGTCGCGTTATCAATCTGGTACAGGAAGTTGAGGCTAAACTAGTCGCTATTTTATCCGTATTTGGCCGTTTGCCGGGTATGGAAGAAGTTCAGCCTGAATCAAAACCAAAGAGCGCCCCGGTATCGGATATTACCGCCGAAGGCCCCATTATGAATAAAGAACATCGCCAAGATGTGGTTTCGGATCAAGACGGCGTAGATGATCTGCTGTCCAGTCTGGGATTCTAAGGAGAGAGCATGGGCTTTGAGGTAGACGAGGATATTCTTCAGGATTTTCTGGTTGAAGCATCGGAGATCCTGGAACAATTGTCAGAGCAGTTGGTAACGCTGGAACGCCAGCCAGACGATAAAGACTTGCTGAATGCCATTTTTCGAGGATTTCATACCGTTAAAGGCGGTGCCGGCTTTTTGTCGCTGACTGCACTGGTAGATACCTGCCACAAAGCCGAAAACGTGTTCGATATCTTGCGTAACGGACAGCGCAAGGTCACCTCCGAATTAATGGATGTCATCCTGCGGGCGCTGGATACGGTCAACGTCATGTTTGCCGAAATTCAGAATCGCGAAGACCCTACACCGGCCGACCCCGAACTACTGGCAGCGCTGGAACGTTATTGCCAACCCGCTGCCGCCGATGAAGATGCGACAGATGCCGCCGCCGAGCCGGCTGCTGCTGAACCGGGGATTGCCGGGCTGGGCGAAGCGCAATATCAGCAGATGCTGAACGAGCTGGTGTCGGAAAGTGAGACCCCAGCCAGTGTCGACGTTGCGCCCACCGCGAGCAGTGATGCCAACGTGAGTAGTGATAGTACAGACGAGATCACCGACGATGAATTTGAGGCCCTGCTGGATCAGCTGCACGGTGCCGGCAAGCACAGTGGTGCGCCCGCGATAGAGGCCATGGCATCCGAGCCATCCGAGCCATCTGCGCCGGCCAGTGACGATCATATCGATGATCTGGAATTTGAGGCATTACTCGATCAGTTGCACGGCTCGGGCAAAGGCCCCACTGTGGTTGCCGATGAAGCTCAGGTTGTTGCCAGTTCAGCCGCTCCAATGATGGCTGCGCCAACGGCCGCTGCGCCCATGCTCGAAAAGAATACCGTCGATAAAGCGCCGGCCAAGGCCCCGGCGGCACACAGTGCGCCACCGGACACCACGGTGCGGGTCGATACTAAAATACTCGATAACATCATGAATATGGTGGGCGAGCTGGTGTTGGTACGCAACCGGCTGATCAGCCTGGATGCCAACCATGAAAACGAGGATATATCCAAAACCGTCGCCAATCTGGATGCCGTCACCGGTGATCTGCAGGGCGCGGTAATGAAGACCCGCATGCAGCCGATCAAGAAAGTGTTTGGTCGTTTTCCTCGAGTGGTGCGCGATATTGCCCGGACCATGAAAAAAGAAATCAACCTGGAAATGGTCGGCGAAGACACGGATCTGGATAAAAACCTGGTCGAGGCGCTGGCCGATCCTCTGGTTCACCTGGTGCGCAACTCGTGCGATCACGGCATAGAAATGCCCGATGTGCGTGAAGCGGCCGGTAAACCGAGAACCGGTGTGATCCGGCTGACCGCGTCTCAGGAAGGAGACCATATTCTGCTGGGCATCGAAGATGATGGTGCTGGCATGGATCCGGAAAAACTGAAAGAAATCGCCATCAAGCGCGGCATTCTCGATGCCGATGGCGCGGCCCGCATGACGGATAATGAAGCCTATAACCTGATTTTTGCTCCCGGCTTTTCGACCAAGGTAGAAATTACCGATGTATCGGGTCGTGGCGTGGGTATGGACGTGGTTAAAACCGGTATTACCTCGGTGAATGGCTCTATTCATATTGATTCTGAAAAAGGCAAGGGCACCAAACTGCAAATCAAGGTACCGCTGACGCTGGCCATTTTGCCTACGCTGATGGTGCTGGTTGGCAAGCAGACCTTCGCCTTGCCATTGACCAACGTCGATGAGATTTTCCATCTCGATCTTACCCGCACCAGCATGGTGGATGGACAGCTCACCATAGTGGTGCGCAATCACGCTATTCCGCTGTTTTATTTGCAAGACTGGCTGTTGAGAGGCGAGCGACGTGCCCGCCAGGCAAAAGGCCATGTGGTTATCGTTGCAGTAGGCAACCAGCAGGTCGGTTTTGTGGTGGATGGCTTGATTGGGCAGGAAGAAGTCGTCATCAAACCTCTGGATCAACTGTTGCACGGTACACCGGGCATGGCCGGTGCCACTATTACCAGCGATGGCGGCATCGCCCTGATCCTGGATCTGGCGGGTTTGATTAAAGCTTATGCGAGGCGTTACGCCTAACAATAAAAAATGCGACGAGGATATTGATGTCTATTCGGGTGTTAGTGGTTGATGATTCAAGTTTTTTCAGACGTCGTGTGAGCGAGATCCTTAATCAGGATCCCATGCTTAGCGTGGTTGATACGGCGGCAAATGGTCAGGAGGCCATCGAAAAAGCGCGACTGGTTCGCCCCGACGTGATCACCATGGACATTGAAATGCCGGTCATGGATGGGATTTCAGCGGTCCGTGCCATCATGAAAGCCACCCCAACCCCTGTGTTGATGTTTTCTTCGCTCACTCACGACGGTGCCCAGGCCACATTGGATGCCCTGGATGCCGGCGCCATGGATTTTTTGCCCAAGCGTTTTGAAGATATTGCCCGCAGCAAGGAAGAAGCCATTCTGTTGTTGCAGCAAAGGGTCAAGGCCATTGCCCGGCGGCGTCCTTTTATGGCGGCAAGACCCCATCCTGTTGCGACTACGCCGACCCGCAGCGGTTTGTCGAATTCCCCCCTGGGAGCGCGCACAGGGTTGAGCAGTACCCCGAGTGCTGCGCCGGCAAGAGCGGTCGTTCCCGAGCGGCGTAATCCGCCTCGGCGCAGTGGCAAGCATTACCAGCTGCTGGCCATTGGTACCTCTACCGGCGGCCCGGTGGCGCTGCAAAAAGTACTGACTGAACTACCGGCCAACTTTCCTCATCCCATCGTGCTTATCCAGCATATGCCGGGCACCTTTACCACTGCCTTTGCGGCCAGGCTCAATAGTCTGTGCAAGATTGGTGTAAAAGAAGCGCAAGACGGTGATCAGTTGCGCCCGGGTCATGCCTATCTGGCACCGGGTGGCAAGCAGATGCTGTTTGAAGGTCGCCCCGGTGCCGCGCGTCTGCGCATTATGGAGGGAAACGACAAGGTGAATTACAAACCCTGCGTGGACATCACCTTTGCCTCGGCAGCGAAAACATATGGCGGCAATGTGCTGGCCGTGGTGTTGACCGGCATGGGGGCCGACGGGCGTGAAGGCGCGCGCCTGTTAAAGGCCCAGGGTGCCAATATCTGGGCTCAGGATGAAGAAACCTGTGTGGTGTATGGTATGCCGCAGGCGGTGGCCAAAGCCGGCCTGGCGACAGAATCCTTGCCCTTGCCGATGATTGGTGAAGCCATTGTGAACGAGATGAGCAGCTGATATGGCGCTGACCGGACTGGTACTGGCACTGGCATGTATTATTCTGGCGCAATGGTGGCACGGTGGCAGCGGCTGGGGGCTGCTGGACGGACCGGCATTGCTGATTGTATTGGGCGGCACCCTGGGTGCCGTGTTGTTGCAAACACCCTGGCACCAGTTCAAGGCGGCATTCAAAGCCCTGAAGAGCTTGTTTGGCCAGGCACCCTGGCCCTTTCACGAACAGGCCTCGCGCTTGTTGCACTGGTCCCATCAGGCACGGCAAGCAGGTTTTTTGGCGCTAGAGTCCAAAACCGAACATCAGTCGCTGGACGATTTTACCCGTCAGGGCCTGCAATGGGTGGTCGATGGTACCGAAGCCACGGCGCTGGAGCAGCTGCTCGACAACGAAATCAGCCGGCTGGAAGAGCAAAAAGAGCTGGAAGCCCAGGTGTTTGAAGCCATGGGCGGCTACAGCCCGACCATCGGCATTATTGGTGCCGTGCTGGGTCTGATCCAGGCAATGTCGAATCTGGACGATCCCTCGCAGTTGGGGACCGGCATTGCGGTGGCCTTCGTCGCTACCTTGTACGGGGTAGGGCTGGCCAACCTGTTGTTGTTGCCGCTGGCCAACCGGCTCAGGGCCATGTATCGGCTGGAGCTGCGCTATCGGGAGTTGACCGCCATCGGGTTGATGGCCATCGCCCGGGGCGACAGCAGTTTATCGGTCAGTCGACAGCTGGCACAGTATCAGGGACAGCGTCAATGAAACGGCGCTCGCTGGCCATGCGTGCCCACAGTGCCAATAGTACGGCGGGGCCGGAGCGCTGGCTGGTGTCGTATGCCGATTATATGACGCTGGTGTTTGCCCTGTTTGTGGTGCTGTATGCCATTCACGCCAGTAAAACCGAACTGCAGCAACCCCTGCTCGATGGCATGGAGCAAGCATTGGTACGCCTGAGCGGGGAAGCGCTGCCGGCCAAGGCGGCAAACTCCATGGTGGCGGCGGTAGATGACAACGAATTAACCGGCACGGGTGCACCGTTAAGCGAGCCCGACCCGGGCCTGGCGGAGATCAAGGCGCAACTGGAGCTGCAATTATCTCCATTACTGCAGCAGCAGCGGGTAGAGCTGGAGCAGGAGGGGGACTGGCTAACCCTGAGTTTTGACGGCTCGTTATTATTTGCCAGTGGCAGTGCGTTACTGGGCGGTAATGCCAAGCCGGTGCTTATGCGCCTGATACCCGCATTGACCTCGGGGTCGCATTTTATCCGTGTGCGCGGCTATGCAGATAACCTGCCGGTCAGTAACGAGCTGTATGCCTCCAACTGGCAGTTGTCTGCCGAGCGTGCCCGAGCCGTGTTGGAATGGTTGCTGCAAGCAGGCATCAAGGCGCCCCGGCTGGCGTTGGAAGCCTATGGCGAGTTTAACTCCCTGGGCGATCAGCGCGGTGAAACCGGGCGTGCCCGTCATCGACGGGTCGATATCGTCATATCGAAACAGCAGTGGCAGGCGCCCACGGCGTTGCCGTCCCGGCCCATGGCCACAGACAAAAGCCCGGATTTACGTGTTTATGAGCTGCCTGGTGGCGGCATTCGTATCGGCACAACACAGGATTAAGCATTGATAGTCTGGACAGTTGCAAATCAGAAAGGTGGCGTAGGCAAAACCACAACCGTGGTGGCCCTGGCCGGCCTGTTGTCGCAGCGCAACAAGCGGGTGCTGCTGATTGATACCGATCCCCATGGCTCGCTGACCTCCTATTTTGATTATGATATGGACAGTCTGCCCCATAGCCTGTTTGACTTGTTTCAGGCACAACAGCCGACTCGCACCTTGTTTGAGCAGGTGGCGCTAACCACGCGTTTTGCCGGAATAACCCTGTTGCCGGCGTCCATCTCTCTGGCCACGTTGGAACGAACCTCCAGCAGCCGAGAAGGCATGGGGCTGGTACTAAAGCGAATGCTGGCCGAAGTACAGAACGAGTTTGATGTGGTGATCATCGATTGTCCGCCGGTATTGGGAGTCATGATGGTGAATGCCCTGGCTGCTTGCGATCGTATTCTGGTGCCGGTGCAAACCGAGTTTCTGGCGATCAAGGGGCTGGAGCGCATGGTCAGCACCTTCAAGCTGATGCACAGGGCCAGAAAAAACGGCTTTAACTATACGGTGGTACCCACCATGTTTGATCAGCGCACCCGGGCCTCGATACAGAGTCTGGACAGCCTGAAGCAGGAGTACGACGGCAATTTATGGCCGTCGGTGATACCGGTTGATACCAAGTTTCGTGATGCCAGCCTGCGCCACGAACCTCCTTCTTATTTTGCCAAAGGGTGTCGGGGAGTGTTTGCCTACCAGAGTCTGCTGCGTTACTTGTGGCAGCTGGATGGCGTGGAGGCGGCATTATGAATCAACGACATTCGGACGCGCTGGATGATTATTTTGGCTCCTTGCTGGAAGAGGGGCCGGCGGTGGCGACTCAGCCGAGCATTGCTCTTGAGCAAACCGCGAGCATGCCGTTTGCGGATCCGGAAGAAGAGGCCCGACGCCTGGCACTGGAAACACTGCTGGCGCGGGTGGCCGAGCTAAAGGAAGAAGAAACGCCGCCTGTACTGGCCGAGCCCGAGCAGAAGCCGGCAGTCGAGACTCCGGTACCTGTGGCAGAACCGACGCCCATTCCGGTGCCCGAGCCGGTTGCGCCGCCGGTGATTCAAGAGTCTGAGCCCGAGCCCGAGACCAGCGTTCAAGTTGAGCCGCTACCGGCGGCCCCCGCGGCGGCTGCGCCGCCGGTGATTCAAGAGTCTGAGCCCGAGCCCGAGACCAGCGTTCAAGTTGAGCCGCTACCGGCGGCCCCCGCGGCGGCTGAATGGCGTAATATGGACACCGAACACAGTTTTCAGGTGTTGTTTTTTGAAGTGGCCGGCATGACCTTTGCGGTACCGCTGACTCATTTGGGCGGCATTTATCAGATGTCCAAACTGACGAATCTGTTTGGTAAACCGGCCTGGTTTGCCGGTATGCTTACCGAACGTGAGCGGCAGTTATATGTGGTGGACACGGCGCGCTGGGCCATGCCCGGGCACACGGCCGAAGAACAGTATCAATATCTGGTGACCCTGGGTGAAAGTAACTGGGGGCTGGGTTGTCATCAACTGAAAGGGACGGCGCAGCTGACGCGAGAACAGGTTAAGTGGCGCGCTACGCCGGGTGCTCGGCCTTGGTTGGCGGGTATGGTAAAAGAAAAAATGTGCGCCTTGCTGCATGTAGATGCCTTGATCGGGCTACTGGAGCAGGGTAAGAATATAGACGGACAACAAGTCTGAACAGGCATAAGGGTAATCTATGAACAGTCATCGTAATGTAGCCGAAAATCTTGCCGAGGGTGAGGTACTGCAGTGGGTCACCTTCTGCCTGGATAACGAAACCTATGGCATTAATGTCATGCAGGTGCAGGAAGTATTGCGTTATAACGATATTGCACCCGTACCAGGTGCACCGGACTATGTGCTGGGTATCGTTAATCTGCGTGGTAATGTGGTGACCGTGCTCGACACTCGCTTGCGTTTCGGGTTGGCGGCAGCAGAAGTGACTGACAGCACGCGTATCGTGATCATCGAGGCCGAAACGCAGGTTATCGGCATTCTGGTGGATAGCGTGGCCGAGGTGGTGTATCTGAAGTCGGCAGAAATTGAAAATGCGCCCAATGTGGGAACCAGCGAAAGTGCCAAGTTTATTCAGGGCGTCTGCAACCGCGATGATCAACTCTTGATTCTGGTTGATCTCGACAAATTATTGTCGGATGACGAATGGGAAGAGTTGGGTCAGCTGTAATGTGGCTTGAGCCTGCTTTTGTTCTGGCCTTGATAGCGCTGCTGATGGGCATGGTCGCCTTGTTTGTGGCCTGGTCGATGTGGCGTCAAAGCCAGCGCAAGCTGGAGGCCATGAGCCGGCTGATGCGAGAGCTGACCCGTACCCGGGACAGTTACCGCAAGCAAATAGAAGAATTGCAGGCAGCCAACATCGGCATGGGCAACAAGGTGAGTGAGCTTTATCGCCAACACGACAAGCTGACCGAACAACAGCAAGAGCTGTCACTGAAAGACCCCCAGGGCAAGCTCTACAGCCGTGCCACCCGTATGGTACAACTGGGTGCCGACATCGACGAGATTATGGCCGAGTGTGAAATGCCCAGAGCCGAAGCCGAACTGCTGATCGCCTTGCATCGCAAGTAAAGCCGAACCAAAAAACCATCCTTAAGCACAGTCATACCGGACTCGCTCCGGTATCTGCTTTTTCTGTTTTAAGCCGTTGTACGCCCTACACTGTACGCCATAAGCAAAGACAAACACAGCTCCCAACTTTTGGCTTACCGCGTATGGCGTAAAGCGTACGACTGTTTCTTCACTTCCTGCTTTCTCTCGTTTCTTTCTGCACAACGGGGTGGCGTGTGCTAAACTGGCGGCCATTTTTTAATGGTCTACGTTCCCAATTATGTTAGAAGCCAGATCCTTAACTTGTGTCCGAGAAGAGCACACCTTGTTCAGTGAATTGTCGCTGACGGTGGCGCCAGGTGATCTGGTGCAGGTGGCTGGCCCTAATGGGGTGGGGAAAACCAGCCTGTTACGGCTTTTGGCCGGCTTGTCCCGCCCTTATAACGGTGAGGTGCGCTGGCTGGGTAACAACATAGAAAGCCATCGCGACGAATACCACCAAGATTTACTCTATCTGGGCCATCAGGCCGGCATCAAGCACGAACTTACCGCCCTGGAAAACCTCGCTTTTTTTCGCCGCATGCATCATGCCCAAAGCCAGGCCAACTTATGGGATGTACTGGCCATGGTGGGCCTGGCGGGGCTGGAAGATCAAACCGCAGGCCAATTGTCGGCCGGGCAAAAGCGCCGCGTGGCTCTGGCTCGCTTATGGTTGGGTGGCCCCAAGTTATGGATTCTGGATGAACCCTTTACCGCCATCGACAAGCACGGCGTCAAGGTTTTGGAGCAATTACTGCTGGATCATACCGATGCCGGCGGCATGGTACTGATCACCACCCATCAGGACTTGTCACTGAGTGCCAGCCGCGCCCGTACCTTGCAGTTAACTCCCCATCAAGAGGAACCGGCATGAGACTCATGTTTAGCGGAGTGCTGCGTCGCGAGCTGGTATCGGCCCTGCGCCGACGGGGCGATATTTTAAACCCGCTGTGGTTTTTTATTATCGTGATTACGCTGTTCCCCCTCGGTATCGGCCCGGATCCCGCTCAATTGGCGCGCATTGCCCCTGGCATTGTCTGGGTTGCCGCCTTGTTGTCGTCGCTATTGGCGCTGGAGCGGTTATTCAGGGACGACTTTATTGACGGCACCCTGGAACAATTAATGCTGATGCCCTGTCCTTTAGGGGTACTGGTGCTGGCCAAGGTGTTTGCGCATTGGCTGTTAACGGGCCTGCCGTTGTTATTGCTGTCGCCGCTGGTGGCGGTCTTGCTCAGCCTGGACATGGTGGGTTTTAAAGCCGTGTTCTGGACGCTGCTGTTGGGCACCCCCATTTTAAGCCTGTTGGGTGCCATTGGTGTGGCGCTCACGGTGGGCATCGGCAAAGGCGGGGTCTTGTTGAGCTTGCTGACCTTGCCGTTGTATATTCCGGTACTTATTTTTGCCACCTCGGCCATCGATGCTGCCACCCTGGGGGTGGCGTATGACGGTCAGCTGGCGATTCTGGCCGCCATGCTGGTGGGCAGCATTACCCTGGCGCCTTTTGCCATCGCCTCTGCACTGCGAGTAAGCGTTAACTAGCTGATTGCAGAGTATTTTAACGGGTGGATTTACGTTATCTTATGCCCGTGTAAACATAACTAAATACAAAAAGGTCTGTGAGCAACATGTGGAAATGGTTACATCCTTACGCCAAATCTGAACAAGCCTATCGGCTTGCGGGTCTTTGGCTACCCTGGTTTGCCGTGTTCAGTGTGGTGTCGTTTGCCATCGGCTTGGTGTGGGGGCTGGCGTTTGCACCGGCTGATTATCAGCAGGGCGACGCGTTTCGCATTATCTATATTCATGTGCCGGCGGCGATTCTGTCGATGGGAGCCTATTCCACGATGGCCATTGCCGCTTTTATCGGCCTGGTATGGCAGATAAAAACCTCCGACATGGCGGTGGCGGCCATCGCCCCGGTTGGCGCGGTATTTACCGCCATTGCACTGTTTACCGGTGCCGCCTGGGGCAAGCCGATGTGGGGCGCCTGGTGGGTATGGGATGCCCGATTAACCTCCGAACTTATTCTGCTGTTTCTCTATCTCGGCGTGATCGCCCTGTACAACGCCATTTCCGACAAAGTATTGGCCGGCCGTGCCGCCGGTATACTGGCGCTGGTGGGGGTGATCAATCTGCCGATTATTCATTACTCGGTAGAGTGGTGGAATACCCTGCATCAGGGGGCTAGCATCACCAAGTTTGACCGACCTTCCATTTCCAACGACATGCTGTGGCCACTGTTGCTGATGATAGTGGCGTTCAGCTGCTTTTTGGGTGCCGTGACTCTGATGCGACTGCGCAATGAACTTATTCGTCGCGAATCCCATCGTCCCTGGGTGCTGAAACTGGCGGAGGAACAGCATGAAATTTGATACCTGGTCTGCATTTTGGGCCATGGGCGGCTACGGCTTTTATGTGTGGCTGTCTTTTGGTTTTACCCTGGTGGCCCTGGTGGGCATTGTTATCTCTACCATGGCGACTAAAAAAAGCCTACTGCGTGCAGTAAAACAGAAACAGGCTCGGGCACAACGCCGCAAGGCGGCCCAGAAGTTGGAGAATACGCTATGAACCCCAGACGTAAAAAACGCATGGCCCTGCTGCTGGCAGTGGTGCTCGGCCTGTCGGTGATGACCGGATTGGTACTCTATGCCTTGCAGCAGAATATTGATCTGTTTTATACCCCCACCGAACTGGTGCAGGGCAAGGGGGATGACAAAATCAAGCCGGAAGTGGGCCAGCGCCTGCGCATTGGCGGCATGGTCATCCCGGGCTCGGTCAGTCGGGATCAGGAAAGCCTGAAAGTCAGCTTTGGTTTGGTGGATGCGGGTGGTGAAGAAATTACCGTGGAATTCGATGGTATTTTACCGGATCTGTTTCGTGAAGGGCAGGGCATAGTCGCTCAGGGGCATTTAACCGATGCGCGCACCATTACCGCCTTTGAAGTGTTGGCCAAGCACGATGAAGAATACATGCCACCGGAAGTGGCCGAAGCGCTCAAGGGAATCGAGCATGTTAAACCCGAATATTCTCCCGAGCAGCTGAAAGGTAGTCAGTCATGAATTCTGCAGTCGATTCGGTTAGCCAAACCCTTGGCATTATTCCCGAAATAGGTCAGTTCAGTCTTATTCTTGCCCTGGCGGCCAGTGTGATACTGAGCATTTACCCTCTGATTGGGGCCTCTCGTGGCAACACCGGTATGATGCTGCTGGCGAGGCCACTGTCTTACGCCATGTTCGGTTTTTTGCTGGTATCGTTTGGCTGCCTGACCTGGGCCTTTATCGACCACGATTTCAGTGTGTTGTACGTTGCTTCAAACTCTAACAGTCTGCTGCCGCTGGAATATCGTATTTCTGCAGTATGGGGCGCCCATGAAGGCTCGCTGCTGTTGTGGGTGCTTATTCTTGCCGGCTGGGCTGCTGCCGTGGCACGTTTTAGCCGTGCGCTGCCGCTTGATGCCGTGGCACGGGTGTTAAGCGTAATGGGCATGATAGGCGTGGGCTTTTTGCTGTTCGTCATCGTGACCTCCAATCCCTTTGAACGTACCTTGCCGTTCTTTCCGGTAGATGGTCGCGATTTGAATCCGCTGCTGCAGGATCCCGGGCTGATTTTTCATCCTCCCATGCTGTATATGGGTTACGTCGGCCTGTCGGTGGCGTTTGCCTTTGCCATTGCGTCACTGATGACCGGCAAGCTGGATGCCGCCTGGGCGCGCTGGTCGCGCCCCTGGACCACGGCGGCCTGGATTTTTCTGACCCTGGGTATCGCACTGGGTTCCTGGTGGGCCTATTACGAACTGGGTTGGGGCGGCTGGTGGTTCTGGGATCCGGTAGAAAATGCCTCCTTTATGCCCTGGTTGGCGGCCACCGCACTGATTCATTCGCTGGCGGTCACCGAAAAACGCGCCACCTTTAAAGCCTGGACCGTATTGCTGGCCATACTGGCATTTTCATTGAGCCTGCTGGGCACCTTCCTGGTGCGCTCCGGGGTGCTGGTGTCGGTGCATGCGTTTGCCTCCGACCCTACCCGAGGGCTGTTTATTCTGGTGTTCTTCATGCTGGTGGTGGGGAGTTCCCTGCTGCTGTACGCCATTAAAGGCGCAGAGGTAAAAAGCCACGGCAAGCACGAGCTGGCCAGCCGGGAAAGTATGCTGCTGGGCAACAACATCATGCTGATGGCCGGTCTGGTGGTGGTGCTGATCGGCACTATATTGCCACTGGTGCACAAAGAACTGGGGTTGGGCAGCATTTCGATTGGTGCGCCTTTCTTTAACAGCCTGTATGCCTGGATGATTATTCCGCTGGCGCTGTTGCTGGGTGCCGGGCCGTTATTTCGCTGGCGCCGCCAGAACATGAAAGAAATCAACGGCAAGCTGTTGTTTGCTTTAATTGCCGGTGCCGCGATTGGCACGGCGCTGCCCTGGTTCTTTGCCGATCACTTCGAGATTTGGGCCGCCGTGGGATTAAGTCTGGGCGCTTTTATCGTGATTACCAGCGTGCAGGAAACCTGGGTACGCGCCACCCATCGTCATGGATTTGCTACCGGCATTCGCAAGCTGGGCAACAGCCATTGGTCGATGTTTCTGGGGCATATCGGCATGGCGGTCACCATTATCGGCATCAGCTGTACCCAGTTGTACAGCATCGAAAAAGACGTGCGTATGGCGACCGGCGACAGCGTGACCTTCTCGGGTTACACCTTTACCTTTGAGGGCACCAAGCATGCGGACGGTCCTAACTACGAAGGATTCAAAGGCGTGATTGCCGTGAGCAAAGACGGCAGGGCTCTGCCGCCGCTGAAGGCAGAAAAACGCTTGTATCTGGTGCAGCGCATGCCGATGACCGAAGCCGCCATCAGCGCCGGTTTTACCCGCGATCTGTATGCGGCTTTGGGTGAAGAGCTGGATGACGGCGCCTGGGCCGTTCGCCTGTACTATAAGCCCTTTATTCGCTGGATATGGTTTGGTGCCTTGCTGATGGCCATTGGTGGTGTGGTTGCCATGGCAGACAAGCGTTATCGCTTTGGCAGCAAAAAAGTACAGGAGGCGGTATGAATCGTCGTATCTTGATTTTGTCTATCCCGCTGGTCATTTTCCTGCTGGGCTGCGTGTTTCTCTACAAGGGGCTGTTTTCGGATCCGCGTAAACTGGAGTCGGCATTGCTGGAGCAGCCGGTGCCGGAATTTGCGCTGACTTCGCTGCAAAACCCGGATAAAGAATTCAGCCGGGATATTTTTACCGGCCAGCCTATGTTGCTGAACGTGTGGGCGACCTGGTGTCCTACCTGTTACGCCGAACATGAATACCTGAACCAGCTCAAGGCACGCGAAGGCATCTATATCGTGGGCATGAACTACAAGGACGAGCGGACCAAGGCGCTGCGCTGGTTGAAAAATCTGGGCAATCCTTATGCCATCGACCTCTACGATCCCAAGGGTAAGCTGGGGCTGGATCTGGGCGTGTACGGCGCACCGGAAACCTTTCTGATCGACAGCCAGGGCATTATTCGCTATCGCCATGTGGGCGATGTCAACGAGACGGTCTGGCAGCAAACCCTGAAACCTATCTTTGAGCAAATGGAGTAAAGCCATGCGTTTATGCTCGGTATTGGTACTGCTGGCGGGGTTGTGGTTCACACCGGCCATGGCGGCGATTGGCGTGTATGAGTTTGATTCTGCCCAGCAGGAAGAAACCTTTCGTGAACTGACTCGCGAACTGCGTTGCCCCAAGTGTCAGAATCAGGATATTGCCGACTCGGATGCCGAACTGGCCAAAGACCTGCGCGACAAGACCTATGACATGTTGCAAGAGGGCAAAAGCAAGCAAGAGGTCATCGAGTATATGGTGGCCCGTTACGGTAACTTTATTCTCTATAAGCCGCCCTTTATGGCATCGACCATGATCTTGTGGTTTGGACCCGTGATTGTCATCTTGTTGGGAGGGCTGATTGTGGTGCTGCGCACGCGTAAAAAGCCGCGCCAGACTGGCGATCAAGCCTTGAATGCCGAACAACAACAGCGGCTGCAAGAATTGCTGAACAAAGACAAAGAGAATTGATATGACTTTATTTTGGATTGCCAGCGGCCTGCTGACGCTGTTATTGGCGCTCGTTATTATACTGCCCCTGACCCGGGGGCGAGCCGAATCGAGCCAGAGTCGCAATCAGCTGAACACCGAGTTATACAGACAGCGTTTGCAAGAGCTGGAACAGGATAAAGAGCAGGGCTTGCTGGAAGAGGGCGAACAGGCCACCCAGGAGCTGCAAAAAAGCCTGCTCGATGACGTGGTCACGGAACAGCCTCAACAATATCGCTCGGGTACCTGGCTGTGGTTGCCTGCGATTTTGATTGTGCTGGTGGTCGCTTATGGCGGTTACTGGCAGGTAGGTGCCTATAACAAGGTGGCGCAGTGGCAGAACAATGCAGGTCGGTTAAGTGAGCTGACGCGCCAGGTGCTGCTTGAGCCCGATGGTGACGTGACCGAGCAAGACATGATGGACCTGATTCAATCGCTGCGTACCAAGCTGTTTGTAGACGGTGATGATTATCGTGGCTGGTTGTTGCTGGGCCGGTTAACCCTGGAAATGCGTGATGGTGAAACCGCACGGGATGCGCTGGAAAAAGCCATGACCCTGACCGACAAGCCCGAGCAGGTACTGGTGCCTTATGCCGAAGCCCTGACCATGACAGGCGAAGCGCTGCGTGCCGAAAACATGATCAAGCAGGTGTTGGCCAAAGACCCGGATAACCTGGAAGCCTGGTCGGTATTTGCCTTCATGGCCATGCAGCAAGAGAACCTGACGGCGGCGATTGCCCGCTGGCAGCAGATTTTGCAGCGCATGTCGCCGGATAATCCGCGCTATGCCATGATTGAGCGCTCGGTTGCCTTTGCCGAACAGCGTTTGGCCGAGCAGGATCATGCACCGGTAACCGGCCCGCGTTATGAAGTGGAAGTGAACGCGGCCAGTGCGGTTCCCTACCACCCGGGGGCGGTGTTGTTTGTGTATGCCATAGATGCTCAGGGCAGCGAAGTGCCTTTGGTGGCGCAACGCATCGAAAATCCGTCTTTTCCGCTGACCATTACCCTGTCTAATGCGGATGCCATGCGCCCGGATAACAATATGACGGGCCGTGAATCCGTTATTATCAAGGCCCGTATTGCGCCTAGCGGCAATGTGACCGATACCACGGATGCCTGGGAAGGTCGCAGCGCTGTCTTGAGCACAGAGAAAGACAGCCAATTGTCTATATTTATAGATACCCCTCTGTAACTATTCAGTAAGCAGCACGTGATGAAACCGGTCAAACAGGCCGGTTTTACGCAATAATAAAACAAGAATAAAAGCGATAAGGCTTAATATTATGTGGCGAATGTTAATAGTAGTGGCAGGAGTCGGCCTGACTGGTTGTGCCGCGCACCAGGGCGTGGATGTATCGCGCAGTCATGATCCTTTTTCAACGCAGGTACCGGCCGATTTTGCCAAGTCGACCGCCGCCGATGCGCGAGATCCTTTCGAGCCGGTGAACCGGGGGGCCTGGGTCATTAATTACGACGTACTCGACCCCTATGTGGTGCGTCCGGCCGCACATGCCTATGCCGATTATGTCGCCGAGCCGGTGAGAGATGGCTTGCAAAGAGTGGTGCTTAACCTGGAAGAGCCCGCCAGCTTTGTTAACCATTTAATTACCGGCGATGTGACCGGTGCGGGAACCAACCTGGTACGCTTTGGCGTAAACAGTACCGTCGGGGTGCTGGGCTATTTTGATGTGGCGGAAAAAATGACCCTGTCGCGCCGCTCCAAAGACTTTAGCCAGGTGCTGGGGCAAATGGGGGTAGGTGACGGCCCCTTCCTGATGCTTCCCGTGTTGGGACCAACCACGTTGCGCCAGTTTTCTGGCGACATGGTCGACAGCCTCTACTTTCCCTACGACGTGATGAGCCTGGCCCTGCGCACCGGAAAATGGGCGCTTGATGGCCTGTATCAGCGCAGCGAGCTGATAGACCGGGAGCCCATCATCGACAATGCACTCGACCCTTATGGTTTGACCAAAGATCTGTATTTACAGTATCAGGATGCCAAGATAGGCAAGGAATTCGAACCCGCCTCCAGCGAAGAACTGGAAGACTTCATGGACGAGATAGACGGTTAAATGGAAAGCTTGAAGCTGTAAGTTAAAGCAAATACCGAACCTTCATATTCCAAAATCCTGACGCATGTCGGGATTTTGGTTTTTTGTAGGCTCCATGGTTTGTGTAAAGAGTATTGGACCAACAAGGGTGACACTACCTAAATGTGGTCGAATACTCTTTTTAAAAGATCGACCCTACGCTTGGTTTTATCTCTGGGTTTTACTTCCAGCTTCCTTGAACACGGCTCTTTAGCCGAGCGCTTAAAGCTGACGGCTGATAGCCTGGTATTCAGCTTTTCCCGGTAATGCCGCCGCTGACGATAAAGGTGGTCATTTTGCTGGCGGCAACATCCAGCAACTGGATGTTGTCTTTATCTACGACCAGCAGGTTACCGGCAAAATTATAAGATTGGGGAAGATAGACCGCCACCTTGCCGGGCAGGCCAAACTCCGTCATGTCCTGGCGAGTAATGAAGCCAAGCACCTGCACCTCGCCATTCATCAGACTCACCGCCACGGGTTGATTAAGGCGTTTATTCTGTCCCAGCAGGGCATTGAACAAGTCTTGCAAGGAGTTGTACACCAGCTTTACCAGAGGGATGCGCGTTAACACCTTATCGAACAGTGACAGAAAAAACTGGCCAAAGTAAAACGAGGCAAACATACCGGTCAGAATAATCACACTGAGGGTAATCAAGCCACCGGCAAGATCGGCAATCCAGCCGGCGGCAAGGGCAGGTACCACCATGCGTAACAAGGAGCCAATGGCGGAAAAAAGCGTTTCGTTGAGTACGGTAAAAATCAGATAAACCAGATAGACCGTGAGGACGAAGGGCAGCAGAATTAACAGACCCTGAAAGAAGAACCGTAAAAGACGTTGCATGGATAAGCTCCGGTGAACAAGAGCAGCATCATGGCAGATCCCGCATTCAATAACAGCGTTTAAAGCCGGTACTAAGCCATAAGTTGACGGTAGCAAGCAGAGGGGGAGATGGGCGCGAGCAACAAGACGCCATAAACACCAGGCACAATGCTTTTCTCGCTGCTTTTATACTCACTTGAACAGCACCACGTAAAATAAGCGGTTTTTACTGACAAACACGCTTTGCAAGGTGGCTCGGCCTTGATAAGGTAAATGCGGTTGCGTAAAAAACAAATAACCAGATGTCAAATAAGACGCGGTATTTGTTTTTATTTGTCTGTAAAGATTTATTTACATGTGAGGATGTCATCATGCAGAAAGACACACTGAATAATATTCATATTCGATCCGAAAAGGTCATGATCACCCCGGCCGAGCTGAAAGCCAAGTTGCCGATCTCTCAACCTGCGCTTGATTTCATTGGCCAGGCTCGCCAGACCATGTCGAATATTATTCAACGTAAAGATCACCGTTTGCTGGTGATTTGTGGTCCTTGCTCCATTCATGACATAGACGCAGCCAAAGAGTACGCAACCCGCCTCAAAAAACTGCATGATGAATATAGTGATAGCCTTTATATCGTAATGCGCGTCTATTTTGAAAAGCCGCGCACCACAGTAGGTTGGAAAGGCTTTATCAACGATCCTCACCTGGATGGCACCTTCGACATAGAACAAGGCCTGCACAAGGCGCGCGAGCTGCTGGTCTGGTTAGCCGAGCTGGAGCTGCCGTTGGCGACCGAAGCGCTGGATCCCATTAGCCCGCAATATCTGGCCGAGCTGTTTTCCTGGTCGGCGATTGGTGCGCGTACCACAGAATCGCAAACCCACCGCGAAATGGCCTCTGGCCTGTCGATGCCGGTGGGCTTTAAAAACGGCACCGACGGCAATTTGGGCACCGCCATTAATGCGCTTAAGGCGGCGTCCGAGTCGCACGCCTTTATGGGTATCAACCAGCAAGGACAGGTGGCTTTGCTGGTGACCCAGGGCAACCCGGACGGCCATGTCATCCTGCGGGGCGGCAAGCAGCCAAACTACGACTCCGTGAATATTTCCCAGGCCGAAAAAGCCATGACCAGCGCCGGTCTTATCCCGAATCTGGTCGTGGATTGCAGCCACGGCAACTCGAATAAAGATTACAGCCTGCAGCCATTGGTCACCGAAAACGTGGTGCATCAAATTCAGGAAGGTAACAAGTCTATTCTTGGCATTATGCTGGAGTCGCACTTGTTTGAAGGCAACCAGTCGAGCGAGCAGCCCCGTAGCGAGATGCGCTATGGCGTATCCATTACCGATGCCTGCATCGACTGGGATACTACCGCCGAGTTACTGGGCCGTTGTCGTCAACAGTTGGCCGCGCCGTTAAAGGCTCGTATTAGCTAAGTGAGTTATTTAGAATAACGCTTATGTAACAATGAGGTGCCTGACGATTCAGCCACTGTTGTCGCTGTGCGTTCACAGGCATAATAGAGCACCGCGTCCGGGAAGGGCCGGTGCTTTTTAATTGGGATGGACCAATGGTAGATGAATTAGCAGTCCTGCGGGACCAGATAGACGAAGTGGATCAGCAGCTGGTTGCGCTGTTTGCCCGACGCCTGAAATTGGTGGCGGGAGTGGGGGAGGTGAAAAGTCGCCAGGGGGTGCCTATTTATGCCCCGGATCGCGAAGCCGCCATGCTGGCCAAACGCCGCGCCGAAGCCGAGGCGCAAGGTGTGCCCCCCGATCTTATTGAAGATGTGTTGCGCCGCGCCATGCGCGAGTCCTATGCCAGTGAAAAAGACACCGGCTTCAAGTGCATGAATCCGTCGCTGGGCAAAGCGGTAGTTGTAGGTGGAGCAGGGCAGCTGGGCGGTTTGTTTGCTCACCTGCTGACCTTGTCCGGCTATACGGTCGAGGTATTGGAGAAAGACGACTGGGATCAGGCCGAGGCGTTACTGAAAGGTGCTGGGCTGGTTGTCGTGGCCGTGCCCATCGATCAAACGGTGGCGGTGATTGAGCGTTTGCCCAGGCTTGACGAGCACTGCATTCTGGTTGACCTGACCAGCATCAAGGCCGAGCCCTTGGCGGCCATGCTCAAGGCGCACCAAGGCCCGGTGCTGGGCTTGCACCCCATGTTTGGGCCGGATGTGTCCAGCCTGGCCAAGCAGGTGATTATTTACAGTGAAGGCCGCGGCAGCGAACAGTATGAATGGTTGCTGGCGCAAATGCGTATCTGGGGAGCCCGCTTGCAGGCGGTTAATGCCGAAGAGCACGATCAGGCCATGAGTCTGGTACAGGCGCTGCGCCACTTTACAAGCTTTGCCTATGGTGCCCACTTGTGTGCCGAGCAGGCCGACTTGTCGCAACTGTTGCAGTTAAGCTCACCGATTTATCGGTTAGAGCTGGCCATGGTGGGTCGACTGTTCGCACAGGATCCGGTGTTGTATGCCGACATTATTTTATCGTCGCCGCGTAATCTCGACATGATACGTCGCTATCACACCCGTTTTGGCGAGCTGTTAACCCAGCTTGAACAGGGTAAACGCGAGGCTTTTGTCGAGCAGTTTTCTACCGTGAGTGAATTTTTTGGCGATTACGCCGACACTTTCTTAAAAGAAAGCCGCAACTTGCTGGCCCAGGCCAACGACAGCCGTAAAAGCTAGCAAGGTTCGATATCAGGTTACTGATAAAAAACACCGAGCCAATGGCTCGGTGTTTTGCTTTCAGCTTAACGTGACTGCCTCTTAATCACGATACAAGCGCTGTGCCAGTTGCTGCAGTGGCTGCATATCATCTTCGTTGGTGAGGCTTAGGCAGAAGCCTTGCACGCCAGCACTTCTCAGGGCTTGTCCCAGCTGAGGTAACAGGCTGTCTTGCCCCACAAGCTGACTCAGCAACGGCAGGCGGCTGTGTTGCTGCACTCGCAGCAGATTGGCCAGCGGGCGGTTTTGGGTATCCAGCAGCGCAAGTTGCTGATTACCCTCGGCCAATACCAGCTCGGCCTCGGCCAGGGTCTGTTCCAGGCTGTCGGCCAGCGGCATTAATACCGGGCGGGTGCAGCGACCCGCGGCAGCCAGCAACTCGTCCCGTCGGCCATCTATGGGTTGCAGCAATACGGCATCCAGCGACTCTGCCGCCCGATTGAGTTGCTCGGGCGTATGTACCTGGGTCATGGCGGCCAGGTCAAACTGGGCGGCCACTTCACGTAACTGCTGCAGACGTTCCTGGCTTTGTTGCTGATTACCCTGAGCAAAGCAGGGTACAGCCAGGATCTGGCCACCCTGTTCCTTAAGGCGACGCGCGGTTTCCTGCAGGGCGCCATATTCGGGCCAGCTTTCAAGTTGTGCAATCAATAATGGCTCTTGCTGGCTCATGTGAAAGCGCCCCAGCTGCAACGACAACAGGGCATTGTTGTTTAACGGCACGTTAACCGGAGTAACATGCAGCTCTGGGTCCCGGCCCTGGCTCAAGGCTTTGGACGGAATACGAGTCGGTGCCACTTCGGCGCTGGGATAGCAGCCGAGAATTTTAATGAAGCGGACGATGTCTTTCAGCTCGGCCAGTGCCGCCTGCATGTTGGGGCAGTTGACGTTGGCTGCCACATCCACATAAAACATCTCTTCCCACGGATTGCCGATGATGGGGCGAGACTCCAGCTTGGTCATGGTGATGTCATGATTGCGCAGTACCAGCAAGGTTTCTACCAGCGCACCGCTTTGCTGACCGGTAGACATGATAAAGCTGGTTTTGGCGGGAATTTGTGCAGCCACTTCAACCGGCTTACGCGCCACCACAATAAAGCGGGTCATGTTCTGCTTCTGGTTTGCCAGCCCGGTCACCAGTGGCTTAAGGCCGTGCAGGGCTCCGCCGTCGGCACTGCCCATGGCACCAATGTCATCGCGTTTGAGGCTGGCCACCAGCTCCATGGCGTTGGAAGAGGCGGCACAAAACTCCACCTTGACCTGGGGCAGGGTCTTCAGATATTGAGAGCACTGCTGGTATACCTGAGGGTGGGTATACAGGGTTTTCAGCTTGCTGACGTCGGTGTCGACGCCGACCAGCAGGCAATGCTCAATGGGTTGGGTCAGCTCGCCGACAATAGAAAGGCTGGTGTGCTGAATCAGATCGAACACGTCATTAATGGCACCCGAACTGGTGTTTTCTATCGGCAAAATACCGTATTGAGCCTGACCCGATTCAACGGTATCAAATATCTGTTGAAAGGTGTCGCAGTTATGCTCGACCAGCTCGGCTTTGAAGCGCGTCAGGTACTTGCGTGCCGCCATGTTGGAGTATGAGCCTCGCAACCCGAGAAATGCCACGCTGATGGCCGGCTTCTCATCCTGCGGATTAAGCAAGTCTTGCAGCAAGGCCTGTTGCGACAATACAGAGTCTTCAATAATGGTGTGATAAATCTGCGTAACGTAGTGAGCGTCCAGCCCCAGGGTTCGGCCCTGATTGATTAATGCCACCAACAGCGCCTGCTCTCGTTCCTGATCTCGAATGGGGCGCGGATTTTGCAGTTTGCTGCGTGCCACATCCAGACTCAGGGCCTTGCGTTTGGCCAGCAGGGTCAACAGCTCTTTGTCCAGGCTGCTGATGTGGGTTCTGATCTCATCCAGATTCATGAATAGGGCTTCCCTTGTACCTAAAAAATGTCACCTAAAAAAAAAGCCTCCCTAGGGAGGCTTATCTGTTCGTCTTTCGCTTGTTTCTTGCCAGACCAGATGCCTCCTTGACTAGGATGCAAAGAAGAAAGCAGCAAAAAAGCAGTGAAAGAAAAACAGGTTAACAGACACGGTCATCTCAACATTGATATACACGGCCCTACAATTACTGAAAAGCGACAGTGCTGGCAAGCCTTTTTGGCCAATTTGACCAAAACAGCTCAATTTAGCCCTAAAATACAGCGGCAGGTGGTGAGTGCCCGGAGATGAACGAAAGGAATTACCGTTTTGGCAAAGGGAGCATGGACGACACGAAATCGAGTGAAGAGCAAGGAGACCACACCTTACTCTTCACGATGAATACCTTAGGGTTTGTTGGATCACGTCAGCGGGGCATTACTCTGGATGAATCGCTGACGGCTTGGCGCTATTCGGCTCTGTATTCTTCTTCCTCATCCAGGTCGACTCCGTCGTCTACCTCGCCTGAGGCGACCGGTTGTCCGGCATGGGCGCGCTGTGCCAGTGGCTTGTCGGCATAACGATTGAGTTGGCGTTCCAGCTTTTGACCCAAATCTTTAATGGCGGCGTACAGATTGTCGTCTTCTGCCTTGGCAAAAAGAGTGTCGTGGCGTACACCTGCGGTCGCTTCCACCTGATATTTCAGTCCTTCTTTGTTGATGATCACATGAGGCGTAATCAGGTCAACCTGGCGGCGAGACAGTTTTTCGAAGCGACTCTCAATCCGTTCACGGATGGCGGGAGAAATGTCGATAACGGTACTGGTAATGGTGATGGACATAAAATACCCCCTGGGTGTTCTTTTGTTTGTGTACGGCTTCAGACTACCCTGACCGCGGTTTAATAATGTGATCCAAATCAACCTTTTATGGGCCTGACTCCTATGGCGCCCAAATTTGTGACCCAGTCGCCGCTACCACTATTTACTGCTTGTCAGTGCAGCCTGAAACCAGTCAGACTCGAACGGATAAATTACTCCGCGCCCCCTGTTTTATCTGATATCACGTCTTTTATTGTCTTGTTTAAACAGATTATTTTCTGTACCCCATTGGCAGTGTTGACTCTATTACATAGGATAGCTCTCTATTCGTTATTTAGGGGTGCGCTGTGAGAGGCTGGTTAGGATTAGGGCTGCTGTTGTTAGGCTTGAGTGTCAGTGTTCAGGCATCGTCGTTGCGTGAGCAATATCGTCAGGCCGAACAGGCGCTGAAAAAAAATGATGAAGTACGCTTTCATCAGTTGCGTAAGGGACTGGACGATTACCCGCTCACTATTTATTTGGATTATCAATATCTTGCTGAACGCCTTTCGTACCTGAGTACCTCTCAGGTGACCGGGTTTATACGCCAGCACCCCGACTCCTTACTGGCCGACCGGCTGGAAGGTCGCTACCTGTACCGCCTGGCGCGAGAGCAGCGCTGGCGCGAATTTTTAGCGCTTTATCCCGAACTCCCCAACAGTATTCCCCTGCAATGTGCCCATTACCGAGCAAAATGGGCCACCGGCGATAAAGCCACGGCCATGGCCGGTGCCAAGTTACTCTGGTTACATGGTCATTCTCGCCCCGATAGCTGTGATCCCTTGTTTGCCGCCTGGCAAAAAGCCGGCGGCCGCACAGATCAGGATATCTGGCAACGCATGTTGCTGGCCTACCAAAGCGGAGAAGACGGTTTGGTGACGTTTCTGAAGCGCCAGCTCAGTGCGTCGGCCATGCCGGCGGCCGATTTCTTGCAGTCTTTAAGCCAGGACCCCAAGCAACTCCTCAAGGGCAGCCTGGTGAATGCCCATGGGCAACGGCAGAAAGAAGCTCTGGCACTGACGCTGGAAAAGCTGGCCGATACCGAACCGCTGCAGGTCATGAGCCTGTACCCCAAATATCAGCGCCAGGCCGAATTAAGCCCGCAGCAAGTGGCCGGTATAGAGCAACAGCTGGCGCGTCGTCTTATGTATAACCGTACACGAGACTATCGCAGCTGGCTGGATAGCCGCCTGCCGGTTGTGGGGAATGAAGAGCTGTTTGAACTGCGTGCCCGGCTGGCCATTTGGGAACAGGACTGGCGCGCTTTGCCGGGCTGGATTGATCGACTGTCAGCCGGTGCACAGCAAGACAGCCGTTGGCAGTATTGGCGAGGTCGGGCATTGAAAGCCCAAAATCGTCATGCCGAAGGCGATAAAGCCTGGCAACAAGCCGCGAATAATCGCGACTACTATGGATTTTTGGCGGCCCAGCAAAGCCGGTTGTCTTTTTCATTGCAAAAGAAGCCGCTGGTTGCTGCGCCAAGTTTAAGCCAGGCGCGCACGCAATGGCCGGCGGTGGCACGGGTAGAGGAATGGCTGGCACTGGGCGATAAGACGGCGGCGCGCAGCGAATGGTATCACCTGTTGGGCAAGGTCAGTGTCGACGACGGTCTGGTGCTGGGGAGCCTGGCGTTGAAACAGGGCTGGCATGATAAATCCATTCAGGCCAGCATCAGAATCAAGGCCTGGGATCATCTGGATTTACGTTTCCCCATCGTTTATCGCGATATTTTTCAGCGACAGGCCCAGCGTTTGCGTGTCAGTGAAGCCACGCTGTTTGCCATTGCCCGTCAGGAAAGTGCCTTTTATGAATTGGCGCGCTCACCTGTGGGGGCCGGTGGCTTGATGCAGCTGATGCCAGCTACCGCCAGGGCCACCGCGAAAAAACACGGCATTCATGGTTTTAAACGCGCCTCCGATGTCTATATACCCAATATCAACGTTCAGCTGGGCTCCAGCTACTTCAGAGAAATGCTGGACCGTTACGGCAATAACCGTATTGCCGCTATTGCCGCCTACAATGCGGGCCCCCATCGTATTGATCGCTGGTTACGCAACAGCGGCAGCCGCCCCCTTGATGTGTGGGTGGAAAATATCCCCTACCGGGAAACTCGCGGCTATGTACAGAATGTGCTGGCCTTTTCGGTGATTTATCAGGATGTACTGGGCCAGAAAAAAACCTTTATCACACCCCAGGAGCTGAGTTATGTCTACTAACGCGACGGTTGCCAACAGCAATGTCACGGCTCGGCCCAGCGTGGCCATTGTGGGGTTGGGTTGGCTGGGTGAGCCGCTGGCGCTGCAACTGTTAGCACAAGGCTATAGGGTGGCCGGCAGCACCACGGCCCAGGATAAAGCCGAGCGGTTGGCGAATGCCGGCATTCAGACCCTGGTGTGGGATATTAATGTGCCATTACCCACGCAGTGGCCGGCGGCGTTAACGGCTAACACTGTGGTGTTATGTGTGCCGCCCGGCAAGGTGAGCGACTATGCCAATACACTGGGGAGAGTGGCCGGCCTGGCTGCAGAGGGGGGCGTGCAGCGGTTGTTGTTTACCAGCGCCACCTCCGTATATGGTGGCCTGGGCCTGAAAACCGAAGCCGATACCGGGCCTGATTCCGAGCGAGGCGAGCGCATGTGGGCCGCCGAGCAGGCGGTGCAAAACAGCGGCGTTGGCGAGGTACTGTGCTTGCGGTTGTCGGGCCTGGTGGGCGGCAGCCGTGAGCCAGGCCGTTTTCTGGCCGGCGGCAGCTTTGAGGGCGGCGATGAGCCGATCAACCTGGTGGCACAAGAAGACTTGTTGCGTTTTATTCCCGCCATTCTGGGCAGAAATAATTGGCCAAAAACGTTAAATGCCAGCGCGCCTCATCACCCCAGTCGCCGCGAGTTTTACGGCCAGGCGGCGCAGCTGCAAAACTTGCCTGCGCCCCGGTTTAGTGGCGGCGGGCAGGGCAAGAGCATAGACGGCAGTGCCCTTGGTCGCTGGCTGGATCTGGATTATCAGGTCACAAACTGGTTTGCCTGGCTAGCCGAACGCAATCAAAAGTGAAGAGCAAAGTGTGAAGAGTGAAGGGTACAAGCTTACACCTCGGGCTGCTGGTTCAGGGGCGTATTAGTGCTTTTTATTGTCCACTTCACTTATTACTCTTCACCCTTCACATACGGTAAGGCTCGGGGTTGAGCAGGGGCGCCAGAGCCAGGATCAGCGTGTCGCAATAAATTCGGCGTCTATCCAGCAAGTTTCCGGTCAATACGCCGATGGCGCCGCCTTGCTGCTTGCAATTACTCAGGCTGAACAGGCGATCCATGGCGTGCCCCAGCTCTTCTCCGGCTGCAACCGCCTTAGCGACAAATGGTGGTAAGGTCAGGCTGGCGCTGCGGCTGGCATTATCCAGCCCTGTGCCCACTACCTGAATCCAGGCAAAAGTCATGCTGTGTTGGGAGTGCTGTTCTATGCCACCCTCCATGCCAATCCACACATCGGCATCGGGTATGGCGGCTTTGGCTGCCAGGGCACGCTGGCGTGCGCCCTGATAGGTTTCGCTATCGCTCATGGGTTGCTCGGCGACGCCGGAAGCCACGGCCACGCCGCTGATTTGGCAGGGCGTGTCAGGAAAAGCCCGAGCCAGCGCCAGTCTGGCTGCGTCAATTTTGGCGGGGTTCAGTGACGCAACAATTACTTTCATAATATTACCTATATCCAGGGTCTGTGGACCTTTACTAGTGACCGCCGACAGGCCGACGTATAATTAAGCCTTTTTTACACACAAAAAGAGTACAGAGCAATGAATGACCAAGCAGAGCCTAGGGGAGATTTACTGATGCGCACCATGGCGATGCCCGCCGACACCAATGCCAATGGTGATATTTTTGGGGGCTGGATCATGTCGCAAATGGACCTGGGGGGCAGCTTGCTGGCCAATGAAGTCGCCTTGGGCCGCGTAGGAACCGTTGCGGTCAGCGAAATGAACTTTTCTCGTCCGGTCAAGGTAGGGGATGTGGTCTGCACTTACGGTGATTTGATAAAAGTAGGGCGCACCTCCATTACGGTGCAGGTAGAAGTGTGGGTCAAGCCGGTATTGGTGCCAGAGGGTGGGGCGCGCTACAAGGTCGCGCAGGCCCAATTTGTGTATGTGGCCATTGATAACGATGGGCGCCCTCGTACCGTGCAGGCGAGTGCTTAAGATGAGGCGGCTGACCACGGCGTTGGCAGCGGTATTGTTGCTGAGTGGCTGCATTGAAGTGTCAGACAAAAAACTGTTAAGCGACAGTGCACCTCCCATGGCACGTGAATGCACACGCCCGTCGGTGCAGAATAACCCCAGCTTGCCGTCGAGTTTTTCACTGCTGAGCTGGAACATTTATAAACAGCAGGGAGACTGGCAACCCGAACTTGATCAATGGCTGAATAACAGTGATTTGTTACTGCTGCAAGAAGCCAGGGCCAGTGACGAGCTGCACGAATGGTTGTACCAGCAAGATTATCACTGGTTTCAGGTGGCGGCCTTCAATTGGCATGACGTTGGCAATGGCGTACTGACGGCGGCGAAAGGGCAACCCATTCAGGTGTGTGGCCAACGGTTGCTGGAGCCGGTCACTCGTATCCCAAAATCGTTATTATTTAGCTATTACCCGCTGCAAGGTTCCGCGCACCCCTTGTTGTTGGTCAATCTGCATGCCATCAACTTCTCGCTGCGAGGGCGTACTTATAACGGTCAACTGGCTATGATAAGCGAAAAGATTGGCGATTATGCGGGGCCGGTCATAGTGGCGGGTGATTTTAATCGCTGGAATGGGCGACGCAAAGGCTTTTTGGAGCGCTGGGTGGCTAAAGAGCAATTGACCGAAGCACTCCCCCAGCCTGATGTTCGTACTCGCTTCTGGGGATACCCGTTAGACGGCGTATTCTATCGCGGCCTGGCGTTGGAGCAGGCAAAAAGCATGGGGTCTGAAGCGTCAGATCACAGCGCCCTGCACATGCGCTTTCGTGTGCCCTAGACTGTGCAGGTTGAAGCAAATTCAGCATAACGATAGCACATTGTGTTAAATAAAAAACCGAACCCTGAGGTTCGGTTTTTTTGTTCAGAAGTCAGCTTAAAGCTGACAACGTTCAGTTAACCCGCATTCGCGGCAACCACCAGGCTCTGTCCGGCGCGCAGTGTGTGCTTGTTGGCCAGGCTGTTCCAGCGCAACAGTTCACTGATACTGACACTGAAACGGCTGGCAATGGCGGACAATGAATCCCCGGGCTTTACCTTGTAAACCCCCCCGGCAGGCGCTACCGCAGCAGTCGCGGCATAGGGCGTTGGTAGCATCAATGCCTGTCCAACACGAATGGTACTGCTGCTCAAATTATTAGCCTGGCGAATGGCCTGTATGCTGGTGCCATGTCGCTGGGCGATTCTCCCCAGGCTGTCTCCGCCCCTCACCTGGTAATGCTGGTAGGATTTGCGCTCTTGCTCCGGCAAATCGGCCATGGCAATTTCAAACCCCTGGGCATGGGCAACGGGTACCAGAATTTCGGCGTTGCGAACCGGAGAAGTCGCGGTACGCTTGTAGGCCGGATTAAGCTCTTTAAGCTGACCGCGATTCATCCCCGCCAAATCTGCCGCCATGTTCAAATCGACCTGACCTTCCACTTCAACCACGGTTAACTGTGGGCGATTGGGCAAGGCAGGCACTTCCATACCGTAGTGGCTATCGTGTTTGAGAATATCGGCCAGTGCCAATAATTTGGGCACGTAGTTTTGCGTTTCTTTTGGCAAAGACAAAGACCAATAGTCGGTGGGCTTGCCCTGACGACGGTTGGCTTTCATTGCCCGCTGCACCCGGCCTTCACCGGAGTTGTAGGCAGCCAGTGCCAATACCCAGTCACCGTCAAAAAAGGTATTCAGGTATTCCAGGTAATCGAGAGCGGCCCGGGTAGACGCCATCACATCGTAGCGGCCGTCGTACCAGGAGTCGTAATGCAGGCCAAAGTTCTTGCCGGTGCCTTTCAGCATTTGCCACAGGCCGGCAGCATGGCCATGGGAGTAAGCCTTGGGGTCGAAGGTGCTCTCAACAACAGGCAATAATACCAGTTCCATGGGCATGTTCCGTTTTTCTATCTCTTCCTTGATGAGATAGAGAAACGGTCTGGCGCGTTCTGATACAGAGCGCATATAGCCCGGATGTTTGAGATACCACTGACGCTGAGCCACAACCCTGGGATGATCCAGCGGCATATCCAGCTGCATCTTGTCGGCCAGGTCGAGCCACAAATCAGCCTGTGCTACCTCTGCCTGCTGGCGTTGCTGCCGGTTAGAAGAGGAGTGAGGCACAGTGCTGTAGGCGCGACCCAGGTCGGCCGTTCGGTCGTGTATCTGCAACGACGAGTAAATTGATGATGTATGGTAAAGCTGGCTATCGGCCGCTTCTTTTCCCGTGCTGTCCTGATCGCCAGAGGAGTGTAATCCTTGGCAGCCAGCCAGAAGCAAGGCGCTGGATAAGATACAGAGTCTTCTCATGGTGTTCGCATTCTCTAAAAAACGGCGGCCAGTGTATGCTTTGTGAGCAGCTTAATCAAGTTCGTTAAAAATCGTCCTTCCAGCGGCGAAGTGCAGCGAACACCTCAATGTTCTCGTTTAGCTCTGCACCTGCATGGGCCTGAACGGTGGCTTTAACCCCGTCCAGATGCGGTCGGAGAAAGACATTAATGGCTTTTTCCAGACCGATGGAGCTTGGCAGGGTAGGTATGCCAAGCTGACGTAATTTAGCGACTTTTTGCAGGTATTTTTGCAGCTCGGCATTGTTTTTTTCAACGGTGTGGCAAAACGCCAGGTTGGATTGGGTGTATTCATGAGCGCAATAAACACGGGTATTGTCGGGCAGGGCGGCAAAGCGTGTTAGCGAGTGATGCATTTGCGCGGCCGTGCCTTCAAACAAGCGACCACAACCGCCCGAAAACAAGGTGTCACCACAAAACAACAAGGGTTCACCAGGCAAGGGCTCACCAGACAAGGGTTCACCGGCTATGCCGTCAGGCTCAACATAGGCTATATGATCCAGAGTATGTCCGGGCACCGCCATCACCTCAAATTCCAGCCCCAGTTCGGGCAAGGCCACTTTATCCCCCTCATCTACGGCAATGGCATTTTGAGCGGGCAGGGGCCTGTTGGCGGGGGCATACACCTTGGCGTCCGGCCAGTTAGCCAGCAGGGGCTTGACCCCGCCGGTATGATCATGATGATGATGGGTAATCAAAATACTGGTCAGCGTCAGCTCCCGTTCGGCCAATACCCGCTCCACGGGGGCAGCCTGGCCCGGATCGACCACGACTGCCTGCTTGTTATTCGTTAACAGCCAGATATAGTTGTCCTGAAATGCAGGGATAGCGCTAATGTTAACCATATTTCTGTCCTTATAATGAAGGGAAGCCTAAGAGTATCGACCTTTTGTGACGACTTTATTCGTGCTGCAAACATCATCGCGAAAGCTCAACAGGCTCCAGCTTACCAGAGGCATAAATATTGATGAAATCTGCCAGTACGCCAGCCAGCTGGCAACAATTATTGCGAGGGCCCTATCTTGCCGAGCAATTACAGCTACGCCTTGACGATTGGGCGCCGTCACTGTTTGGTTTTAATTTACTGAAAGTCGATGCGTTAAGTGCGGCCCTGTCATTGCAAGGCAGCCGACTGCTGCACTCGGTTTATCTGAGCCAGCATGAGACACAGCATCAAACAGGGATCGAAGCCGACATACTGGGAGAGGCGACGGCCATGCCGTTTGCCCCCGGCAGTCTGGACGCCTGCTTGTTGGCTCATGTGCTGGATTTCAGCAAGCATCCCCATGCTATTCTGCGCGAGCTGGAAGTGGTGCTGCGTGATGATGGCTGGCTGATTATTACCGGCTTTAATCCATACAGCAGTGCGGGCCTGGCCTGCATGTTACCCAACGTGCACCGCAAGCTGCCGCGCTGGCAAGACATGGTGGCGCCGGGACGATTGGAAGACTGGTTAAAGCTGCTGGGCTTTGAAGTGATCAATCGCGACTATCTGGGTTTGAGCAGCCTGTTTGATTTTTCGGTGGGCGGCCAGTGGCGTCGTCGATTATATCCGCATTACTGCCCGTCACTGTCTGCGGTGTATATCATAATGGCGCGTAAACGCCGTTATCCGCTCACGCCCATTCGCCAGCTTAAACCGGTCCAGCATGCACTGAGTCCGGGCATGGCGTACCAGCAAAAATAAGCCGACAACAAAACATCAGCCCGAATATCCGGTGTCGTCCTGGTTCGCATTCTTCTCTGCTGCCTCGCGCGCCAGCACATCACACCGTTCGTTTTCGGGATGACCCGAATGCCCTTTAACCCAATGCCAGCTGACCTGGTGTTGCTGGCAGAGCTCATCGAGCATTTTCCACAGATCAACGTTTTTAACCGGTTTTTTAGCCGAGGTCTGCCAGTTTTTGCGCTTCCAGCCACTAATCCACTGCGTAATGCCCTGGCGAACATATTGGCTGTCTGTGGTTAAATCCACTTCACAGGTATCGCTCAATGCGGCAAGGCCGGCAATCGCAGCCATCAGCTCCATGCGATTATTGGTGGTTAGCCGATAGCCACCGCTCAGCTCTTTGCGGTGTGTCTTGTAAATCAGCACGGCACCATAGCCCCCGGGACCCGGATTACCCAGGCAGGAACCATCGGTATACAATTCAATCTTTTTCATAAACATTCGCAATCGCCAACAATAGCCGGAGTCTGCCACAGCAGCCGTTAAAAGGCAGCCAAAAACCGGTTTTGCTCGTCGGTAGCATCGTGAGTGCCAGTTATTTATACTGATGCTCGACTCGGATAAGGAAAAAGATACATGAACCAGCAAAGCCATCAACGGATCGTCGTGCTCGATACCGAAACCACAGGTATGAACATGGACACAGGGCCGCACTATATGGGCCACAGAGTGATTGAAATTGGTGCAGTGGAAGTGGTTAACCGCCGTTTAACGGGGCGGCATTATCATGTTTATCTCAAGCCTGACCGAAAAGTAGAGGAAGAGGCCATTGGCGTACACGGCATTACCGATGAATTCTTGGCCGATAAACCGTTGTTTTCTTCTCAGGTTGGCGAATTTCTGCAATTTATCTCCGGTGCCGAGCTGGTGGCACACAATGCCCCCTTTGACGTGGGCTTTCTGGATTATGAGTTCAGCCTGCTGGGACGAAAAGAGCGGATTGCCGAGGTGTGCAAGGTGACCGACACCCTGGCCATGGCCCGCAAGCTCTACCCTGGCAAGCGTAATAACCTGGACGTGCTATGTTCCCGATATGGCATAGACAACAGCCACCGTACCTTGCACGGCGCCTTGCTGGATGCCGAAATCCTGGCC
Source organism: Oceanisphaera marina (assembly GCF_014643915.1). GTDB lineage: Bacteria > Pseudomonadota > Gammaproteobacteria > Enterobacterales > Aeromonadaceae > Oceanimonas > Oceanimonas marina. The sequence continues at coordinate 104,425 of NZ_BMKE01000013.1, forward strand.
GATGTGTATCTGTTAATGACAGGTGGCCAAACCAAGCTGAATTTACAAAGCGATAGCCAGCAGCAGGACGATAGCGGTGCAATTCGCCGATTAAGTGCCAGTCGGTCACCGTTAAAAATCATTCGTGCCGACAGTCAGGAATTGCAAGATCACGAGGCTCGACTGGATTTGGTAATGAAAAAAGGAGGCAGTTGCTTATGGCGCAACTGATGACTCGCAGCTTGCTGGCGCTGTTCATGTTGCTGGGTACACAAACGAGCCTGGCCAGCGAGCAAAGTACGCGCTGGCTGAGTAATACCTTTCGTATCGATCCCTCTATTTCTGCGGTGACCCTGCTGATTGAGCGAGATCAAGACAGTGGCCCTGTGGTGTTGATTCGCCCCGACGGTAGCAAATACTATCAGCAGCAGCATCCAGACCATATCAGCTGGGCCAGTACTGCTCGTCGTGACGTTATTACCCTGTGGCAGCCAGAGCCGGGGCCGTGGCAGGCGACCGGAAAAATCAACAAAGAAAGAGGCATTTCACTGGTCAGCGAATTTGAGCTGGCCATCTCTCCCTTGGCCGAGCGGCTATATCAGCAAGAAGTGTTGAAACTGAACGCCGAATTACGGCACAACACGACGCGGCTAGACGCCAACTATTACCTGCAGGATCTGGCGCTGCAGGCACAGTTAATTGATCTTAAAAATGATCAGCAAGCTCAATTTGCTCCGGCACCGCTGGTTATTGGTCATTTTCTTGATGATGGCCTGGGTCTGGACGCCCACCCAGCTGACGGTAAGCTGACGGCCGAAATCATTATCGATACCTTGCCCGGCGAATATTTATTTCAGGCACAAATCAGTAATCAGGTATTGGCCCGTACCAAAGAGCAAAATGTACTTATTTATCCCATGCCGCTTAAAGTCCATTTTACTACCCCGGATGAACAAGGCAAGTGGCAAATGGAGCTAACGGCTGATCATGAGTTGGTAGCCGATTCGTTGGTGGTTGTAGGGGAGCTGCTTACCCCTTCGCAGCAACAGCTTCCCATCAGTGGTAACGGCCTGCGCATTACCTTGCCCGATGCCGTGGACTCCGGTAACTATTATTGGCAAGGGCGCGCTTTTGCAACCAACAAGCGAGGGCGGGAAATTCAACTTAACTTGCCCAGGCAGGTGATTCGAGTCAGCCCCCCTGTAAGCAAGGTAGTCGATGTGGCGCCGGAAGAAAAAAGTCTGCCCTGGACGCTGATGGCCGCCGGTGGTGTCTTGCTGTTGATGCTACTCGTAATTGGTTGGATTTTGCGCAAGCGAGTAATCAACAAGCGTAAAAACAGCCAGCAACCTTAAGGTTAAAGGTGTAATTCTGGCATTGGTGAGTAAAAAACGGGCGAACGTAATAAAACGAGGGTTTTTAGTGTTGACCTTACCCTAGGTTGGTCTTATTATAGCGCTCGTCTGAAGCCAAGCTGCAGACGCTGGAGTGGTAGTTCAGTTGGTTAGAATACCGGCCTGTCACGCCGGGGGTCGCGGGTTCGAGTCCCGTCCACTCCGCCAACTTCAGAAAAAGCCCTGCTCAAACGAGCAGGGCTTTTTTCATTCTGGCTCTGTGGACTGACGGGTCATTTATATTTAGCTGTTATCTATGATCACCTTAAGCGCTTTTTCTTTGCTGGCATTACCAAATACCTCGTAGGCGCGCATAAAGTCGTTAAAGGCGAAGCGATGGGTGATTAGCTCGGCGGGTTTCAGTTTTCCAGACTGAACGTTTTTCATCAGCATGGCGGTGGTATTAGTCATCCCTTTACCCATAAGTCCTTGAATGAGTATCATCAATGCCACTGAACAACAGGTGTAGCGACGAGTGACATGACGAATTGGGTTGAGCAGGAGTTTGCCA
>NZ_BMKE01000014.1 GCF_014643915.1 Oceanisphaera marina
TTCGGCCGTGAGTGACTGACCTAACAAGTTCCGTTTCATGGCAGGCTCCCGAATGTAGCTATATGTAGAAATTATAGATCCACATGGGTTATGCCGTACTGCTTACCCATAAGTCCTTGAATGAGCATCATCAATGCCAGTGAACAACAAACGTAGCGGCGGGTGACATGACGAATTGGGTTGAGAAGGAGTTTGCCACGGCAGATTTGGGGGATGAGCGGTTAAATCAACGGTTGGCCAAGGTCGTTGACACTCTGGCCAGTCAACCAGGCAAGAGTATCACTGCGGCTTGCCGTGGCTGGAGCGAGACCAAGGCAACCTATCGTTTACTTGAGCAGGATATTAGCTGGGAAAACTTGCTCCAGCCCCATTGGGATAGCACCCTGGCGCGCGCGGCAGAGCACAACACCGTGCTGTGTCTGCAAGATACCACTGAACTGGATTTCAATGGTCGCAAGGCCGAGGGCTTGGGAAAACTGAACTACGATGCCCGCCGCGGTATGTACCTTCACCCGACCTTGATGGTGACGCCGGAGCGCTTGCCGTTGGGCTCCACCGATGCCTGGATGTGGGCGCGCGATGGTCACCAACCGAAGGAAAGTGAACGCTGGTTGGAAGGCTATCAGCGTATCAGTGAATTAAAACAACAGCTGCCTGATACTCGATTGGTGTATGTCGGTGATCGGGAAGCCGATCTGTTCACTATCTATCAAGAACATGCTGCCGCACCTAATATCGATTACCTGATCAGAGGCAAGCATAATCGCAAGCTGGCGGATGGACGTAAACTCAAGGAGGCGGTCGCCGCAGTGCCAGCCTTAGGTGAGGTCAGCTTTATTTTGCCCAAAGGGAGAAAGCGTCCCGCCAGACCAGTGACTCTGCATATCCGCGCCACCCGGGTGGTATTAAAACAGCAGCAGCTGCCGATCACTGTGGTACTGGCAGAAGAGCCAAACGCTCCAACCGGGGCGACACCGGTCAGTTGGATGCTACTCAGCAATATCCAGGTAGAGGCGCTATCGGGCGCTCAGGAACTGCTGAATTGGTACCTGTGTCGTTGGGATATTGAACTGTTTTTCAAAACCTTAAAAAGTGGTTGTCAGGTAGAGTCGATGCAGCTGCGTAGCCGGGAGAAACTGGAGCGGCTACTGGTACTCAAGATGGTTGTCGCCTGGCGAGTGATGTATTTGATGCGGCTCAATCGCGTGGTGCCTGAGCAGAGCTGTGAACTTGTTTTTGACCCCGATGAGTGGCGGATCATATACGCGTCGACGTTACGAAAAACCCCGCCCCAGAATCCGCCGACGCTCAGAGCCATCATCCACTTGGTGGCATCTTATGGCGGTTTTTTAGGGCGTAAGGGAGACGGTGAACCCGGGTTACAAACGCTGTGGCAGGGTCTTGAGCGTTGTCATGATATGGTCCGTGCCATACAAGATACCAAGGAATTATTGGGCTGAGTTATGGGTAAAGGGATGCCTTCAAGCCTTGCTTGAAACTCTTGGGTGTATTTACCTAAGTCGTGCAGCTGCCCTGCTACTTTACCATGATTTCGAGCGCTAAAAGCATCAGCAAAATCTGCGGCCAAATCACCAACACTGTGCAAATGCTCTTCTAATGTTTGCCAGCGTATTTTCGGTTTTCTCTCTACTGAGTGAGCATAATATTCAACACGCTTTTCTTGTGGCATTCATATTGGTCCTTCAACAAATATTTTAAGATATTGCTTACTTTTCTGACTAGGTGCAACGCTGTACATATAAACATGTCGCCTGAGGCGACAGGTTGTGATGGATCAAGTAAATAGCCAGGGTTTTATTTCATCGTGATTAAGCAGAATCAATTGCTGAGCGGCGGGGTTGCCGTCGAGCATTTTTATATTTACCTGCATTTCCTGTAATAAATAATGGGCCAGTGCGGCGCGGGTGGTGAGGATTAATTCGCCATTGGTCATGTCGTAGTCGTGTATAAGGGCAGCTTGTTGGGCATCTGTTAAACGGGGATCGGGTTTAAAGCGCAGGGTGAGCTGGGTTTGCCAGGCGGTATCTGCGGGCAAGGGGCCAAGGCACTTGCCCTCTGGACTGGGGATGCCGTGCAAGCGGCTGAGTACAAAGTCGCGGTAATCCTGGGCTTTTTCGCACCAGGCGCGCAGGTGCCAGCGGCGGCCGGTGTTAACGAAGCGAATGGGCACGATAATACGCCCGCCGTTATCGGGATTACTCACGGCGCCGTAGTCGACTTCCAGCCGTTCGCCCTGGCGTATAGCCTGCACCAGGGGGCGCATGATATGGGGGCTGACCTTGCGCGCTGGCGGAGCAAGAATGGCATGGGCCAGCTGATATTTATCATCCGCCAATGGCAGGTGGGCACTTTGGCCGCTGATCCAGTTCAGGTATTCCGCTACATCAATACTGATGTATTCAGGCTTGAATGTTGGGGTGGGCAAAAAACTTTTCGCTGATGCGCAATACATTAATTGATCAGCATATGCATCCTGATATTGGTTAATCACCTTGCTGGCTTGTTGTCGGCCTAGCTGAAAATAATGTTGTAAATGGCCATTGGTGATGCGGCCTTCCCAATTGGCCAATAACTCAATCAGCCAAAAACGGCGCTCTGTTGTGGTTTTTATCATGGCGTGCTGCTTTATTTTTATTTATAAGCGCCATTAGAAGCAAAATATTCCTTACATTCAAATTTATTTATTTTTTAGGCTTACCCCGTTTTGTATCGCCTCCTTTGTAACATCACAACATCCCGCTGAGACGGGACTGCTAGCTAAAGCAGCAGCTACATAAAGATTAAGATAAAACACCCTGAGCCTAATCTTGGTCAGGAACACCGTTCTGCAAGATCAAAAAAGCCCCAGCAAGCTGGGGCTAAAATCATAACTACCGGGTTATTGCGCTATTCAAGTGCAATGAAGTGGCTTAACGCAATTCGCGTAAGCTCTGAATGCGTTTTTCGAGCGGTGGGTGGCTCATAAACAGCTCACTCTTGCCGCGGCCGGTGATACCAAAAGCCGCCAATGAGCCTTCCAGCTCGGCTTGCGAGCCCTGGCCCAAACGCTGCAGTGCAGAAATCATTTTTTCTTTGCCCACCAGGCGGGCCGCGCCTTCGTCGGCACGATATTCGCGGTGGCGGCTGAACCACATCACAATGATCGAGGCCAGAATGCCGAACACCAGCTCCAGTGCCATCACCACGCCAAAGTAGGCAATACCACCCAGGCCGCCGCCCTCTTCACCGTCACGGTTCATGGTGGAGCTGATGATATTGGCAATAATACGGGCAAAGAACATCACGAAGGTATTCACCACGCCTTGCAGCAAGGTCATGGTCACCATGTCGCCATTGGCAATGTGGCTGACTTCGTGGGCCAGTACGGCTTCGGCTTCGTCGCGGCTCATGCTGTACATCAGGCCGCTGGAAACCGCGACCAGCGAGCTGTTGCGGCTGGCGCCGGTGGCAAAGGCGTTCATGTCGGCTGAGTCGTAAATACCCACTTCCGGCATGCCGATGCCGGCCTGCTGTGCCTGGCGAGTGACCGTGCTGAGCAACCAGTGTTCCATTTCATTACGGGGCTGCTCTATTACCTGTACGTTGTAGCTGCGCTTGGCCATCCATTTAGAGATCAGCAGCGAAATAATAGCGCCACCAAAACCAAACACGGCACAGAACACCAACAAGCCGCCAACGCTGTTACGGCTGATGCCCAGCATCGAAAACACAATGTTCAGCACCACACCCAGCACCAGCACCACGGCCAGATTGGTAGCGATAAACAACAGAATGCGTTTCATAGTTTTCCTTAATCAAAGAGTCTTCAGACATAATATGTCCGAATGCGCGAAATTCAAGATGTTGATTATGAATTATTTTATCAGGGGCGCAATATCGATAAAGTTATGCACGCTCTCATTGACCTCGTCACCCAGCCAGGGGATCTCGCCCAAAAACGGCGCCTTGATGCGCTGTTTCAGGCTTTCGGCATTGGCCTGATAATGACTCATGTTGGGATCCACCTGGTTAAGCACCCAGCCGGCTACCACCAAACCGTCGTGACGAATGGCGTCCAGTGTGAGCAGCGCATGATTAATGCAGCCCAGCCGTGCACCAACCACCAAAATGACCGGTAAATGTTCTTTTTTGACCCAGTCGGATAAATATTGCTGATCGTTAACAGGCAACCGCCACCCCCCGGCGCCTTCCACAAAAATCCAGTCGGCGGCGGTTTCTTTTAATCGACCCAGCCCTTCACTGATATGCGCCAGGCTGATGGGTTCGTTAGCCTGGGCTGCCGCTATGTGCGGAGCAATGGCAGGCGCAAAGGCATAGGGATTGTGCATGGCATAGGGCAAGCTAATAGAAGACGTGGCCTGCAGGATCAGGGCATCGCTGTTTTTCAGCTCGCCGTCAATAAGATCACAGCCAGAGGCCACCGGCTTGTAGCCCAGAACCTTGCGCCCGGACTCAATGGCCGCCAGCATCAATGCCTGTGTCACCAGGGTTTTGCCCACCTCGGTGTCGGTGCCTGTGATGAAAAAGGTGTTAGCCATAAATTACTCCGTATGCCAGCCGATAAGTCGCCACGCAGTGGCCTTGATTATTTACAGGATAGGTTAAATTAAGTTGCTGCCAGGTGTGTTTGCCCATCAGGCCGCTGCGCCGCTCGTCATTCACGCGATTAGCGCCTATGCCTTTTAAATCCAGCAGCAGCGCTTTCAGGTTTGGATAGGCAAGTTGCTCGGTAGCCGCCTGGCACTGCCAGCGCCGGCCGGTGGCCGCCAGGTGCTGCTCCAGTTTGCTGTGGCTGATAAAGCGATTGACGGGGCTGGGCTGCCCCTGGTGTTGCCAACACTCGGCCAGCTCAAACAGACTGCCTTCAATCAAGGTGGCAAATACCAGCACCCCACCAGGCTTGAGCCGACGGCTCCAGTTGGCCAGCCAGGCGGCGGGGTCGGCACTCCATTGCAGACACAGGTTGGCAAAAATCCAATCCAGGCTGTGCTCGGCCAGCGGCTGGGTGTCCATATCGGCACACAGAGGCACAATGTCTGCTTTGCCCTGAGCCTGTTGCAGCATGGCAGGCGACAAGTCCAGCGCCAGCAACTGCTCGGCCTTTTGTTTAAGGGCGGGTGCAAACCAGCCGCTGCCACAGCCTAAATCCAGCCCCAGTAACGCGTGTTCGGGCTGTTCGGCACTAAGCAGGGCTAATAAGGCGTTGCCAGAGCGGCGCTGCAGTTCGTTATGCTGCTCATAGCTGTGGGCGGCGCGGCCAAAGGCACTGGCCACCTTTTGCTTGTTTATTAACGGCGTGCTTATAGGCATAAATGATATCGCATAATTCATGTGGACTCAGTGACAAAGAGGTTTACGCCTACGGCAAAATATCAAACCCAAAATATGGCACCCTGTAGCCCCGCGCTTTAGCTGCGGGTTCTGCGAAGCAGGATGGTTTAAACATTCCCGCTGAGACGGGAGTGCCAGCTAAAGCGGCACCCTACAGAAAACCCGCCGTCATCATCACTCCGTTGTGCGCATGGAAACTAGGCTTCACTCTTCACGCTCTCTTGCAGTGCGCTCAGCAAGGCGGCGATATCCGCTTGGCTGTGGGCGGCGCTGAGGGTAATGCGCAGCCGTGCCGAGCCTTTGGGCACGGTGGGTGGGCGAATTGCCCCTACCCAACAGCCCCGTTCGCGCAAACGGTCAGCGAGCTGCAAAGTGAGCTGTTCATCACCGATCACCAGGGGTTGAATGGCGGTGCAAGACGGCATTAAGCTAAACGGCAGCTGCGCCGCGCCTTGACGAAACTGAGCAATGCGTTGCTGCAACAGCTCGCGTTTGTCATCGGCCGTTTGTACCAGGCGCACGGCAGCCAGAATGGCGGCAGCTTGCGGCGGCGGCAAGTGGGTGCTGTACACATAGCTGCGGGCATGATTGTGCAAGTAATCAATGAGCGCCTGACTGCCGCCAATAAAGGCACCACTCACTCCCAATGCCTTGCCAAAGGTGCCCATGTGTATCCGTACTTTTGTGGGGGCTACGCCCTGCTCGCTCAAGGTGCCCCGCCCCTGCTGGCCCAACACGCCCAAACCATGGGCATCGTCTATCATCAGCCAGTTACCGCTTTGCTCGGCAAGCTCACTCAAGCCCTGCCAATCCCCCTGGTCGCCGTCCATGCTGAACACGCCTTCGGACACGATGAGCCCCGACTGCGGCTTGAGCCTGGCAGCCAGGGCGGCCATGTCGTTATGGGCAAAACGCTGCATGCGGGCCGGGCTTAACAGGCCGGCTTCTTGCAGCGAAGCATGATTGAGCTTGTCTTGCCACAGGATGTGTTCTTTGCTGAGCAAGGCTTTAATCAATGCCTGATTGGCGGAAAAACCCGAGCTGAACAGCATCACCGCCTCCAGTCCCAGCCAGTCGGCCAGCTCACTTTCCAGCGTTCGGTGAACCGCCTGATGCCCGACCACCAGCGGCGAGGCCACGGCCCCCACGCCAAATTCACGGGCAGCCATATCGGCGGCCTTGATCAGCTCGGGGGCCTGGCTCAAACCTAAATAATCGTTACCGGCAAAGTTGAGATAGCCTTTGCCGTTGGCCCACAGTTGCCGCCCGCCGACCCGTTCGATCACCGGCAGGCTGCGCTTCAGACCCGCCGCTTCACGCTCGCTCAGGCTCAGGTTAAAAGGCATGTTTTCATCTCTGTTAACAAAACGACAATACCGGTGTTTAGCTAATCTGTAGGCGCCGCTTTAGCTGGCGCAAACCCACCGGCGGTGCGATGCCTGATGATTCGGCACCGTCTGATCCGGCAGCTAAAGCGCCGGCTACAAAACACCAGAACGGCGGCGAGGTGCCACGCAAGTCGTAGGGTCCATTTCAATGGACCAAGTCAACCGCCGTGCGACGCCATTGGTCGAATGAATTCGACCCTACGATTAAGCTTCGTAATACAGGGGCTTGGGTTCGGCCTGGGCGGCAATTTGTTCATGCAGTTCAATTTCGGCCATTTCATCCGGCTTTTGGCTGACGCCGCTGGGGCGTAAACCCAGGCGCTTGAACAATTGCATGTCGCTGTTTTCATCCGGATTAGGGGTGGTGAGCAGCTTGCAGCCGTAGAAGATGGAGTTGGCACCGGCCATAAAACACATGGCCTGCATTTGGTCGTTCATTTTTTCGCGACCGGCAGACAAGCGTACATGGCTTTTTGGCATCAAGATGCGCGCCACCGCGATGGTGCGAATAAAATCGAAATCGTCCAGATCTTCCTGGTTTTCCATCGGCGTGCCTTTTACTTTCACCAGCATGTTGATGGGCACACTTTCTGGCTGGCGTGGCAGGTTAGCCAGTGCTTGCAACAGGCCGGCTCTGTCTTCCGAGCTCTCACCCAAACCTACTATGCCGCCGGAGCAGACTTTCATGCCGGAGTTGCGCACGTTTTCCAGGGTATTCAAGCGATCCGCATAGGTGCGGGTGGTGATGATGTCACCGTAGAATTCGGGGCTGGTGTCCAGGTTATGGTTGTAATAATCCAGGCCCGCCTCGGCCAGGCGGTCGGCTTGATTATCATTGAGCATGCCCAGGGTCATGCAGGTTTCCAGCCCCAGGGATTTCACTTCTTGCACCATTTTTACCAAATAGGGCATGTCGCGTTCTTTGGGGTTGCGCCAGGCCGCGCCCATGCAAAACCGGCTGGAGCCATTGGCCTTGGCCTCTTTGGCCCGCTCCAGCACATTTTCCATTTCCATCAGTCGTTCGGTTTCAAGACCGGTGTTATAGCGCGCACTTTGCGGGCAATATTTGCAGTCTTCGGGGCAGGCACCGGTTTTAATGGACAACAAGGTGCTCACTTGCACTTCGTTGGCATCAAAGTGGGCACGGTGCACTTGCTGGGCTTCAAACAGCAAGTCGAACAGCGGACGGTCAAACAACGCAAGCACTTGCTCACGGCTCCAGTGAAGTTGGCTCATGGCCTGGTTCCTTTCTTGTTCGCGGTGCGGGTTCCGCGATGGTTAGGCGGTATTTTTGTTGGCTAGTGTAAGCACCAGTGCTAGCCTGTCAATCACAAATACCAACCCACATTTACAACTGATTATTATATGAGCAACCCATCTGATAATATCCATGCCCCGATGGCCTTGAGCAATGCCGAATTCGATCTGCAACATCTATGGCACCCTTACACCTCCCTCACTCTGCCTCTGCCCTGTTATGCCGTGGAACGTGCCGAGGGTGTACATTTACAGCTCGCCGATGGCAAACAATTGATTGATGGCATGTCGTCCTGGTGGGCCTGTTTACACGGTTATAATGTGCCCGAGCTCAATGCGGCCATTAACGATCAGCTGACCAGGATGTCTCATGTAATGTTTGGCGGCCTGACTCACGATCCCGCCATTAACCTGTGCCGTGCTCTCACCGATATTTTACCTGCGGGGCTGGATCGCTTCTTTTTGGCCGACTCGGGATCGGTGTCGGTAGAGGTGGCGCTAAAAATGGCCATTCAGTATTGGCATGGCAAGGGCACGCCCAAAACGGTGTTTGCGGCGCTGAACAAGGGCTACCATGGCGACACCTTTGGTGCCATGAGCGTGTGCGACCCCAACGGTGGCATGCACAGCCTGTACAAAGGCTTTTTGCCCGAGCATGTGTTTATAGAAAGCCCGACCAGTCGCTTTGGTGGCAATTGGGATCCGCAAGACTTGGCACCTCTGGAAGCCTTGCTGGCCGAGCGCTACCACGAGCTGGCGGCGCTGGTGCTGGAGCCGATCGTGCAAGGGGCTGGCGGCATGTGTTTTTATCATCCGGAATATCTGAAAGGCGCGCGTGCCTTGTGTGATCAATTTGATGTGTTGTTGATTGTGGATGAGATTGCCACCGGCTTTGGCCGCACCGGCAAGCTGTTTGCCTGCGAATGGGCCGACATAGCGCCGGACATCATGTGCATCGGCAAGGCGCTGACCGGCGGTTACATGACCATGGCGGCGACCATTACCACACAAAACGTGGCCAATACCATCTGCAATGGCCCGGCCGGTGTGCTGATGCACGGCCCGACCTTTATGGCCAATCCGCTGGCCTGTGCCACGGCGATCGCCAGTCTGAAACTACTGTTAAGCTCGCCCTGGCAGACGCGCATTGGCGCCATTGAACAACAGTTAACGAGAGAGCTGACACCGGCGGCAGGCTTGCCGAGTGTGGCGGATGTACGGGTATTGGGCGGCATAGGCGTGATTGAGCTGCACCAGCCGCTGGATGTGGCCAGGGTGCAGCAACAGCTGGTGGCCATGGGCGTCTGGATACGCCCCTTCGGCAAGCTGCTGTATGTGATGCCGCCTTACATTATTACCCCGGAACAGCTGAGCAAGCTGACCCAGGCCATGCTGGCGGTGTGTGAAAGGTAAACCACGCCAAGCGCCCAGCTAAAGACCCACACAGTCTGTTGTATTCTGCCGTCATACCGGGCTTGCCCCGGTATCTCGTTTTTATGTCTAAGAACCAGAGCGAGCTCCTGACGTGCGTCAGGATCCCGGCATAAAACATCACGCCAAACGCACGGTTTAGCGCTCCCCAGAGGGGTCGTATTCCACCACCTGGTTGCGGCCTTGGTCTTTGGCTTGATAGAGGGCGAGGTCGGCTTTTTTGATGAGAGCGTCGAGCTGCTTATCGTCGGGGGTCAACATGGCAAACCCGATAGACACCGTAATGGTAATCGTCTCGCCGCCAGACAAGATTATCTGCATATCGGCGATTTGTTGGCGCAGGCGCTCGGCGACCATGCTTGCTTGCTCTGTCGAGAGCTCGGGCAACATAACAATAAACTCTTCTCCGCCAAAACGGGCAAACACATCCAGGTCGCGCAGGCTGTCTTGCACGGTACTGGCGAGCTGTTTCAGCACGATATCGCCACCGTCATGGCCGTAGGTGTCATTCACCCGTTTAAAGTGGTCGATATCAAACATGAGTAACGCCAGCGCATGTTGATAACGTACCGCCCGTTGAAACTCCATTTCACCTCGCTCATAAAAATGGCGACGGTTACTGATGTTGGTCAAGGTATCAAGGTTGGCTAACAGCTCCAGTTTCTTTTCCAGTTTTATACGATCGGTAATATCAAACACACTGGTACGCGCAATGGCGAAATGTCCTTTTTGATCTTTAAGCGAAGTGGCCGACGTAGACACATAAAAGGTCGAGCCATCTTTGCACTGCATTTCCAATACGATATTGTCTATTTCTTGTTCGGTTTTAAGTGCCGCAAAAAATTCATTAAAGCGCTGCTGGCTATCATGGGTCAAAAACTGCACAAAGGGCTGGCCTATGACTTCTTCTCGGTGATAGCCCAACCATTCCAGCTCGGTATGGTTGATACGAATAAAATGACCCTTGCTGTCCAGGCTGTGATAACCACAAGGCGCATGCTCGTAAAGATCACTCAGCTCTGCCGTCACGGCTTGGTGGTAGCGGCGGCGCATCTGTTTTTGTACCCTAATGCTGGCCAGCAGCCAGGCCATCCCTCCTAAACTGACCAGTATCAGGGCCAGCACGGTACGGCCCAACGGCTGATACAAAACAGACTGGGCCTGAATCACTTCTTTGGGTAAAAATATCACCAACTTCCAGGCGGTATTATCGATGGAAGCAGCAGACAACAGCGGCCCTTGCCGAGCCCGAAAATGAGACCATTGACGAAGGGTGAAATCAAATGGATAAATACTCTGAAAACGGAACAGACCTTGCTCCGTTTCTACCACTCCCGACTCTTTATCGGCGATGCTAGGCCAGGCCTCGGGATACAGAGTTGCAAAGTTATGATGAGGCTTGCCCAAATCGGCCCCCCATTCATTACTGCGTTCATGATTACTTAACCAATACCCTTGTGGGTCAAGCAGCATGCCTTGCTGATCAATACGCCGGGACATTTGCAGACGAAACCGCTCCAACATACCTTGTGCCAGATAATTGAGTATCAGTACTCCCATTCTGTCACCGTTTGCATCCAGCACAGGGGTGACAAAACGCAACATGGGTTTGTGCGGTTGCTCAATCACGCCCTGCTCTACGTTCAAATCCATGCGCGAAACAAACACCTGCCCTACCGCCAATGCCTTGGCTTCTTGAAAATAATAACGTTGCGACTTGTCTTGCAACTCTTCCACGGCAACCGCCAGGGCCTCGTCACCGGGCATGTTCACCCGCACTAATTCGTGCCCGGAATTATCCAGCAGGCGGATTTGATCAAATCGGTTGTAGGTGGTGGCGGCATTTTTAAACAACACTTCAAGGCGGATGCGATCACTCGCATTGCCACTGCTTAGGTACTCAATCATGGCGGGGGAGTTTTTTAACAGCTCCAGCAGATGCAGCTGTTCATACATTTCTTTCTGTATCATCTGGGTGGCTGCCACCACAGAGGTTTCTTCCTGGGCCAGCATGTGCTCTTGTTGCTTTTGCTCATATTGCCAATAGATGGGCCCGGCTAAAGCGAGAAACAGGCCGCTGAACAACAACAACAGCAAGACAAAACGCTTGAATATCAAACGCCGTATTGGAATATCAGCAAGATAATGGGTTAACGCAATTTGATAGGGACGAGCTTGCTCTGAAACAAAGGGTTGCGTCATAAAGAATGTAGCCTTGCTGCAGCCACGGCGCTGCCGGTGAAGAAAAAGTAGCGCAATAATAACACATTGCGCTACGGGTTCTTGTAGCAAACTGTTGAATATCAACGCGATGAAAAAACAACCAGCAGCAAGGTGAGCACAGCAGCCATGGCCAGCATCACCAGATATATCTTGAGAAACTGCAAATGATGCCGCCCTTTTACATGTACCAGGGTAAAGGTGGTCACTGCCAGCCCCAGCGCCCCCCACACCCCCGCATGAAACCAAAAACTGTGCAAAGCAAGCCATTCGGTCCTTACGGCAATGTCCTGGTAACGCAAGTAGCCAAAGTCTTGTTCTGGCCGGCCATAATGAAACAACACCAGCAGAATAATATACAGGCCCCAGCCGCCTACCGTCATAGTAACCAGCATCTTGCTCAGCCAATCCAACCGTTGTGGTGCCATGGCTACCTCCTGCTTCAACTTTTTGCTTGAGTCCTGAGTTTACACGGGTAACATTAGCCACCTTACCTATATAGTCTATCGGCTGTTGCCGATATTAGTTAACGCTGGAGAGCGATTTACATGACCCACGCATCCGTTACTGATGTGCTGGCGGGTAAATACCCCGTTGGTACCACCCTCACCGTTAAGGGGTGGATTCGTACCCGCCGTGATTCCAAGGCGGGTATTTCGTTTTTGGCCATTCACGATGGTAGCTGCTTTAATCCGGTGCAGGCCGTGGTGCCCAATAGCGTCGAGAATTATCAGTCTGAAGTGGTGCGGTTAACCACCGGCTGTTCGGTAGAGGTTACCGGCACCGTCGCCGCCTCTCAGGGTCAGGGCCAGGACTTTGAGCTGCAAGCGACCGACGTCAAGGTGATTGGTTGGGTTGAAGATCCCGACAGCTACCCGATGGCGGCCAAGCGCCACTCTATCGAGTATTTGCGCGAGTATGCCCACCTGCGCCCGCGCACCAATATGATGGGTGCCGTCACCCGGGTACGTAACTGTCTGGCACAGGCCATTCACCGCTTTTACCACGAAAATGGCTATTCCTGGGTGGCGACTCCGCTGATCACCGCCTCCGATTGTGAAGGTGCCGGCGAGATGTTCCGCGTCTCTACGCTGGATCTGCAAAACCTGCCCCGCACCGACAAGGGCGACATCGACTTTAGTGAAGACTTCTTTGGCAAGGAAACCTTTTTAACGGTATCCGGCCAGCTGAACGGTGAAGCCTACGCCTGTGCCATGAGCAAGATTTATACCTTTGGCCCTACCTTCAGAGCCGAAAACTCCAACACCAGCCGTCACCTGGCCGAATTCTGGATGGTCGAGCCCGAAGTGGCCTTTGCCGACCTGAACGATATTGCCAAGCTGGCTGAAGATATGCTGAAGTATGTGTTCAACGCCGTACTGACCGAGCGTATGGATGACATGAACTTCTTCGCCCAGCGTGTGGATAAAGACGCCATTAGCCGCCTGCAAAACTTTGTGGAAACCGACTTTGCCCAGGTGGATTACACCGATGCCGTTGCAATACTGCAAAACTGTGGCAAAAAGTTCGAGTTCCCGGTGGAATGGGGTATCGACCTGTCTTCCGAGCACGAGCGTTATCTGGCCGAAGAGCATTTCAAGGCACCGGTAGTGGTGAAAAACTACCCGAAAGACATCAAGTCCTTCTACATGAAGTTGAACCCGGACGGCAAAACCGTGGCCGCCATGGACGTACTGGCACCGGGCATTGGTGAAATCATCGGTGGCTCTCAGCGTGAAGAAGTACTGGAAGTGCTGGACGCACGCATGGTGGAAATGGGCCTGAACCCGGCAGACTACGGCTGGTATCGTGACTTGCGCCGCTACGGCACCGTGCCCCACTCCGGCTTTGGCTTAGGCTTTGAGCGTCTGGTGGCTTACGTAACGGGCATGGCCAACGTACGTGACGTTATCCCCTTCCCCCGTACCCCGCGCCACGCCGACTTCTAAGCAGGCAGCACTCTGGTGTAAGAAAGCAAAAACCCCGCAACCGCGGGGTTTTTTATTATCAACGCCGGGCACTTGGTGCTCGGCGCTGCTTTTAGCTAGACCCCGAAGGCGAACTTCACCAGGAACAAGGCGCCAAGGGCCCACACTACCGGGCTCACTTCTTTGTAACGCCCTGCCAGCACTTTAACGGCCACAAAGCTGATAAAACCAAAGGCAATACCGTTGGCGATAGAAAACGAGAACGGCATCATCACCACCACCACTACGGCGGGCACGGCTTCGGTAATATCATCCCAGTGCAGATGACTCAGTTGGCCCATCATCAGCACGGCCACATACACCAGAGCACCGGCGGTGGCATACGCAGGCACCATGCCGGCCAGTGGCGAAAACAGCAAGGCGGCAATAAACAGCAAGCCGGTGACCACGGCGGTTAAGCCACTACGACCACCCACGGCTACACCTGCGGTACTTTCAACATAAGAGGTGGTGGTGGAAGTACCCAGCACCGAGCCGGCAATAGAGGCAGTACTGTCGGCCAGCAAGGCACGCCCCAGACGCGGCAGGCGACCTTGTTCGTCGAGCATTTTACCGCGCTGTGCCACGGCAATCAGGGTGCCGGAAGTATCGAACAAATCGACAAACAAAAAGGCAAATATCACCGACAGCATGCCGATATTAAAGGCACCGGCAATATCCAGCTGCATAAAGGTCGGCAGGATGGACGGCGGCGTCGACATCACCCCGTTGTACTCCACATCCCCCAGCAGTACCGCCAGCGCGGTAATAATCAAGATGCCAATCATCACGGCGCCGCGCCAGCCCCGTGCCGCCATGCCGATGATCAGAAAAAAGCCCAGGGTCGCCAGCAGCACCGGCAGGCTGGTGATATCACCCAGGCCCACCAGGGTGGCGGGGTTATCGACGATAATACCGGCATTCTTGAGACCGACCAGCGCCAGAAACAAACCGATACCGGCGGCAATGCCGATTTTCAACGGGCCGGGAATGGAGTTGATGATCCACTCTCGTACCTTGAACAAACTCAGCAGCACAAAAATACAGCCGGAAAAGAACACAGCCCCCAGCGCACTTTGCCAGCTATACCCTTCGGTCAACACCACTGTATAGGTGAAAAAAGCATTCAGACCCATGCCCGGCGCCAGGGCAATCGGATAATTGGCCCATAATCCCATGATAAAGCAGCCAATGGCGGCGGCCAGACAGGTGGCGACAAATACGGCGCCATAATCCATGCCGGCTTCCGATAAAATAGCGGGGTTTACGAAGATAATGTAGGCCATGGTCAAGAAGGTGGTAATGCCTGCCACCACTTCCTGGCGCACATTGGTGCCCAATTCTTTAAGTTTGAAATAATTGTCCAGCATGGGGATCTGCCATCAAGATAAAAGTACCGCAAATTATCGACTCAAAAGACCCCTTTGGCAATGATGAGGCAGCGATTGGCGGGGAAACCCCCTGATTGATGCTTTCATAGACTATGAATAGCTGGCCATACCTTGATTGAGATCAATCCAGGATGATTTTTTTCAGGGTAACATCAGCCAACCTACGGCATGACTGACGTGGCGTAAATTCTGATTCTGGGTTCAAAGCAGTGACTTTACGTAGCAGTACGCTATTTAAAAGGTCAAGGATATCATTATGAATAAAATCAACTATCCCACCTCTCGTCGCCAGGAATGGCGCACCTTTTTACTACTCACCATAGTGCTGATCCCATTACTCAGTGTGCTCACGGTGGCGGGCTATGGCTTTATTGTGTGGTTTATACAGATCATTTTCGGCCCACCAGGACATGGCGTCTGATAATAATCAACCGCTCCTCTGGAACCTGATGTGAGAACGAACATGCTGACTTTTATAAAAAAATTCTGGAATACCCTCAGACGTCCCTCGGTGCATATCAGCCTGGGCGTGCTGACCATAGGCGGCTTTGTTGCCGGCGTTATCTTTTGGGGTGGTTTTAATACCGCACTGGAAGCCACCAATACCGAGCAGTTTTGTATTAGCTGTCACGAGATGGAAAACAACGTCTATCAGGAGCTGCAGGAGACCATTCACTGGTCCAACCGCTCGGGCGTGCGCGCCACTTGCCCCGACTGCCACGTGCCGCACAACTGGACCAACAAGATTGCCCGCAAGATGCAGGCCAGTAAAGAAGTGTGGGGCAAGGTGTTTGGCACCATAGATACCCGCGAAAAATTTCTCGACAAGCGCCTGGAGCTGGCACAGCACGAATGGGCGCGTTTTTCCGCCAACGGTTCGCTGGAGTGTCGTAACTGCCATGACTACAACAGTATGAACTGGGAGGTTATGTCCGAGAAGGCCAAGCGTTTCATGAAGCCGGCCGCCGAACGGGATCAAAGCTGTATCGACTGTCATAAAGGCATCGCCCACCATCTTCCCGAGCAAATGACCTTTAAAGACCCCGCGCTCGACCAGCTGGAACAGCGCGCTCATAGCCTCAAGCCCAGCGAGGGAGAGCAATATTATGCGGTTAAGGCCGTAACCCTGTATCTGGACGAACAGCTGACCCAGGCAGCCGGTGAACTGGAAGCCGCCGCCCCCGTGACACTGGTCGAGAAAAAAGACGATGCCATCAAGCTTGCCGTGCCGTCATGGCGTAAAACCCGAGGCTTTGGCCGGGTATTTTATGAAGACTTTGGTATGAACATCACCAATCTGGTGCTGGAAAAAGAAGTGGCACAAAACGAGCAATTGGTGAAAGTGCTGGCTCCGGCCAAGGTGGATGAGTTAACCGGCCTGCCCTGGGAACAAGTCACCATAGAGCTGTGGACCGAAGCCGGCGCCCTGCTGCCCGAAGCCGAAGACATCTGGAGCTATGCCCGCGACACCTACCGTACCTCCTGTAGTGTGTGTCACGCGCAGCCCGCCGAGGCTCACTTTGACGCCAATACCTGGCCGGGCATGTTTGCCGGTATGGTCGGCTTTACCAATATGGATGCGGACACCCAGGCGCTGGTACTCAAGTACCTGCAGAAACACTCATCAGACTACGCCGACGGCGCACACTGATCACGACGTTGACGAGGCAAAGACATGGCAATTTCACGCAGACATTTTCTTAAAGGATTGGCCGCCAGCTCGGCGGCGGCCCTGATCGGCCAAAGCCTGTTGGTACGCACCGCCCAGGCCGCCGTATCTGCCGAAGGCACCTGGCGCATGGCCGGCTCTCACTGGGGCGCGGTCAAGGCGCTGGTGAAAGGCGGCGTGGTGGCCGACATCAAGCCGTTTGAAAAAGACAAATACCCCACCGACATGATCAACGGCATCAAGGGGCTGATTTATAACCCCTCGCGTATTCGCTACCCCATGGCGCGGCTGGACTGGCTGAAAAACCGCCAACACAGCGACCGCAAACAGCGCGGCGACAATCGCTTTGTGCGCCTGACCTGGGATGAAGCCCTGGATCTGTTTCATGAAGAGCTGGAGCGAGTGCAAACTACCTACGGGCCATCAGGCCTTTATGCCGGCGCCACCGGCTGGCGCCAGACCGGTCAGTTTCACAGCTGCGGCAGTCACATGCAGCGCGCCGTGAACCTGCACGGCAACTTCGTGAGCAAGGTTGGCGACTACTCTACCGGTGCCGGCCAGGTAATACTGCCGTATGTACTGGGCTCCACCGAAGTCTACGATCAGGGCACCTCCTGGCCGCTGATCCTGGAAAATACCAAAACCCTGGTGTTGTGGGCCAACGACCCCTATAAAAACCTGCAAGTGGGCTGGAACTGTGAAACCCACGAAGCCTACGCATATCTGGAGCAGTTGAAAGCCAGGGTGGCGGCGGGTGATATCAAGGTGATCAGTATCGATCCGGTGCAAACCAAAACCCAGGGTTATCTGGGCTGCGAACAACTGTATATCAATCCGCAAAGCGATGTGGCCTTTATGCTGGCGCTGGCGCACACCCTGTATAGCGAGCAGCTGCACGACGACACCTTCCTCAATACCTATACCCTGGGTTTTGAGCCCTTTATTGCTTATGTAATGGGTAAAGGGGACGACAAGATAGAAAAGACGCCGGAATGGGCCACGCCCATTTGCGGCATCGACAGCGACCAGATCCGTGAGTTTGCCCGCTTGCTGGCCGCCGATCGCACCCAGCTTATTTTTGGCTGGGCCATTCAGCGCCAGCAACATGGCGAACAACCTTACTGGGCAGGTGCGGTACTGGCCGCCATGCTGGGGCAAATCGGTTTGCCCGGCGGCGGCATCAGTTATGCGCACCATTACAGCTCGATTGGCGTGCCGGCCACCAACGCCAGCACCCCGGGTGGCTTTCCCCGCAACCTGGATCCGGGCAAGGTGCCGGTACACAACAATACCGATTTCAAGGGCGCCAGCCGTATTATTCCGGTGGCGCGCTGGATTGACTGTATTCTGGAGCCAGGCGGCAAGCTGCAATACAACGGCAGTGAAGTGACCTACCCCGACATTAAAATGTCGATTTTCAGCGGCTGTAACCCCTGGCACCACCATCAGGATCACAACCGCATGAAGCGGGCGTTTTACGAGCTGGAAACCGTGGTCACCATCGATTATTCCTGGAATGCCACCTGCCGCTTCTCGGATCTGGTGCTGCCCGCCTGTACCCAGTTTGAGCGCAACGACATAGACGTGTATGGCTCCTATGCCAAGCGAGGTGTACTGGCCATGCACCAGCTGGTGGATCCGCTGTTTCATTCGCGCAGCGACTTCGATATTTTTACCGATTTATGCCGTCGTTATGGTCGTCACAATGAATATACGCAAAACAAGGACGAGTTTCAGTGGCTGAAAGAGCTGTATGACGACTGTCGCAAGGCGAACGAGGGCAAGTATGAGATGCCCGAATTCGAGCAATTCTGGAAAGACGGTTATGTGGACTTTGGCCCCGGCGAAAACTGGGTGCGCCATGCCAGCTTCCGGGAAGATCCTGAAGTGAACGCGGTGGGTACGCCCTCGGGCTTTATCGAGATCAGCAGCCGCAAAATTGGCAGCTATGGCTACGACGATTGTCAGCAGCACCCCATCTGGATGGAAAAGACAGAGCGCTCGCACGGGGGCCCCGGCTCGGATAAATATCCGTTATGGTTACAGTCGGTACACCCGGACAAACGCCTGCACTCGCAAATGTGTGAGTCGGATGAATATCGTGCCACCTATGCCGTACAGGGGCGCGAGCCGGTCTATTTAAGCCCCGCCGATGCCAAGGCGCGGGGGATCAGCGACGGTGACGTGGTGCGGGTGTTTAACGACCGTGGCCAGCTGTTGGCCGGTGCCGTGGTGTCGGATCACTTTCCAACCGGGGTGATCCGCATTCAGGAAGGTGCCTGGTATGGCCCTACCGATGCCAGCATAGGCGCACTGGATACCTATGGTGACCCCAATACCCTGACCCTGGATGTGGGCACCTCTCGCCTCGCGCAGGCCCCCAGCGCCAATACCTGCCTGGTAGAGATAGAAGTGTTTGACGGCCCGGTGCCGCCAGTCACCTCCTTTGGTGGACCTAGGCTGGTGGATGCCTGAACCGATATATAACCCGAGGTAAACATGACCCAACATAATACGGCAGGCATCAGTCTGCCCTCAGACAAGTCTCCCAGGCTCACGCCCGAGCAGCAACTGGTGGCCGAGTATTATCAGCACCAGGCCATGTTATGCCAATGGTTTGCTACCCTGCTGTCGGCCGAGCTGGACTCGACAACCCTGCAGGCCTATATGGCCGGTGATGCGGCGCCCTTGCTGGAAGAACTGGCGTTATTACCCGAGCTGACAGAGTCGGTGCATGCCCTGGAACACGCCATTACCGGGCTGTCGGTACTGGAGCAACCAAGGTTGGAGCTGGCGGCGGACTTTGCCAGCCTGTTTTTAAGCGATGCCCGCCACAGCTCTGCGCCCTACGCCTCTTTGTATCTGGACGAGGGCCGTTTTAATGGCCCCAGCGCCCAGCGTATGCAGCAGCGATTGGCCGCGGCCGGTTATGCGGTAGACGAGCAGTTTAAAGAGCCTACCGACCATGTGGCGATTATGCTCGATTATCTGGCCGAGAGTTATCGCCGGCTGGCGCTGGACCCCACCCCGGAGGCGGAAGCCAATGTGGCGCGATTTGTGAGTGGAGAGCTCGCCAGCTGGCTGCCCGCGCTAGCCACACGAGCCCGGCAAACCGACACCGCCAGTCAGTTTTATCCCGCCTTGCTGGCGCTACTGGCCGCCTATATAGAGGCTTGATATAGCGCCATACGCTGACTACCAAACGTTTACTATCAGAGGCGAACCTCTCGGCTCGCCCCTGATATTGCCCTGCTCTGCCCTGTCTTCTAGTTAATCATCCACAATGCCATAAAGTCGTTTACCGCCAGGGTGGCGAACTGTTGTGGATCCTGGCATATGCTCAGGATACGCTGGCACTGGGCCGGCGGAAATCGAGTCTGCAGATTACGGATAAACTTCTGCTCCAGCACGGGGATGCCTTCGGCACGGCGGCGACGATGCCCGATGGGATATTCCACGGCTACCTTGTCGGTATGGGTGCCGTCGTTGAAAAATACCTGAACGGCATTGGCGATGGCCCGTTTGTCTGCCTGTAGATAATCGGCGCTGTAGCCTGGGTCTTCCGTGACCTGCATTTTGTCGCGCAACCAGTCAATCCGCGGCTCCTGCATGTGGAACTCGTCTTCATAATGCTCGGCGACCAGGTCACCAAACAACAAGGCCACCGCCACCATGTATTGCAGGCAGTGATCCCGGTCGGCGGGGTTGGCCAGCTCGCCGGCCTTGGAAATAATACGAATGGCAGATTCGTGGGTAGTGAGCTCGATGCGCGCTATGTCGTCTATTCGCTCTTTAACCTGCGGATGTAACTGCACCGCACATTCTACCGCAGTCTGGGCATGAAACTCGGCGGGAAAGCTCAGCTTGAACAAGATGTTTTCCATCACATAACTGGCAAAGGGTTGTGCCAGCTCGAGGGTTTTCCCCTTGAACAAGACATCACTAAAGCCCCATTTGGGCGCACTGAGCACAGACGGCAAACCCATTTCGCCTTTCAGGGTGATCATGGCCAGGCGCACGGCGCGAGCGGTGGCATCACCGGCGGCCCACGACTTGCGCGAGCCCGCATTCGGGGCGTGGCGATAGGTGCGCAAGGCACAACCATCGACCCAGGCCTGCGACAATGCATCGATAATCTGCGCTTTACTGCCCCCCAGCAACTGGGTGACCACGGCGGTGGTCGCGACCCGCACCAGCAGTACATGATCCAGCCCCACACGGTTGAAGCTGTTTTTCAGCGCCAGCACGCCCTGAATTTCGTGGGCCTTGATCATGGCGCTCAGCACATCTTGCATGGTGAGCGGTGCCCTGCCCTCGGCCAGTGCCACACGGCTAACGTAATCGGCCACCGCCAGAATTCCCCCCAGGTTATCGGACGGATGACCCCATTCGGCGGCCAGCCAGGTGTCGTTAAAGTCCAGCCAGCGGATCATGCAACCGATATTGAAGGCCGCCGTAATGGGGTCCAGCTCATGCGTGGTCCCGGGCACGCGCGCGCCATGGGCTACCCTAGTGCCCGGCACTATGGGGCCCAGATGCTTGGTGCATTCGGGAAAGCGCAACGCCAACAAACCGCACCCCAGGGTATCCATCAAACAAAGACGTGCAGTGGTATAGGCCGCATCGGACTGAATGACGGTGTCGGCCACATAATCGGCAATGGTGACCAGTAAGGCATCCGGTCTCGGTCTGTGGTTATGTTCAACATTGTTGCTCATTACCGCTCCTTGGCTTTGTTTTAGCGTTTGGACAAAGGCAACCAGGCTCGTGGCGCTGGCCCGGTATATTCGGCGTTGGGACGAATAATGCGGTTATGGGCTCGCTGCTCCATGATGTGAGCCGCCCATCCGGTAACGCGACTAAGTACGAAGATGGGCGTGAACAACTTGGTGGGAATACCCATAAAGTGATAGGCGCTGGCATGATAAAAGTCGGCGTTGGCAAACAGCTTTTTCTCCCGCGCCATTACTGTTTCGACTCGCTCCGAAATCGGATACAACAAGCGGTCACCAGCGGCTTCGCTCAGTTTCTTGGCCCAGGATTTTATAATGGCATTGCGCGGATCTTGTTTGATATACACCGCGTGGCCAAAACCCATGACTTTTTCCTTACGCGACAGCATATTCAGCAGCGCCTGCTCGGCCTCATCCGGACTGTTCCACTGGGCTATCATGGCCATGGCGGCTTCGTTGGCGCCGCCGTGCAAGGGCCCGCGCAAGGTGCCAATGGCGGTGGTAATGGCCGAATGCAGATCCGTCAGGGTGGAGGCACACACCCGGGCGGCAAACGTCGAGGCGTTAAACTCATGCTCTGCATAGAGGATCAGGGAGCAGTTCATCACTTTTACATCCAACTCGGGTGGCGCCTCTCCGCGCAGCATATGCAGAAAGTGCCCGCCAATACTGTCATCATCCAGCGCCGTGTCTATGCGTACGCCATCGTGGGCGTAACGATACCAATAGCAGATAATGGCCGGCAGCAAGGCGAGAATGCGCTCGGCGGCGTCTTGCTGCTCACTGAACCGAGCTTCGGTTTCCAGATTACCCAGCATTGAGCAGCCGGTACGCAGCACGTCCATGGGATGGGCCGAGGCGGGAATCAACTCCAGCACGGTACGCAGCGCCGCGGGCAAACCGCGATTGGCCTGCAGGCGGCTGTTGAATGCTGCCAGCTCGCCGGTATTGGGCAACATGCCTTTCAGCAATAAAAACGCCACTTCTTCAAATTGAGCCTTGTTGGCCAAATCCGTGATGTCATACCCCCGATAGGCCAGACCGGCGCCGGTGGTTTTAACGGTACTGATCGCCGTTTGGCCGACCGTTTGGCCTCGTAGTCCTTCGCTGTTAATCATCCCGAGTCCCTCTTTTGTTATCCGCTGCAGAAGATGCAAACAAGGCATCCAGCCTGGCCTCGTATTCATGATAGCCAAGTGTCTGATAAAGCTGCTCTCGGGTTTGCATCTGTTCGAGCACATCACGCTGATGGCCCTGAACCCGCAGCTCACGATATACGCGTTCTGCCGCCAGGCTCATGGCCCGAAATGCCGACAGCGGATACAACACCATGGCCACACCGGCATCACTCAACTCAGACTGGCTGAACAGCGGCGTTTTGCCAAACTCGGTAATATTGGCCAGCACCGGCACCGATACTTGGGCGCAAAAAGTGCGATATTGCGCCAGCGTTTCCATGGCCTCGGGAAACAGCATGTCGGCGCCGGCGGCCACACAGGCCTGAGCCCGCTCAATGGCACTGTTCATGCCCTCGACGGCCAGCGCATCGGTGCGCGCCATTATGTTGAAACGGCTATGACTGCGGGCATCTGCTGCCGCCTTGATACGGTCGACCATTTCACTCAGTGGCACTATGGCCTTGTTGGGTCTGTGGCCGCAGCGTTTTTGCGCTATTTGATCTTCAATATGAATCGCGGCAACGCCGGCGCGCTCCATTTCACGCACGGTGCGCGCAATGTTAAAGGCGCCGCCAAAGCCGGTATCCACATCAACCAGCAGCGGCAAATCGGAAGAAGCCGTGATACGACGCGCGTCTTCCAGCACGTCATTCAGGCAGGTGATGCCCAGATCGGGTAATCCAAACGAAGCGTTGGCAACGCCGGCACCGGATAAATACAAGGCGCGGTGGCCGGCCTGTTCAGCCTGCATGGCGCTGTAGGCATTCACGGCTCCGACAATCACCAGCGGCTGTGCCTGCTGCAATGCGACCAATAAACTGGGTTTCATACGCTCTCCTAATACGAGCCACGTAAACAGGGTAACTATCGCTTAGGTTAGAACAGAAAGGCAGAAACAACGCTATAAGGCTTAAGGCTTTGCACGAATGTAGTCGCTGCTTTAGCTGCTAAATCCTGCGCAGCAGGATCGGGTGGTCAGGGTCTCATGCTGCACCGGAGCAACGATATCGCTGCGCGATATGGCAGGATGTGGCTGCGCCGCATTGCGAAGCTGAAGCATCGCCTACAAAGAACCAACCCCAGACACCGGCGTTAGGCTGTTAACACCGCCATACGCTCAGCGCCTTAGCGGGTGTGGTGCAGCAATTGTTCGGTCATGTCATCCCCGGGCATGGGCCTGGCCAGCAGATAACCCTGGCCCAATTCACAACCCAGTTGTTGCAACTGGTCTTTTTGCTCGGGTAACTCAATACCTTCTGCAGTGACTTTCATATCCAGACTACCGGCCAGCGACACTATGGTTTTGACCAGATTATAGGCGCGCGGATCTGTGGTCATGTCGGCCACGAACGACTTGTCTATTTTCAGTTTGTTAAGTGGCAACTGGCGCAGATGACTAAAAGAGGAATAGCCGGTACCAAAGTCGTCCAGGGCGATTTCTATACCCAGTTCCCGCAGTTGCTGGAGGGTTTCAACTGAGCTTGCTGTATCCCACAAACTGGTGTCTTCGGTAATTTCCAGGACCAGCGTCGAGGCATCCAGCCCGCTACTTTGCAGCACTTTTTGCACAGTAAGGGCCAGCTCGCCGTCCATAAAGATACTGGGGCTGACGTTAACGTTGATCTTGAGCCAATAATAACCCGACTGATGCCAATGGTGCAGTTGTTGGCAGGCACTCTGCAACACCCATTCGTTCAGTCGGTGCGCCAAACCATAGTGCTCGGCGACCGCAATTACCTCTAGCGGATGCACCATGCCGAATTCGGGCGAACTCCAGCGCAACAGCGCTTCCACCGACTCGATGTCACCGCTGTCGAGACGAAAAATGGGTTGGTAATACAATGTCAATTGGTCTTGCTCGATGGCGGCCTGCAGGGCAATGGCCAGTTTTTGCCGCCGTAAACGCCGCTCGTCCATGCCGCTTTCGTATAATTGCACCGCGATGGTGCGGCTGTGCTTGGCGTAATACATGGCAGTATCCGCATGAGTCAACAACTCGGTAATACAGGTCCCCTGCTCGGGGTACAGGCTGGTCCCTATACAAGCCTGTGGGGATAAACACCCATCGGGAAGCGTGACGTCGCGGACCAATGACTGCCACAAGGCGGTTGCCATCTGGCTGGCATCTTCATCAGGCTGCAACCGCTGAATAATAACAAACTCATCGCCACCCAAACGGGCGACCTTACCCTGCTTCTTGATGGTATCTCGCAGCCGTTCGGCAACCACTTTCAATAACCGATCACCCATTTCATGACCCAGACTGTCATTGATGGTCTTGAATTCATTCAGATCGATCATGTGCAACGCCAATCGTTGATGGTTGCTTTCGGCCCAGTCGATAGCCTGATTGGCCAATTGATAGAAATACATACGGTTGGGCAGGCCAGTCAGCATATCGTGATAGGCGAGTCGTCGGTTACGTCGATTTTCTCGCACCAACATCAGCAGCATCAGCCCCCACTGAGCAAGAGTCCGCCCAGGTAAATGCTGGAGCGAAATCGAGTATCATCGATACTGTCGAGCTGGCTCCAGACATTGTCACCCGAAAAACTGTCGACATTGATTTGGCGAGCGAGCGGACGAAAGTACGCCAGGTTCTGACGCAAGGCAATAATATCGGCCCGATTATCGGCGGTAAGCGCATACACCCTGTCTTCTTGGGCTATCAGCTCTTGCCACATATTCTCCAGCACGGGCAATACCCCGGGCTGCTCGCGCAGGGGGCGACTCTCGTTGCCAACCAGTAACATATTGATACGGCTTAACAACAGCTCATAGCGTAACTGTACAAACTCTTCGTCGGCCGTGTTGGCAGACAGCGCAGTCAATGCCTGGTCAAACTTGAGCACTTCCATTTCAAGCTCGGAACTCGCCCAGCCAATGGTTTTTATGGTGGCAGATACGTAGCCCACTACTTCCAGATCCCGATAGTAGCTGTACAGGGAGCTGGCACTGAATATCAGGGCAATGGCAGTTAACACAAATAATTTAAAGGTTTTTGCCATTGCCCACGTCCAGGGTTTTTAATTGCCAGATAAGTAGTTCGTAATAACGTTTGTTATCCAGCTCTGAATGCTCCGACAAGGGCAACATCAGCCAGACCGGACCTTTATCTCTGATCTTCATCGGCTTGCCATCAAGATGCGTCGTCAGCAACAAGGACGCCAGTTCAGGGCTGCCACTATCAAACTCATGATAATAGGCGTTTAGCGCTATCGCTTTTACCCAAGCGCTTTTTGCGCCCACCCGTTGCAACAGGTCTTTTACCAGTACGCCACGAAAGTGATGCACACCGTCGGTCCAGGGGGTTTCGGTGCTGAATTCATGCTGGGGCAGACTGTTGAGTAATGCCAAGTCGAACTCGGCTTCATGAGTAGCCCCGGTTTTAAGCGGCTCATTGGTATTGGTGAGCGTAATATCACCGGTCACTGTGAGTACCACTCGGCCTTGTGCCGCAGGCAAAGGGTCTGCAGCCAGCAGCTGCGGACTCCAAAACAAGGCTTGGGCGCATAGCAAACAGGCTGCTAGATGTTTATTAATCGAGTTAGTTCGCATTCCGCCCTCCGTAGACTCAATAGAGTATGTAAACAATAGCAGAGACTGACTCATGCTGCAGATATGAACATCAATAATAAAAGGCTCGAGGTTATCGAGCCTTTTATTTCATCACAATCGTTTCAGAGTCACGCCAGATTCAGGCAAGGCCGTCAGCATGGGCCGACGATCTTGCACATATTCGATAAAGGCTCGCGCGTCCGTACCGCACTCCACTGCGGTTTCCTGGCAGTCCAGCGCCTGGTCAATATAGTGAACCTCAATGGCCCCCTGTTCATTTTTACTCAGACGCGCCACCGGAAAAGAAACCAGCTTGTCCTGCACATAAGCCAGATCGATTCTGTCGGTCAATACCTGCTGTGCCTGATACACACTATTCCAGCCATCGTTGCCGGAGGCGTGATAACCGGTTAATACCACCTGGTAGCTGGCATTGGGGTCAATACGCTGCCACTGGCCCTGATGCAAATACTCAATGCGGGCCAGGTAACCACGTCCACGGCTGGTTTCATTAAAGGCATAACGCAACCCGGCGCCGTATGGAAATTTTCCGCTGTGGGCCTTGGCACCCATGGCGCTATTGATGGTTTCCAGCAACAAGCCCGCGACCTGATGGCCGGTCAGTGACACCAGACTGATGGGATTGGCAAAGGGCAGCAACTCCAGGCTGACGTGCCCTTCCTTGAGCGCTCCGGGCTCCAGGCTGTTACGCACCGAACCGGCCGCTACCAGAGAGAAGTCGGCGCGACGCCCGGTCACGGCCTGCACCTCTGGGGTATTCGCCCAATACAGCTGGCTGGCTGCAACCAAAGGCGCCACCTTAGAGGCCTGACCGGCCTCGGGCACACGTGTGTGCTTGAGCGTCAGCGGCACATGGCCAATCACATCCCCATACGCACTCAGCAGGGCTGGCCGATATTGTTCATCAATATAGGCACGCATGGTGGCGTCTTCCGGCACCAGAGTAATGTTGGGCTGTTCGTTAATCGCCTCAATCACTTGCTGTTGCTGGGCCTTGGAGAGTTGCTGCTTATCGCCACGGCGAATATCGTTGTAAAACTGATTATCGGCCAGCAAGGTATTACCGCCCTCGCAACCTGCCACGCGTCCATCTTTGGTAAAGGTCACGGCCACCTGACCCATTGCCTGGGCAAACTGTCCGGCCTGCACCACACAGGTGGTTCCGTAGCCGTCCGGATTAGTGAACTGGCGGGCATAGGGTTCACCCTGTGCCCAACCAAGCTCACTGAAATCGCCCAGCAGACTATGGGAGTGACCGCCGACGATGACATCGATACCGTTTACTTTTTCCGCCAAACGCCGATCTCTGTCCAGCCCCAGGTGGGTGACGGCGACGATATGCTTAACGCCCTGCTCTTTAAGGGTATTCACCGTTTGCTGGGCGCTTTTTACTTCTTGTGCAAAACGCACCTGGCCCACATTGGGGGCAATGTTGGCCATGTCTTCCAGCACCAGGCCCATTACCGCCACCACCGGCTGTTTGCCGGCTTCATCCACACTCTTGATACGCTTTTTCTTGCTGCCATTAAAGGCATACAAGACATAGGGTGTGAGATTTTCGGCGTCTTGCAGACTCGGATCCCGGCTGGCATCCAGGTTTGCCGCCAGCACAGGGAAATCCAGGCCATTGATAAAGGCGGCCAGGTGCGCGTTATCAAGGTCGAATTCGTGATTACCCAGCGCCATGCCATCCAGCTTGAGCTGGCTTAGCATATCGGCGTTCATGGCACCTTCATACAACTTGAAGTAGCCGGTTCCCTGCCAGGCATCACCGCCGTGCAGGAACAGCAGTGCCTGGTCGGTTGCCGCTGCCTGGTCGCGTAACTGGTTGGCATAGGTTAACAACCGGGGGAAACCACCAAGGCGAGTATAAACAGCTTTGTTATTCAGGGTCAGACGCGCGTCACTGGGGTCGAAGTGCGAGTGGGTGTCGTTGATGTGCGCCAGGGTAAGGGTAAAGGGCTGCTCGGGTTGCGAGCTGGCACAACCGGCCAGCGCAAAAGCCAGCAAGCCGGCCACCAGGGTTTTATTCATGTAAAAACAAGCTCCGGTAAGAAAACCAATAGGGATAAAAAACAGAATCTAGCTGGTAAACACCACGGTTTTACCATTGTGCAGAAAAACCCGGCGTTCGATATGATAATGCACCGCTCGGGCCAGGGTGATGCATTCAATATCCCGCCCCTTGGCGGTCAATTGCTCGGGGTAATGGCTGTGGTCAACCACCTCGACACCCTGGGTAATAATGGGGCCATCATCCAGATCGTTATTGATGTAATGGGCGGTGGCCCCCACCAATTTAACGCCCTTGTCGTAAGCCTGATGATAAGGCTGTTCACCTTTAAAGCCCGGCAGCAGGGAATGATGAATATTGATGGCCTTGCCGGTCAGCGCCGTGCTCAACTGGGGGCTCAACATTTGCATGTAGCGCGCCAGCACCACCAGATCGGCTTCGCACTCCTGAATAACATTAAGCACTTGTGCTTCTTGTTCTGCGCGATTGTCGTCGTTGACCGGCAGGTGGTAAAAAGGAATATGATGCCAGTCGGCCAGCCGTTGCAGATCGGGGTGATTGGAAATAATGGCCGGTATTTCAATGGCCAGCTGCCCGGTACGATAACGATAGAGCAAATCGTTGAGGCAATGGTCGAGCCGAGAGACCATGATCACCACATTGGGCCGTTGAGCCGCGGTGGCCAACTCCCATTGCATGGCAAACAATGCGGCTCTGGGCTGCAGGCTCTGCTGAAATTGCGCTTCGTCAAAGACGGTGTCACTGGGCGGGCGAAACTCGACACGAATAAAAAAATGGCCACTCACTACATCATCAAAGGTTTGCATCTCTACTACATAACACCGCTGTTCCCGCAAATAGCTGGTGATCACATCCACGGTCCCGAGGTTACCGGGACAATGGGCGGTGAGATAATAGGTGTCTTTCGGCTTGGCCACAGTTGTTCTCCTACCCCGTAATAAATTAAACGCCCACAGGGCTGGGCACTATTTTGCGGTAAAGCCGTCATTGATGCCAGCATTCAAGAGTGGGATGAGGGCAATGATTTTTCCATTATGAAGCGGGTAAATTTCAAATCTTCTCTTTCGATCAGCTCTTGTTCCACCAGCCGATAACCCCGCTGTTCAAATACCGGCCGCGACAGTACGCTGGCGTCGGTACGCAGGCAGTCTACTCCTCGACGAGCGGCCTCTTTTTCAATATCGTCACATAAACGCCCGGCAATCCCCCGCCCGGCGTGATCGCCCAGCACATACAACAGCGCCAGATGGTCATCAGGATGCAAAGTGGCAAAGGCAACCGGTATCTGGTTGCAGGCCATCACCCGGGTGTAACCCGCTAACACCAGGGTCCTGAAATTATCAGCATACAGATACGGAAATGCAGCCCAGAATTCTACCTGTTCACTGCTGTAACCCCGTTGCCCCTGTTCCATGACCGCATCATGATAAATAAGCTCGAGACTGCTAAGGTCGGTGTCTTTAAAATCTCTAATCAGATACATAACAGCTCCGATTGAACATCAATTTGGTACTCCTGGCTTGCGTGTTCACCGCAAGCCCTGCATTACAATGCGGGCAGGCACACTGAATATCCAGCCCTTTTACCTGTCGTTCGTTAACTTGGTTGGCATTCATGATATTTTCACAACGAGGGCACTGCACTGTGTTTTCCTTAATGGTCTGATTATCGGCCCGATATCACACAACTTGATCGCTTTTTTCAGGCCAGGGCGATCATAACAAAGCTCGCTGACACTATCTGCCGAACAGAGGCATTTTTCTCGTTTTATCATCTCGTTAATTACGGCTCATCTCGGTAAAATCTGTAGCTGCTCTTTCATTTTTATCGGCTTGGGATATGCTGCAGGTCACGCTATTCATCATGCCACACACGAACGGGATCTCATGTTTACACGACACTATATAAGTGCTTTGGTGCTGGGCACCGTACTCAGCGGGTGTGCCAGCCACGCCAATACTGCCCCGGCCACGCCTGGCGCAACCGCGGCGGCCAAATCCACCGCCGAAAACGCCACCGTGACAGTCAAGCCCAACCCTGCAGAACTGGCGGATTTTAACGCCTGGAAAACCGGCTTCCGCGCCAAGGCGCTGACCAAAGGCATAAAAGCGGCGGTGTTTGACCGCGCTTTTGACGGCGTCACTCTCAGCCAGCAGGTGATCAAGCTGGACGGCAGCCAGGCCGAATTTACGCGACAAATATGGGATTATCTCGATACCGCCACGTCATCGACCCGCGTCAGTACCGGTCGTGAAAAAGCGCAGGCGCTGGCGTCTACACTCAAGGCCATAGAAGCCCGTTATCAGGTGGATGCCAAGGTCATACTGTCGGTTTGGGGCATGGAAACCAACTATGGGTCTTATCGTGGCAATACCAGCACCATCGCCGGGCTAGCCACCCTGGCCTTTGAAGGCCGACGCCGCGATTTTGCCGAACAACAGTTGCTTGCCGCCTTGCAAATTTTGCAATCCGGCGACATTACCCCCGAGCGTATGAAAGGATCCTGGGCCGGTGCCATGGGTCACACCCAGTTTATGCCCACCAGTTATCTGGAGTATGCCCAGGACTTTACCGGCGACGGCAAACGCGACATCTGGTCTGACGATCCTACCGATGCGCTGGCCTCCACCGCAGCCTACCTCAAACGGTTTGGCTGGCAACACAA
The DNA here is from genome assembly GCF_014643915.1 of Oceanisphaera marina. Classification (GTDB taxonomy): domain Bacteria; phylum Pseudomonadota; class Gammaproteobacteria; order Enterobacterales; family Aeromonadaceae; genus Oceanimonas; species Oceanimonas marina. The sequence continues at coordinate 30,866 of NZ_BMKE01000014.1, forward strand.
TGCCCCCTGGGGTGTGGAAGTCTCGCTGCCCAAGGGCTTCGATTATGCCAATGCCGATCAAAACAACCGCCAGCCCGTAAGCACCTGGCGCGCCCAGGGCGTGACCACCATCACCGGCCAGCCGCTGCCCGATTTTGGCGACGCCGCCATTTTGGTGCCGGCCGGAGCCCATGGCCCTACTTTCGCCATTTTTAACAACTTCAGGGTGATCCGCCGTTATAACAACGCTACTTCTTACGCCATGGCAGTAGGACATTTAGCTGATAAAATAGCCGGTGGTGGTGAATTCGTCGCCAAGTGGCCTCGAGCCGAACGCGCCTTGAGCCGTAACGAAAAAATCGAATTACAGCGTCAGCTCACGGCCCGAGGCTTTGATACCCAGGGCGCCGATGGGGTGATTGGCCCCAATACCATCAGCGCGATTCGTGGCTATCAGCAATCACGCAACCAGGTGGCCGACGGCTACGCCAGCGCCTCTTTACTGGAGCAGCTGCGCTAGCATAAGGCAGTACGCTTACGCCGTCCGCTTTACGATACCCAAAATACGTAAAGCGGACGTGCTGACGCCTAGTCCCGTGCTTTCTCTGACAGTTGACGGCTTAAAGCTTATGGCTGTGCTTCCCCTCCTTATGCAAAATAATTACCGCTCATAACAAATTCGATTATAAACAAGTCGAATCTGCTGCTAGTATCGCCCGCTATCTATATAACTTACTGTTTTCGGAGTCACCATGTTGCTGGTGTTATTCAATCTGGCTGTGTTCTTATTATTGATGTTGTTGCTGGGTAAACTGGCCCGCAGCAAGCAGTCGCTTTCGCGCCAGGTGCTGACCGGCTTACTGTTTGGTATTGCTGCCGGCTTCACCATGCAGCTTCTGTATGATGCCACTACCATTGCCAACACCCTGGAGTGGGTCAATATGGTGGGTTCGGGCTATGTGCGCCTGCTGCAAATGATCGTGATCCCGCTGGTGCTGGTGTCGATTCTGGGCGCGGTATCGCGCCTGCACAATGCCACCTCACTCGGCAAAATCAGCGTGCTTTCGCTGGGCGTCTTGCTGTTTACCACTGCCATTTCCGCCTTGGTGGGTGTGTTTGTGACCCACAGTTTTGGTTTGAATGCCGCAGATCTGGTGCAGGGTGCCCGTGAGCTGGCCCGTGCCGAACAGTTAGAATCGCAGGTCGCCAGTGTGGCTAACCTGTCGGTACCGCAATTGGTAGTGTCCTTTATTCCTCGCAATCCCTTTGCCGACATGACAGGCGCCAGCCCGACTGCCGTGATCGGGGTGGTGATTTTTGCGGTGTTCCTGGGTCTGGCTACCCTGACCCTGCTGAAAGATGAACCCGAGCTGGGCCGTCGAGTGATTGGCGGTATAGAAGCACTGCAGGCCTTGGTGATGCGTCTGGTGCGGCTGGTCATGAAGCTGACCCCTTATGGCGTGATGGCGCTGATGACCAAGGTGATTGCCGGCTCCAACCTGCAAGACGTGGTCAGTTTGGGCGGCTTCTTGCTGGCCTCTTATCTGGCCATTGCCATCATGTTTGTGATCCACGGCCTGTTGCTGACCTTTGTCGGCGTGAATGCCAAGCGCTTTTTCAGCAAGGTATGGCCGGTACTGGCGTTTGCCTTTACCAGCCGCTCCAGTGCCGCCACCATACCGCTGAATGTGCAGGCACAAACCCGCAAGCTAGGCGTGCCGGAAAGCATTGCCAACTTCTCGGCGTCTTTTGGTGCCACCATTGGCCAAAATGGCTGCGCCGGTATTTATCCGGCCATGCTGGCAGTAATGATAGCCCCCACCATGGGCATAGACGTGCTGGACCCATTATGGCTGGCAACCCTGGTTGGCGTCATCACCCTGGCCTCGTTTGGTGTGGCCGGTGTCGGCGGTGGTGCCACCTTTGCTGCGCTGATCGTACTGCCGATCATGGGCATGCCGGTGGCCCTGGCGGCACTGCTTATTTCGATTGAACCTTTGATCGACATGGCCCGCACCGCCCTCAACGTCAATGGCGCCATGACCGCCGGTACCATTACCAGCAAGCTGCTGGGCCAGACCGACGAGGCTGTTTTTGCCCAGGATGAAGACGCAGAGCAGGCGCTGACTCAGCCGAGCTGACACCCTGCTGGCGTATCAGGCCACTGAATAACGGCGACAGACCCCAAGGGTGCTGTCGCCGTTTGCTTTTACTGCAGCCGGCCAGAAAAATTTGTTATCATGCGCCCATCACGTCATGCCTGCCGGTATGGCCATAAATCAGTGTTAATACAGCGCAGCACCCGCGCTGGAGGAAACCATGTCTCAGTTTGTTGTTTGTGCCCTCTATAAATTCGTTACCCTGGACAACCACGAAGCACTGCGCGAGCCGCTGCAGTCCATGATGGAGTCCGAACAGATCCGCGGCACCCTGCTGCTGGCCAGTGAAGGCATTAACGGTACCGTGGCCGGCTCCCGTGATGCCATTGACCAGCTTAAAGCCTGGTTTGCCAACGACAGTCGCTTTAGCGGTATCGATTACAAAGAGTCACTCAGCGAAGAGCAGCCCTTTTATCGCACCAAGGTAAAATTGAAGAAAGAGATCGTGACCCTGGGCGTGGAAGGCATAGATCCCAAGCGCGTGGTCGGCACCTATGTGGCGCCTAAAGACTGGAACGCGCTGATTTCGGATCCTGACGTGGTGCTGGTGGATACCCGCAACGACTACGAAGTGGATATTGGTACCTTTAAAGGCGCACTCAATCCCAATACCGAGAGCTTTCGCGAGTTTCCCGAGTACGTCAAAAACAACCTGGACGCCAACAAGCACAAAAAAGTGGCCATGTTCTGTACCGGTGGCATTCGTTGCGAAAAAAGCACCGCCTATCTTAAAGAGCAGGGCTTTGACGAGGTCTACCACCTGCACGGCGGCATCCTGAAATATCTGGAAGAAGTGCCCGCACAAGAGTCGATGTGGCAAGGCGAGTGTTTTGTGTTCGACAATCGGGTGACCGTCGACCATCAGCTGCAACCAGGCCAGTATCAATTATGTTCGGCCTGTCGCGCGCCGCTGTCGCCAGCAGACATGCAACATGCCCATTATCAGCATGGCGTGAGCTGCGCTCATTGTCATGACAAGCAGACGCCGGAACAACAGCGCCGCTACGCCGAACGTGAGCACCAGCTGCAACTGGCACAAGCCCGCGGCGAAGCGCACATTGGCAGCGACGCCGTCGCCGCCGCCGAGCAAAGACGCGCCGAAAAGCTAGCCCGTAAAAAACAGCAACAAAGCAAAACACAACGCTAAGCTTTAAGCCTGTCTCTTAGTCACAACTATTTTTTGAAATTTGTTGAAGTTAGTGTGACTTGTCAGGCAGAGGGCACTCCTCCTCCGACTCGCCGTAAATACGGTCCCTGTAGGCTCAGCCGCGCCATCCCTGGCGCGGATGGTCGGCTGAGCAGACACCCTCTGCCTTCCCATTGACACCGGCGCCGTCTGTCAGTGATGCTCACTGAAGACTCGGAGCCTAAAAAGAGGCGGCTGGGATAGCCTCAGCCGACCATCACATGACAAGGACGTCATGTGCTGAGCGTCGCAGGGATGCGGTTTAGCGTGTCGGAGGAGGCTACTCAGTTGCCTCTGGGCATTCATTCACTCGCTGGCGACTTGTGACTAAGAGACAGGCTGACGGCTTACCACTTCGTGAAACGACACTATGCTCTGGATCCCCTTCACCCTGTTTGCCGCCTTTATGCAGGCCTGGCGCAATGCCTTGCAAAAGCAGCTCAGCCAGCACCTGGGGGCCACCAGCGTGACTCTGGCACGCTTTATTCTGGCTGGCCCCCTTGCTGGCGGCTATTTATGGCTATTGTATCGCTGGCAACCTGACCAACCGTTACCGCATTTTTCTGTCTTGTTTGCCGCCTATATAGTAGGCGCAGCCGTGTGCCAGATTGTGGCCACCGCCTTGATGGTACGGCTGTTTCAACTGCGCAACTATGCAGTGGGTGTTGGGCTGGCAAAGAGTGAAGCCATTTGGGCCGCTATTCTGGGGGTGGGATTTTTTGGCTCCCTGCTCTCACCCCTGGGTTGGCTGGGGGTGGCGATCGGCGGGGTAGCCATCGGTTTATTAAGCGGGCTGCGCCGCCTGAGTGGTGGGATTTCTCCCACCACTCTGCTGCTTGGAGTGGGCAGTGGCCTGAGCTTTGCCCTGACCTCGCTGTGGGTACGCGAAGCCAGCTTGTTGCTGGAGCTGACGTTTCCCTTTTCCGCGGCCTGGGTATTGCTGCTGGTGATCAGCCTGCAAACCCTGTTGCTGGTCGGCTGGCTGGCATGGCGCGATCGGTCCAGCTTGAGTGGCCTGGTGAAGCACCCCACATTGACGGCCGCGGTTAGCATCACCAGTTGCCTGGGGTCTATCGGTTGGTTCAGCGCCATGAGCCTGGAAAGCGTGGCGCTGGTTAAAACCCTCGGCCAGATTGAGGTGCTGTTTACCCTGCTGATTTCGGCCTATTACTTCAAGGTGAAACTGACCCGTCAGGATCACTGGGGGCTGGCACTCATCGTTATCGCCGCCATTTGCGTGATGTGGGCCTAGGATCGCTAGCGTCTGTCATTGAATCGATAGCGCCTGAATGCCAGCAGCTGCTTCACGCCTTCAACCACCAACAAAGCCACAGCCAGCCAGATGGCGATATAGGTTGGCCACTCTTCGGCCTTGATGCTTTCACCCAGTATCAGCGAGACAAACACCAGCAAGATGGGCTCAACGTAGCCCAGCAGACCGAACAGGCTAAATGGCAAACGGCGGCTGGCCAGAATGTAGCACACCAGCGCCAGGGCACTGACCATACCCAGCCCCAGCACCAGCAACCAAAGCACAGGCCGCTGGTCGAATGCGGCGAACGGCATATCAATCGATAATACAAACCAGGCGGCTACCGGCACTATCAGCAACATGTCGACCCAGAGCCCGCCCAGATTATCGCTGCCCAGCCAACGGCGCCACACAAAATATGCCGGATAACCAATGGCCACCACCATGGTTTCCCAGGAAACACCGCCTGCCTGCCAGAGTTCATTGCCGACGCCGACGGCGGCAAAACCCACCGCCGCCCACTGCAATCGGCTGGGCCGTTCCTGATACAAAAAACGGCCAATCAGCACCAACACCAGGGGCATCATAAAATAACCCAGCGACACCGGCAGTCCACGGCCGTTAATGGGCGCCCACATAAAGATCCAGAGCTGTACGCCCACCAGCGCGGCAGACAGGGGCAGTCCAAACCACAACACAGGCCGTGATTTAAGTGCGGAGAACAGGGTTTTTACCAAACGCCAGTCGCCACTATAAAGTAGAAACAACCCGGCACAGGGCATGGTCAGCAGCATGCGCCAGCCAAACACCACTTCGGCACTCAGTGGTTGCATCAGGCTGGCGTAATAATACAAAAACGCAAACAGTACCGACGAAAATACCGACAGCGCAAGACCCTTGGTCACTCTGCTCTCCTCTTGTTATTGATACCTGTGATTCGGTCGGCAGCTTAACAGTTTCCAGCTGAAATATTGAGCTAACCCAGTAAATAAAAGCAGAAAATACGCCGCCTAATTGCATTTAATGTAGCAGAGGACACTATTTACCCCACCCATTAACCTGATATTTACAAACCGGCTTTATTGAACACAAATCCGGTAATGAGTATTGAATTTGCCATTAAACCCGCTATAACAAGAACTTTGTTATTTCAGGGTAATCGTCATGCGTTTTCTTTTTTTATTATGGCCAATTTTATTGCTTGGCGGTTGTATCACGGCTCAGGGCCAGTCGCTATTACTGGACCCCATTGCCACCTTTGATTCCCCCTTGGCAGAAACATCCGGTTTGGTGCGCTGGCAGCAAGGGTTTATCAGCCATAACGACAGCGGTAATGACGCAGAGCTGTTTATGCTCTCGCCTGAGGGCAAAATAACCGCACGCTTGCCCGTAAGCGCCGGTAATCACGATTGGGAGGACATAAGCGTACGCGGTAATACCCTGTATGTGGCCGATACCGGCAATAATCGGGGCCGACGTCGCGATTTAAGCATATTGCCGCTGACCTTGTTGCACGATCAGGTACAGGTGCAACCGTCGCTGCCGCTCGCTTATGCCGAACAGAGCCAGTTTCAACCTGCTCCCCATCAACATAACTTTGATGCCGAAGCGCTCACCTGGGTGGCCGACGAATTATGGCTGTTTACCAAGCGTTGGCTCGATCAGCACACCGCTATTTACACCGTGCCGACCACAGGTAACCCGGCGCCACTGCAGGCCCGGCAGCGGCTGAATACCGACATGCTGGTAACGGGGGCCGACTTTGACAGCCAGACCAACACCTTGCTGTTGCTCGGCTACAGCCGCAACTGGTGGAACCGCACTGCCTGGATTTGGCTCTATCCGGTACAAGATGGCCGCGTGCTGGAACACCAGGGGCGACGTTTGCAATTAAACAAAAACGGCCAGTTTGAAGGCATTGCTCTGGGCCGGGATGGCTTTATCTATGTAACCCGAGAAAGCCACGATACCAACCTGTTCCGCAGCCGCCAGTCACTGACCGACTTGCTCGCTGATTCACCATTCTGACATGACACTGGCATAAAACTGCCATAAAAGGACCACCTCCCTGTCATCTACTTTGCCTAGCATCGGCTTCGAACCTGACTCATGTCCCGAGGATTGCAACCGATGAAAAGCATATTGAAAATATCCAGCCTGCTGACTCTGAGCTTAGGCACTCCAGCTGTGCTCGCCGCCGACATCGCCGAGCTGGAACAAAAAGCACGTGCGGAGGGAAAAATATACAGTGTCGGCATGCCCGACAGCTGGGCCAACTGGAAAGATACCTGGCGGGATCTCGGCGAACAATTTGATCTTGAGCATCAAGACACCGACATGAGCTCGGCGCAGGAAATTGCCAAGTTCGCCGCAGAAAAAGACAATGCCACCGCCGATATTGGCGACGTTGGCGCCGCGTTTGGCCCCATTGCCGTTCGCCAGGGCGTGACCCAGGCCTATAAACCCACCACCTGGGAGCAAATCCCCGACTGGGCCAAAGATAAAGACGGCCACTGGATGCTGGGCTACACCGGCACCATTGCGTTTATCGTCAATAACGAACTGGTCCACAAGGCCCCCACTTCCTGGCAGGACTTGCTGGAAGGTGACTATCAGGTCACCGTTGGTGACGTGGGCGTGGCCGCACAGGCCAACAGTGCCATTCTGGCTGCCGCCTTCGCCCAGGGTGGTGATGAATCCAATATCACACCGGCGCTGAATTTATTTGCCGAGTTGGCCAAACAAAATCGTTTATCCCCCATAGACCCCAATATTGCCAATCTGGAAAAAGGGGAAGTGGAAATGGCCATCTTGTGGGATTTCAACGCCTTGAACTATCGGGACCAAATTGACCGCGAGCGTTTTACCGTCGTTATCCCCTCTGATGGTTCACTGATTTCCGGCTATGCCACCATTATCAATAAATATGCCAAACACCCGAACGCGGCCAAACTGGCTCGGGAATATATATTGAGTGATGCGGGGCAAATCAATCTGGCGCGTGGTTATGCCCGTCCGATCCGCGACCAGGTGACGCTGCCGGCCGAGGTACAGCAAAAGCTGCTGCCACAGGAAATGTACGCCGCAGCACGACCTGTTGCCGACCATGATGCCTGGGAAAAAAGCACGCGCACCCTGTCGCGCCAATGGCAATCGGCAGTGCTGATCCACCAGCAGAGGTAAAGACATGCGCAAGGTCATACTGGTCGTTATCGACGGCCTGGCCTACGAGGTAGCCCGAAACTGCATGGGCTACCTGCAGGGCCTGAGCGAAGCTGATCAACTCACCAGCTACAAAATGCAATGCGAGCTGCCCGCGGTGTCTCGCCCCCTTTATGAATGCATACTCACCGGCATTCGTCCGGTGGACAGCGGCATATTGAATAACGACATAACGCGACTCAGCACCCAGCAAAGTCTGTTCTCGCTTGCTCGCCAAGCAGGACTAACCACAGCGGCGGCGGCTTATCACTGGGTGAGCGAGCTATATAACCGCACGCCCTATCAGCCAATACGGGATCGCTTCACTCAAGATACTGAGCTCCCCATTCAGTACGGCCTGTTCTATTCCCAGGACCATTACCCGGACTGTCACCTGCTACAAGACGCGGAAATTCTGAGAACGCGATTCGACCCGGACTTGCTGTTGATTCATCCCATGAACACCGACGATGCCGGCCATAAATTCGGTCTGGACTCCCGCCAGTATCGTAACAGTGCCCGGCGTTTCGATCTGCTGCTGGCCGACTATCTGCCGCGCTGGCTGGAGGAAGGTTATCAGGTGCTGATCACCAGTGACCATGGCATGAACCGGGATCACAGCCACAGTGGCATCTTGCCCGAAGAGCGAGAAATACCACTGCTGGTGGCAGGAGATGCCTTTAGTCATGATCGTCATGCCCACCCGCAACAAGTCGAGCTGTGTGGCACTATCGCCAGTCTGCTGGGGGCGCCCCATGAAAAAACCATGTGCAGCGAGTTATTGAAATGAGTGAACCACTAACCGCCAATTTCCATCAAAAGCTCTCTCTTGAGCCAGCACAATCACCCCGCTATCTTGATGAAACAACGCCCGCCGCCAGCCCTACCCTTTGGCGGCGGGCGTTGCCTTTGCTCTGGCTGCTGCCCTTTGCACTGGTCTTTGGCTTGTTTCAGCTGGCCCCCATCTTGTGGGTGCTGGTCAACGCCTTTCAGGTCGACGGACTCTGGAGCCTGAATAACTTCAAGGAAATTATCGACTCGCCCTTTTATCTGCAGTCGTTCTCTAACAGCATTGATTTGGCGCTCTGGTCCAGCCTGCTGGGTTTGCTGATTGCCCTGGCGGGCACGGCAGCCTTACGCCAGGTACCGGGGAAGCTGCAAGACATGGTGGTGGCCTTCACCACCATGGCCAGCAATTTTTCCGGGGTACCGCTGGCATTTGCCTTTATCGTACTGCTGGGCATGAACGGGGCCCTGACCCTGCTGCTGCAGGAGACCGGACTGATTGATGGCTTCAACCTGTATTCACGCAGCGGATTAATCATTCTCTATACCTATTTTCAAATTCCGCTGGCCATGCTGTTGCTCTATCCGGCGTTCGATGGCCTGCAAAAAGACTGGCGAGACGCTGCCGCGCTGCTCGGCGCACCGTGCTGGCAATACTGGCTGCGGGTTGCCTTGCCCGTGCTGACCCCCGCCTTGCTGGGTACCTTTATCATACTGCTGGCCAATGCCCTGGGGGCCTATGCCAGTACCTTCGCCCTGATGACCAGCAACTACAACCTGGTCACCATACAAATATCGGCCCTGGTCGCCGGTGATATCTTCCTGGAGCCCCAGCTGGCTGCCGCACTTTCGCTATTGCTGATGGCCATATTGTTGCTGGTGACCGGCATCAATCAGTGGATCATCAACCGGAGTCGTTATGAGTAACGCATTCAAGGCCCCGCTACTGGCTCGATTAACGGTCAATGGTCTGCTGCTTATGCTGGCCGCGCCCATTCTGATCACCCTGGTGTACTCCCTGTCAGCCCAATGGGGAGCCCATATTCTTCCTCGTGGCTTTACGCTGGACTGGTACATCACACTGTGGTCAGACAGCCGGTTTCTGGCCGCCTTTGCCCGCTCACTGCTGGTATGTCTGGCCGCCTTGCTGCTCAGCCTGCTGCTGATACTACCCACGCTGTTCGTGGTGTTCTATTACTTCCCTCGCCTGAAGGGACTGATGAATCTGCTGATTTTACTGCCGTTCGCGGTGCCGCCCGTGGTGTCCTCGGTAGGCCTGTTACAACTGTATGCTGGGGGCCCCCTGCCGCTGGTCGGTGGCCCCTGGATATTGATTTTCTGCTATTTCACCATCAGCCTGCTCTTTATGTATCGTGCACTGGCCAATAACCTAGAGGCCATTCCCCTGGTCGATCTGATAGATGCGGCGCACTTGCTGGGCGCCAGCACTGTGTTTGCTTTTTTACGGCTGGTGCTGCCGAATATCCGTAATGGCCTGCTGGCCGCGCTGTTTTTGTCTTTTTCCTTCCTGTTCGGGGAATTTGTGTTCGCCAATATGCTGGTCGGCACCCGTTATGAAACCCTGCAGGTATATCTGTACAGCCAACGCACCAACAGTGGTCACTTTACCAGTGCCATGGTGATGTCTTATTTCGTTTTCATTGGTGTGGCGACCTGGTTCGCCTTGCGCCTGCAAACCCGGAGTCACTGATGCATTATCTGGAAGTTGCCAATCTGAGCAAATCATTTACCGACACGCCCGTGTTCAAGAACATCAGCTTCGACATCAGCAAGGGAGAATTTATTACCCTGCTGGGACCTTCGGGCTGTGGAAAGTCGACGCTGTTACGCAGTCTGGCAGGGCTGGTTACGCCAGATGCGGGGAAAATACGGGTAGCCGGAGAAGACATTACCGGATTAAAACCGCAGCAACGCGGCATTGGCATGGTCTTTCAAAACTATGCGCTGTTTCCCAATCTGACCGTGACCGGCAACATTGCCTTTGGCCTTGCCAGACAGCGCATCAACAAACAGGATATGGCCCGACGCGTAACCGAGGTAATCGAACTGGTCGGTCTGAATGGCCGAGAAAATGTTTATCCGGGCACACTGTCGGGAGGCCAGCGCCAGCGCGTCGCCCTGGCCCGAGCGCTGGTGGTGCGACCACGCATCCTGCTGCTGGACGAGCCCTTGTCGGCCCTCGATGCCCCGATTCGCAAACACCTACGCGAACAAATACGCACCATACAACAGCGGCTCAATCTAACGACCGTGTTTGTTACCCATGATCAGGAAGAAGCCTTGACCCTGTCGGATCGGGTGTTTGTGATGAATCAGGGGCAAATTGTACAGGCCGATACGGCAGAAGCCGTTTACACCCGCCCCGCCAGTGATTTTGTCGCAGGCTTTATCGGCAATTACAATCTGCTGTCACCCGAGCAGGCTCGTCGGTTGCTGGGGCTGACCATTACCGGCAAACTGGCCCTGCGCCCCGAGTCTATTTATATTCGAGAGCCGGGCAGAGACTATGGTCCGGCCATGACGACGCCCATCGCGGCCAGAGTCATCAGCCATCAACTGCTGGGCAATGTGATCCGTTATCATATCGAGGCGGCGGCGTGTCTGCTGACAGTGGATAGCCTGAATCGGGGTGCCCGGGCGCTGTTGCCGGCTGGCAGCACACTTGAACTGTTGTTCGACCGAACCGAGTTAAAGGAAGTTGCATGATGAAACTGGCTATTTTCGATCTGGATGAAACCCTGATTGCCGGCGACTCCGCCAGTTTGTGGCTGGCATTTATGGTACGGCGCAAGCTGGCCAGTGCCGATATTCTGCAAGAAGAACAAAAACTGATGAGCGCCTATTATCAGGGTCGCATGGACATGAGCGCCTACATGGCACTGACGCTGGCGCCCATTCGCTACTGGCAGCCCCAGGATCTTACCCCGCTGGTGGAAGAGTTTATAGAGCAGGACATATTACCGCGCGTCTATCCCGAGGCTCGCAAGCGACTGGCTTGGCATCAGGCTCAAGGTCATACGGTGGTGATCGTCTCTGCCACCGGCGAACACCTGGTTAAACCCATCGCTCGGGCACTGGGCGTCGAGCATGCCATTGGCATCTTGCTCGACCGTAACGAGGGAGGCTATACCGGCCGAACCCGCGGCGTGTACAGCTATCAGGAAGGTAAACTGGCCCGTTTGCATGACTGGCTGCACGATCAGCAGCTCACCCCCAGTGTGCGTTATGCCTATAGCGACTCGCTCAATGATTTGCCCTTGCTGGAATACGCCGATCATGCAAGCGTGGTGAATGGCGATCAACATCTGTGCGCTATTGCTCGGCAACGAGGCTGGGAACTGCTTGATTGGTAAAGATAATGGTGGCGTTTGATGTCATCTATTTTTCATAAAAAGGTCATAGACTGCGCACCATAACAATAACATGGTGCGCCAATGACAGTATTAACGCCTATACACGACTCTCTTACCACTTTGCTGGAGCATCGGCGCCTGCAGCCGGTCTTTCAACCCATAGTAGATACTCGCCGGCAGCGCCTGTTAGGACACGAGGCACTGATCCGAGGCCCTGCGGGTCATCCTTTGGAGTTTCCTGGTGCGCTGTTTGACAAGGCCAGGCAGATGGGGCAATTATCGGAACTGGATCTCAGTTGCCGCCATCTCGCCATGCAGGCTTACAGCCAGTTACAGATGTCGGGGTTGTTGTTTATTAACGTGAATCCCAATCTCTTGCTCGACAAACAGCATCCCAAGGGCTGTACCCAGCGTATGGCACAGGCACTGGGCATTCCCGCCAATAAAATCGTCATTGAATTGTCCGAGCAATATCCCATTCACGATCCTGCAGGGCTGAAAATTGCCGTTGAGCATTATCGTAGTCTGGGTTTTTTGATTGCCATTGACGATTTAGGCACCGGTTATTCCGGTCTCAAGCTGTGGTCGGAAGTAAAGCCCGACTATGTGAAAATAGACCGCTACTTTATTCAAGACCTGGATCAAGACCCCATCAAGCGCGAGTTTGTACAAAGCATTGTCACACTGGCTCGCGGATTGCAGTCTCAGATTATTGCCGAAGGCATTGAAAACCAGGCCGAGCTGCAACAACTGCAGCAAATGGGGGTTTATTTGTGCCAGGGCTATTATCTGGGTCGACCCCAGGCCATGCCGTTACTGCAGGCCCCCAGCACCAGTACCGAGCCTCCGTCCAAACTGACCATACGGCATCAGGAAAGTGTTGCAACACTGGCGCGCACCGGCGTTCCCGTTGATATCGAAGATACCATACAGCAGGTCTTCGATATTTTGCTGGAAAACGAACAATTGCAGTCGCTGCCTGTGTTAGCGAAGAACATACCCGTTGGCATATTGCGACGAGCAAGGGTAATGGAGTTATTTTCAGGCTCTTATGGCCGCGCCCTCTATGCCAATAAAAGTGTGCGCCATGCCATGAATATACCGGTGGTAGTAGACTGGCAAACCTCGCTGGAAACCGCCAGTGGTCTGATTACCCTCGACGATGACAGTGACCCCTTGTCACATTTTATTGTCACGCGGCAAGGGAGTTATTACGGACTGGCCTCGGTACGGGGATTACTGCGCAACATTACCGAACAACGGCTGCAACATGCACGCTACGCCAATCCATTAACGCAGCTGCCGGGCAATGTCCCCATCTATCGCGCCATCGATGATGCGCTACAACAACAAAACGATTTTTATGTGGCCTATTTTGATCTTAACTACTTCAAGCCCTACAACGATGTGTATGGCTATGCACAGGGAGATAAAGTGATTCAGTGGGTGGCACGGTTATTTGAAGAGGTCGTGGCCGGAGCCGGACAATTTATTGGCCATGTGGGGGGTGATGACTTTGTGGCCGTCTTTGATAGTCATTGTCACTGGCGCGACTTATGCGAGCTGATACTGCAACGCTTTTCCGACGGCATCGCAGATTTTTATCTGCCCGAGCACCGACAGCACAAGGGCATGCTGGCAGATGCCCGCAATGGCGAGCAGCATTTTTTTCCCTTGCTGGGGTTAGCTATTGGCGTAGTGGCTCCGGATTATAACGGCTGTCATTCTCATCACGATGTGGCAGCACTGGCCAGCGACGCCAAACATCAGGCCAAACAGCACCCACATAGCCATTGTTTGCTGAGTACACAAAGAGTCCCCCGCTAAGCAAACAGTCATCTAAAATGATCGTAAGTGACAGCAAATATTTTTTATTGTGCTAATACTCTTAAGAGGCAGCAAAATTTAATGCCGGTTAAACAACATCAAAAGAAGCCAAGCTAATTCAAAAGGATGTGAATCATGGTCAGCAAAAAAACAGTCGGCAATATCGTGTTCGTCATGGGTAAACCCGCTCTGCTGGTGGCTGCAACCTTGGCAGTTGGGCTCAGCCAGGCACAAGCTGCAACCCTGGATACGGTGAAAGAAAGAGGCGAGTTGAAATGCGGCGTGAATAGTGGTCTGGCCGGGTTTTCCAGCCCGGATGACAAGGGAGTATGGCGCGGCCTGGATGTGGATTTATGTCGTGGCGTGTCTGCTGCCATTTTTAATGATCCCGACAAGGTGCAGTATATTCCGCTGAATGCCAAGGAGCGACTGACCGCGCTGCAGTCGGGAGAAATTGATGTGTTGTCCCGCAATACCACCTGGACGTCTAGCCGAGACACCGAGCTGGGTGTTAATTTCACCGGTGTCAACTACTACGATGGCCAGGGCTTTCTAATCAATAAATCTCTGGGTGTGGCCAGTGCCAAAGACCTGGACGGGGCAGCCATTTGTATTCAGTCCGGTACCACTACCGAGTTGAACGTGGCCGACTATTTCCGTAAAAACGATATCAACTATACCGCCGTGGTATTCGACACTTCGGATCAAACCGTACAAGGTCTGGAAGCCGGCCGATGCGATGTGCTGACCTCGGATTTATCGCAGCTTTATGCCCTGCGCACCAAAATGTCCAACCCCGACGGCGCGGTGGCACTACCCGAAGTGATTTCAAAAGAACCCCTGGGCCCTTCTGTTCGCCAGGGTGATGATCAATGGTTCAACGTGGTGAAGTGGACCCATTTTGCCATGGTTAACGCCGAAGAAATGGGCATTACCAAGGCCAATATAGACAGCATGAAAGGCGGCAACAATCCGGATATGCGCCGCTTTCTGGGTGAAGACGCCGATTTTGGTAAAGGCATGGGGCTCCCCGCCGATTGGGCTTATCGCATCATCAAACACGTAGGTAACTATGGAGAAATCTTTGAAACCAACGTGGGCCAAAGCTCGCCACTGAAGATTGACCGCGGCCTGAATGCGCTCTGGACCGAAGGCGGCCTGCAATACGCTCCTCCCGTACGTTAACCGGCTGCTTGCTGCTCTTGTCAGCTGCTTTCTCAGCTAAAAGAGCAGCAACACCCTACTAGAAGGCCGGGCCGCAACCGATGCGGCCCCCTTTTACTCTTCTTTGGGGCTGGCTTATGTCTTTACCGACCAAACACACGCATACCGAGGTTAAATTCTGGCGTGACCCGTCTAAACGGGCACTGCTGTTTCAGCTGCTGTTGTTGAGTGCCGTTGCCGTTGCGCTGTGGTTTATTATCAGCAACACCCTTACCAACCTCGAAACCCGCGGCATTACCACCGGCTTTGGCTTTTTAGACGATCCGGCCGGTTTTGCCATTGCCCAATCGTTAATCCCCTACAGCGAGGTGGACAGCTATGGCCGCACCTTTGTAGTCGGGCTTCTCAACACCCTGCTGGTGTCCTTTCTCGGCATTATCGGCGCGACTATTCTGGGATTTATCATCGGGATTGCACGGCTCTCCCCCAACTGGCTCATTGCGCGCCTGGCATCGGCCTATGTTGAGCTGTTTCGTAATATTCCGTTATTACTGCAGATGTTTTTCTGGTACTTCGCCGTACTGCGCACCCTGCCCAGCCCGCGTGATAGCTTAAACATTGGTGAGGCCGCCTTTTTGAACGTACGTGGCCTGTATTTGCCCGAGCCCTTGCCCGGTTCCGGGTTTTACTGGGTAGGCATAGCGCTCCTGATCGCCATCGGCTGCTCATTCTGGCTCATCCGAGTTAACAGACGTCGCCAAGAGGCGACCGGCAAGCGTTTTCCGGCTGGCTGGATAGCCCTGGGCCTGGTACTGCTGCTTCCCGCGCTGACATTTTTACTGCTGGGCGCACCATTGGAGTGGAGCTATCCCGAACTGAGGGGATTTAACTTCCGGGGAGGGATTAATGTTATCCCCGAGTTTATGGCGCTGTGGTTGTCGCTGACCATTTATACCGCCGCCTTTATTGCCGAAATTGTGCGCTCGGGCATTCAGGCCGTGGCGCACGGTCAAACCGAAGCCGCCCATTCTCTGGGCATAAAAAATAACCTCACGCTGCGTCTGGTCGTCATCCCCCAGGCGATGCGGGTGATTATTCCACCACTGACCAGCCAGTTTCTTAACCTGACCAAAAACTCCTCGCTGGCGACCGCCATTGGCTACCCGGATTTGGTCTCGGTATTTGCCGGAACCACCCTCAACCAGACCGGTCAGGCGATAGAAGTGATCACCATTACCATGCTGGTTTATCTGGTCATCAGCCTGACGGTGTCTTTCTTTATGAACTGGTTCAACCGCCATATGGCGCTGGTGGAGCGATAATATGTATAAAAACACTATTACCCCACAGCAGACGGCGCCTGCCGCCAACAGAGGACTGATTGGCTGGCTGCGTACCAACCTGTTTTCGGGGCCGATTAGCAGCCTGGTGACCCTGGCAGGGCTGTATGGTTTGTATCTGTTGCTGGTACCCACCATTAACTGGGCCATTATCGAGGCCGACTGGCTGGGTAACAGCCGCGAGGCCTGTGTCAGTGGCGGCGCTTGCTGGGTGTTCATCAGCAACCGACTGCAGCAGTTTACCTATGGCTTTTACCCTGCCGATCAAATTTGGCGTATCAACCTGGCATTTGTCCTGTTCGTACTGCAACTGCTGTGGTTGGCCCTGCCCCGCCTGCCGCTCAAAACATGGGTAGCGGCCTTTATGCTGCTGATATTCCCGTTTATTGCCTATGGGTTGTTATACGGTGGTTGGTTTGGGCTGGAGGTGGTGCCTACTCATCAGTGGGGGGGGCTGACCTTAACCCTCATCATCGCCATAGTGGGCATTATTGCCGCCTTGCCGATCGGGACGTTGTTGGCTCTCGGCCGCCGCTCTAACATGCCGATTGTACGCAGCTTGTCTGTGGTATTTATCGAGTTTTGGCGTGGGGTGCCCCTCATTACGGTGCTGTTCATGTCGTCGGTGATGTTGCCGCTGTTCGTGCCCGAAGAACTCACCCTCGACAAACTGATCCGCGCCATGATCGGCATCGTGTTCTTTCAGTCGGCCTATATCGCAGAGGTGGTACGCGGCGGTTTACAAGCCATCCCCAAGGGCCAGAGTGAAGCGGCCGAAGCACTGGGGCTGAACTACAGTAAAACCATGTTGCTCATCGTATTGCCCCAGGCGCTGAAGCTGATGATACCGGGCATAGTGAATACCTTTATTGCCCTGTTCAAAGACACCAGCCTGGTGTTGATTATCGGCCTGTTCGACCTGCTGGCCATAGTACAAGCCGGCCTCGCGGACTCCAAATGGCTCGGTTATGCCACCGAAGGCTATGTATTTGCTGCCCTGGTGTATTGGGTATTCTGCTTTGCCATGTCCAAGTACAGCCAATATCTGGAACGAAAACTTAACACCGGCCACCGCCCGGGTTAGCCATCCATGGGAGTAGGATAATGGATATAAACAGCAAGGAAGCCATGGTCACGCTACGCGGCGTCAATAAATGGTATGGCGACTTTCACGTATTGCGCGATATTGACTTGACCGTCACCAAAGGCGAGCGCATCGTCATCTGCGGCCCTTCCGGCTCGGGCAAGTCAACCTTGATCCGTTGCATCAACCGGCTGGAAGAACACCAGAAAGGCGACATCATCGTCAAGGATACGCCGCTCACCAACGACGTGAAACACATTGAAACCATACGCCGTGAAGTAGGTATGGTGTTTCAGCACTTTAACTTGTTTCCGCATTTAACCGTGCTGGAAAACTGTACCCTGGCACAAATCTGGGTGCGTAAAACCCCTAAAAAAGAAGCCGAAGAAGTGGCGATGGCCCTGCTGACTCGGGTCAAAATTCAAGAGCAGGCCCACAAGTATCCCGGCCAGCTGTCCGGGGGCCAGCAGCAACGGGTAGCCATTGCCCGCAGCCTGTGCATGAATCCGGAAATCATGTTGTTTGATGAGCCCACCTCGGCGCTGGACCCGGAAATGATCAAGGAAGTGCTGGATGTGATGGTAGAACTGGCTGAAGAAGGCATGACCATGCTGTGCGTCACCCACGAAATGGGCTTTGCCCGCACCGTGGCCGACCGGGTTATTTTTATGGACGAAGGGCAAATCATCGAAGAAAACGACCCGGAAACTTTTTTCCATCATCCGGAGTCGGAACGTACCAAATTGTTCCTCAGCCAGATCCTGGGGCATTAGAATTAGGGATTAGGGATTGGGGATTGGGGATTGGGGATTGGGGATTGGGGATTGGGGATTGGGGATTGGGGATTGGGGATTGGGGATTTTAATCCCGGCTCCCCATTCCCCGCTCACTGAGAGTTAATCAATGATCACAAATATCGCCTTTGGTGAATAAATAATCTTTCAGCTCTTTATCCAGTACCGTATCGCGGCGGCGTATCCATTCCAATACCATGGCGGCGTGCTCTTTTTCTTCGTCCCGGTTATGGATCAAAATCGCCTTCAGCTCCGGATCCCGGCACGCATCTACCCGTTGGTTATACCAGTCTACCGCTTCCAGCTCTTCCATCAGAGAGGTGATGGCCCTGTGCATATCGCGGGTTTCATCACTCAGTTCTTCTATGGGTTCATGATAACCTTCATTGGACATGGCCAGGCTCCTTGCATTCAGTAACAGAAAAACACGATTAAACAGCAAACCTTAAGTGTGGTTGACACTGATGATTTTGCAGCTCATTTGACTACATTATTTAAAAAAAAATCCAAAAAATCCCCGCACCATGGCGGGGTTGGTATGCTTAACGCTCGGATTAAAATGCCGCTTTGAACATGGCAACCACTTGCGGATGAGTGGGTTGAATCGGATTGGTCAAGCCACAGGCGTCCTTCATGGCGTTGGTGGCCAAGGTATCGAAATCGGCCTCTTTGACGCCCAGACCGGCCAGGCCCGCAGGAATACCCACCTGTTCGGCCAGCTTGACGATGGCCTCAATACACAGCCTGGCGCCCTGTTCCTGACTCATACCGGAAACATCCAGCCCCATGGCGGCAGCAATGTCGGTTTGGCGAGCACTGGCCACCTGGCTGTTAAAGCGTTGTACATGAGGTAACAAGATGGCATTACAGACGCCGTGCGGCAGATCATAAAAGCCTCCCAGCTGATGGGCCATGGCATGCACATACCCCAAAGACGCATTGTTGAACGCCATGCCGGCCAGCAGCTGGGCATAAGCCATTTGCTCGCGGGCTTCCATGTCGGTGCCATCACTCACCGCACGGGTCAGATATTGGCTGATCAAGGTGACGGCCTTAAGGGCGCAGGTGTCGGTAATGGGGTTGGCCGCCGTCGATACATAGGCTTCTACTGCATGAGTCAGCGCGTCCATACCGGTGGCTGCCGTTAGCGACTTGGGCATGTTTTTCATCAGCACGGGATCGTTTACCGACATAATGGGCGTGACGTTCTTGTCGACGATGGCCATCTTGATGTGAGTTTTTTCATCGGTAATGATACAAAAACGAGTGACTTCCGAGGCGGTACCGGCAGTGGTGTTAATGGCTATCAGCGGCAGCTGGGGCTTGGCCGAGCGATCCACACCTTCGTAATCACGAATGTCACCGCCGTTGCTGGCGACCAGCGCAATGCCCTTGGCGCAGTCGTGGGGCGAACCGCCCCCCAGCGAAATGACACAATCACAGTCATGTTGGCGCAACTGTGCCAGACCGGCTTCAACGTTGCCCGTCGTCGGGTTGGCCTGTACGTCGGCAAAAATGCTCGCCTGAATATCCTTTTGCGCCAACGCCTGTTGCAAGTTGCCGGCATAGCCTAGCTCGACCAACGGCTTGTCGGTCACAATTAACGCATGCTTAAAACCAAGCTGGCTTAGCTCATTGACCGCCTGCTCGACGGCTCCGGCACCAATGACGTTTACCGAAGGCATATAAAATGTGGCTGTGCTCATACTGTTATCTTCCTTATCAATCCAGAAACCAATCATCAGGTGCTGACAGAACCTTGTCAGCCTTGTCGTGCATCCAAACGTCAGGCTCTTTCACTGATTGTTGAGCCTGACTCACTGTAACAGTGACGGAGTTAACCGCTGTTATTCCAGATCATGATTTGCTCTAATCAGAAAAAGCCCAGGGGATTGCTGTCGTAACTCACCAGCATGCATTTGGTTAATTGATAGTGATCCAGCATCATCTTGTGGGTTTCACGACCAATACCCGACTTTTTATAGCCGCCAAACGCCGCATGAGCCGGGTAGGCGTGATAGCAGTTCATCCAGATGCGGCCGGCTTGAATACCGCGCGCCATGCGATAGGCGCGATTGGTGTCTCTTGTCCACAGCCCGGCACCCAGGCCAAATTCGGTATCATTGGCAATGGCCAATGCCTCGGCTTCGTCTTTAAAGGTGGTCACTCCCACCGCGGGGCCAAAGATTTCTTCCTGAAACACCCGCATTTTATTGTTGCCCTGAAAAATGGTTGGCTGAATATAAAAGCCGTTTTCAAGCCCGCTGATGGTGTTTTCCTGGCCGCCCAGCAGCATCTTGGCACCCTCGCTGCTGCCGATTTCCATGTAGCGCAATATCTTATCGAACTGCTCGCGCGACGCCTGCGCCCCCACCTGAGTGTCGGTGTCCAGTGGATTGCCCTGCTTGATTTGACGACCACGGACCAGAACGCGCTCCATAAAATCATCGAAGATACTTTCCTGCACCAAGGCGCGAGACGGACAGGTACAGACTTCTCCCTGGTTGAAAAAGGTCAGCAGCATGCCCTCGATGCATTTATCAACGAATTCCGGTTCGTAATTCAGCACGTCTTCAAAGAAAATGTTGGGTGACTTGCCTCCCAGCTCGACGGTAGACGGAATCAGACGCTCGGCCGCCGCTTTCAATACATGTTGCCCCACGGGCGTAGAGCCGGTAAAGGCCAGCTTGGCGATACCGGGGTGGCGCAATATCGCCTCGCCGGCTTCTTTACCCAAACCGTTCACCACGTTGATCACGCCCGGTGGCAAAAGATCGCCAATCAGCTCCATCAGCACCAATATTGATACCGGGGTTTGCTCCGCGGGTTTAAGCACGGTACAGCAGCCCGAGGCCAGCACAGGCGCCAGCTTCCACGCCGCCATCAGCAGCGGAAAATTCCAGGGAATAATCTGCCCGACCACCCCGACCGGCTCTTGAAAGTGATAGGCGGCGGTGGTGGCATTGATTTCGGCAGCCGATCCTTCCTGGGCACGAATGGCACCGGCAAAGTAGCGAAAATGATCCACCACCAGCGGAATATCTGCCGCCAGGGTTTCGCGTACCGCCTTACCGTTATCCCAGGTTTCGGCTACCGCCAGCATTTCTGTGTTCTGCTCGATGCGATCGGCGATGCGTAACATCACGTTGGCCCGCTCGGCCACGGCAGTTTTACTCCAGCTGACAAAAGCAGCCTGGGCCGCCTGTACGGCCAGATCGACATCCTGAGCATCGGAACGAGGCACTTCACAAAACACGGCGCCGTTAACCGGCGAGCTATTTTCCATATAACGACCATTAACCGGCTCTCGCCATTCGCCACCAATAAAGTTTTGATAACGTGCCTTGAAGCTGACGACGGCACCGGCTTGCCCTGGTTGCTGATAAATCATGCTGATTCTCCTTGCAGATAGCTCACTCACAGAAAGTGAAGCCAGGCGGCTCGACTCTGCAGCCTGGCCTTGACTCATAAATTGACGCATAACTTGACGCATAGTGAGTTGCAAAGTCGGTGCCAATTGCTGCAAATCAATAAAATAAGGTTACAAGTCCGTTACATTAAGGGTTTGGGCAGGCTACTCTAATTATCTTGACGAGTCGGTCGGCAGCAAGGTGTGCAGTTGACGTACAGGGTGTGCAGTACAGGTGTTCAGTTTCTTAACAGGGTGCGATCATGACGATAAATGCAACGAACAAGGCAGCTCTCTCTCGGCTGCCGCAAGCGCAACAGCTAGTAGAGCGTTCATGGCAACGCAGCCGTGAGTATGGTTTGAATAAGCACAGTCGCATGGACCCCTTTTGCCTGCCCATCTCAGACGTTAAGCACAAGAAACAGCAACATGCATTATTACTCGGCTATCTCAACAGCAGCTTGCCCTTGTTTGAACAACTCCAGCAAGGCCGTCGCTGCCGCCTGTTATTTGCCGATACCCAGGGCACTATTTTATTCAGCGCAGGCGACCCCTATTTTGGCAACCAGGCGCAAAAAATCGCCCTCGCCAATGGAGCCAGCTGGCATGAACAAAGCATGGGCACCAACGCCATTGGCACGGCACTCAGCGAACAGCAGGAAGTGAGTATTCTGGGGCAGCAGCATTTTTTAGCCGCCAATCATGGCATTAGTTGTAGTGCCAGCCCGGTGCTGTCTCCCAGCGGCGAGCTGTTGGGCGTCATCGATATTTCCAGTGACATGGGCGAACATGCCCAGGATATGTTATTAACCGCAAGACTGATGGCCCTGGCCGTAGAAAACGCCCTGGTGATGAATCAACATCATGCGCACTGGATCCTCAACCTGGCCCCCGATGCCGGCAGCCTGCAGCAACCCTGGTCCGGTATTATCGCTCTGCGTGAAGACGGCCAATTACTGGGAGCCAACCGCAGTGCCCGCCACTGGCTGAACGAGCTGGATATTCCCGCCATGCTGGCCCAGCTGCAACAAGGCCAACTCACTCCGGTTAAACAGGGCATAGCGCTGCTCAGCCGCCAGGCTGGCTCACGCATTGCGCGTTCTGTTGCCGATAACGCCCCTGCCCAGTGTCCGCGAGAGTCGACCGCCCTCAAATTAATGGCGCGACAGATCCCCTTGCTTGTTCAAGGTGAAACCGGCACCGGTAAAGATCACTTGGTGAGGCGGTTACACCAGGCCAGCGCCCGGGCTGCAGGTCCTCTGGTTGCCGTTAACTGCGGCGCCCTGCCCAGTGAACTACTGGAAGCCGAGTTGTTCGGTTACGTCTCCGGGGCTTTTACCGGCAGCCATAAACAGGGACGGCCGGGTTATATTCGCGCCGCCAATCATGGCATTTTGTTTCTCGATGAAATTGGCGAATTGCCACTGGCGGCTCAAACGCGCCTGTTGCGGGTACTGCAGGAAAAAGCCGTGACCCCATTGGGCTGCCATGAACCACAAGCGGTCGATTTTCAATTGATTGCCGCCAGTCACAAAGACCTGGCTGACATGGTTGAACAAGGGACGTTTCGCCAGGATCTGTATTTTCGAATCAACGGCTTTACCCTGCAATTGCCCTCGTTGCGGGAATATGAAGAGCAGGATTTTACGCGACTGTTGGAGCGGTTGCTGACCGAGCTGGCCGCGAAAGAGGCCTTTTTGAGCAAGATAAGCATAGATGAAGAGGCCGTACATCGGCTGCGCAGCTATCACTGGCCGGGTAATATTCGACAGTTGAAGCAGCAGCTGGAAGTGGCCATTGTGCTGGCCGAAGGCCAGTCCATTAACGTCACGCATTTGCCAGAATTACCACAAATGAGTGACCTGCAGCCACGCACGAGGGATTTAAAATCCCTTACGGACCAACTGGTAGTGCAAACGTTAAATGAAAATAACGGTAACGTCAGCGCCGCTGCTCGTCAGTTGAACATGAGCCGAACCACTATTTATGCCCGGCTAAAAGCGCTGGGCAAGCATTAGCGCTTGCAGGAAAATGCCTGGCTCGGCATTCATCCATTAAATATCGCTTTTCGGATATTTTGCAAATTCGCGGGAGATATCGGCATACAGCTCAACGGCCCAGCGAGGCAAATTGTCGGCAAAACCATCCAAGGGCTCACGTCGTGGGTCGTGTGGCGCAATAACCACAGAGGCGCGGTGCGTACCGACTTTATTCACCAACACAAACAGCTCTTCTACCGCAATATCTCCCACCGCCAGACAGCCGGTAGATTGCGCCTTGCCATGAATGTAAATATCGCCACCCGGATTGGTGCGACCTTCTTTGGCGGCACGCATCAGATCATAGGAATTGGGATAATCCAGTCGCATCGACAAATGAAACTGGCTGTTGGGGTTTAAATGAGTAATCCGATAAATACCCTCAGGCACCTGCTTGTCGCCTTCTCTCAACTTGGGGCCTGGCCCACCACTGGCCTTGCTGATGGGGTAGCGGCGAATAAAGGTAAAATCGCCGTCATTGCGTGCCCACAACTCCAGGGCTTTTTCCTCTTTGGTGGCGAGCAACACCACCTCTTGCGGCGGATAAGTGATATTGGCCCGCATAAAGTAAGGCTTCATACGTACCTCAGCCAGATAACCATAAGCAGAAACCACCTCATCTACACTGCTATGTGGATATTGAGCAGCCATGGCCGATGGCGCCACCAAAGTGGCTAAAAGCAGGGCTGGCACGGTAAATCCTCGCAAAAGACGCATAAGTAATAATAAACCCAATCGAAACAGATACCTTAATAATAGCGCGAGGCTGGGTCCGTTGTAATCTGTCGCAGCAAATTAAGTTCTACGGGTATCTCGGATCTACTGATGGGCATTTTGTATTAGGCTCAATATATCTCTTGCAACAAAGGCAGTGCCCTGTGCCACAGTATTCAACTTTACGCGTTTGTGCCTTGTCGGCCTGCTTGTTACCGATATTGCTACTGAGCGGCTGCACTCAGCTGGCATCACTGCCCTATCCCACCAAGGCCAGGCCCCTTTCACCCAACACCCCGGGCGTGGCCGTCAGCCAGACCCGGCCGCCTCGGCTGGAGAGCATTGCGTTTTTCTCCAACACCCCATTCAAAGCCGACCGCATCGAGCCTTGCATTAAAGAATACCTGCCTGCGCCGGACGACGACACCAATGCCGTGGTGTACTTTGGCCGCGATGTCGTCAATACGCCGGGTATGCTCAGGGTCAACAAACGACAACTCGGTTTGTTACCCAGCGAGTATCAAATTGCCTTTAAACTGGCAGTACTCGGTCAAACCAAGGGCACCCGCTATGGCTTTAGCCAACTAAGGCTGGCTCGTTCAGATGCACTCGATCTCAACAATCATGACTTTACATCCATAGCACCCGCCACCGCAGACGCTCAACAGGTTTACCAATCACTTAAGGCACTCTATGAACAGCTGGATGAATGCATGGCAGGACCACTATCAGCTCGCCAGCAATAAGGCCGTATAGCCAGTGCCTCGCCATTCATACCCAACCACCCCGAAAACCGACACGAGCATGATGTTTTCGGTGTTTTGATATAATCGTATACATCCGCAGCGTATCGGCTATGGTGGTACTTTGCCGCAGGGGGTCAATCAGCGCTATATTCATTAGAAAACGTCAACATCTTGCCTAGGGAGTTACGTAGTGCAAAAGTTAATCTTAGCCGCGGTCGCATTAGCGGCATCAGCGTCAGTGATGGCCGAGCAAGTACCATCAGGCTCTATTGCAAAGTGTGCAATGATTGAGTCCGATGGAACCCGACTGGCATGCTACGACCAGATTGCAAAGGCACACCCGCTGAACGACCAGCACGCTGTGCAAGTTCAAGGCGGGAATACAGGGAAATGGGTCCTTGATAACAAAAACAACCTGATTGATGACTCGGTCACCATCACGTTAACGCTGACCGCCGACTCTGGTGGAACCCGATTCGGCAAGCCAATCGAACTGATCGCACGTTGTGCATCAAACAAGACAGAGGTGCTTATCAATTGGCGGACTTACCTGGGCAGCCAGGCAAGCGTCACGCTTAGAATTGGAGCCGGCGATGCCAACACCTCCCGGTGGGATGTCTCGTCTGACAGACAGGCAACCTATCATCCTGCGCCCGTCAAGATGCTGAAAGACATGCTGGCGGCCGACAACATGGTCGCTCAGGTCACGCCTTTTAACGTTAATCCGTTCACCGCCATCTTCGATACTTCAGGATTGGACGAAGCAATTAAACCACTGCGAGAAACCTGCGGCTGGTAAGTGGTTTACCTATATCCAAAACGGGTCGATAGAACGGCCCTTTGTTCGAGGTAAATATGACCATCGCCGAATAGATAGATTGTGTAATGAAAGTGATATTACTGATCAGATTTATCAGAATGAAAAAACACAAAAGCCACTCTTGCGAGTGGCTTTTGTGTTTTATATGGTGCCCGGAGCCGGAATTGAACCGGCACGCCCTTGCGAGCGAGGGATTTTAAATCCCTTGTGTCTACCGATTTCACCATCCGGGCAGTAGACTTTCTTATCACAAAATTGGAGGCGCGTTCCGGAGTCGAACCGGACTAAACGGATTTGCAATCCGCTGCATAACCGCTTTGCTAACGCGCCGTAGAGCTGTGTTACTCAGTTGCTAGGCATTTTAATGATTGCGGCATCTAGGTCAACTCTAATCTAGTCTTTTTGATCCGTTCGCACATTTTTTACTCGCAAGCACTTATTTTTGTATATTAAACATACTTTTAGTACTAACGGCTTACGCGGTGCGAGTCAGATCACCCCAGGCGGCTTTCAAATAATCATACGCCGAGTACAGGGTTAAAATGGTCGCAACATACAGCAAAAAGTAACTGCCCCAGATCATATACAGACTTTGCTGCCAGATCAGGCCAATAAGCGCCACCATCTGTATGGTGGTTTTCCACTTGCCAATCCAGCTGACGGCCACCTGGGCACGTTGACCAATTTCGGCCATCCACTCGCGCAGTGCCGATATGATGATTTCTCGTCCAATCATGATCAGCGCAGGGATTGTTACCAGCGGGCTGCTGTAATCTTCCACTATGATGATGAGCGCGGCTGCCACCATCACCTTGTCGGCCACTGGATCAAGAAAGGCACCAAAAGGCGTATTCTGTTTTAGCTTGCGCGCCAGAAAACCATCAAGCCAGTCGGTAACGGCGGCCAGGGTAAACACGGCCGCGGCCCACATGTAGGCCCCCTCTATTGGTACATAAAACAGTACAATAAAAACGGGGATCAGCAGTAATCGAAAGAAAGTCAGAGAATTCGGTATGTTTATCATTATTTTAAGACCATAAGATGATGCCGCTACATGGTGCATGATGCCGCTTAGTGATGCAATGCATCGTGAATTTTTTCTGCCAGTGCCTGACTGATCCCCGGCACCTTGGCCAGCTCGTCAACGCTGGCACGCTTTACTTCCTGAATACCGCCAAGGTATTTCAACAGCGCCTGTCGCCGCTTGGCCCCTACGCCGGCAATGGTTTCCAGCGTACTGGTGGTACGTGCCTTGCCCCGCTGCGCGCGGTGGCCGGTAATGGCAAAGCGATGCGATTCATCGCGTATATGCTGAATAAGGTGCAAGGCGGGCAAGTCTGCCGGTAAATGACGTTCTTCGTGGCTGCCGCCCATTACCAGGGTTTCCAGGCCCGCCTTGCGTGTGACCCCCTTGGCCACCCCAATCAGCAGCGGCTGGCGTGGGCTGTCGGCCAACTCGCGGGCAATCACTTCCTCGGCGCGCGCCAACTGCCCCAAACCACCATCGATAAACAGGATATCCGGCAGCTTGTCGATATCGGCTTGATGAAAACGCCGACTCAAGGCTTGCTCCATGGCTGCATAGTCGTCACCCGGGGTAATGCCCGTGATATTGAACCGTCGATATTCGCTTTTGTGGGGGCCTTCTTGATTAAACACCACACAAGAGGCCACGGTTTTTTCCCCCATGGTATGGGAGATATCAAAACATTCCATGCGTGTAATCGGCGGGCAGGCCAGCACTTCTTCTAACTGTAGCAAGCGCTGGCGTTGTGTGCTCTTGTGTGCCAGACGGCTGGCCAAGGCCGTTTGTGCATTGGTGGTCGCCAGTTTAATGAAACGAGCCCGTTCGGAACGGGTGCGGCTGCGCAACTTGATACGGCGGCCATAATGCTCACTGAGCGCGTCACTCAATACGCCTTCGTCAGACAAGGTATGATCGAGCAGAATTTCCGCGGGAGCTTCTCGCCCACCAATACCGGCCAGATAAAACTGCAGTACAAAGCTTTGCAGTATCTCTTCGGCGTCGGTATCCGGTGGCATCTTGGGGAAATAACTGCGACTGCCCAGCACCTTGCCCTGGCGAATAAACAGTACCTGCACACAGGCCTGACTGGGCGACAGGGCAAGTCCGATCACATCCAGATCATCCAGCACATTACCGCTGACAAACTGCTGTTCCTGTACCCGGCGCAGGGCCTGTAGCTGATCTCGGTATTTGGCGGCGTCTTCAAAACGCAGCTCGGTGCTGGCCACATCCATACTATTGGCCAGATCTTGCAGTACCTGCTGGTTTTTCCCCTGCAGGAACAGGCGAGCCAGCTGCAACTGATGGTTATACTCTTCATCGCTGACCAGGCCCGTTACACAGGGTCCGGCACAACGTTTGATTTGGTAGAGCAGACAGGGACGAGAGCGATTGGCATACACGCTGTCTTCGCATTGGCGTACCGGAAACAGCTTTTGCATCAGGTGCAGGCTTTCACGCACCGCGGCCCCATTGGGATAAGGCCCGAAGTATTCACCCTTTTTCTTGCGAGCACCGCGATGCAAACCAATGCGCGGATGGCGATGGTCGCTGATGATGATATAGGGATAGGATTTATCGTCCCGTAGCAGCACGTTGTAGCGCGGCAAATGCTGCTTGATCAGGTTGTGTTCCAGGATCAGCGCTTCGGTCTCGGTATGGGTAACCGTGACCTGTACATCATGAATATGCCGCACCAGGGCGCGGGTCTTCTCGCCACTCACCTGAGTACGAAAATAAGAAGACAACCGCTTTTTAAGATTTTTGGCTTTACCGACGTAAATAATTACCCCGGCATCATCAAACATCAGATACACGCCGGGTTGTTCGGTGACTACCTTTAAAAAAGCCTGAGCATCAAAAGACTGAGTCATCTGGCTATATTTTTTCAGAGTCCAGCATGCCATAGCGTATGGCAAGATGAGTCAGCTCTACATCGCCGTTGATATCCAGCTTGCTGAATAATCGATAGCGGTAACTGTTCACGGTTTTGGGGCTCAGGTTCAACTGCTCGGATATATCGGTCACCCGCTGACCCTTGGTGATCATCAGCATGATTTGCAGCTCTCGTTCCGATAACTGCTTGAACGGGTTTTCATCATTGGAAAACTGACTCAGCGCCATGCGCTGGGCAATTTCGGGTGAAATATAACGCTGGCCACTGTGCACCAGGCGTATGGCATTGATCATTTCTTCCGGCCCTGCTCCCTTGGTCAGGTAACCACAGGCACCAGCCTGCATTACCTTGGTAGGAAACGGGTTTTCGGTATGAATGGTCAGAACGATGATTTTTATATCCGGATTAAAACGCAAGATTTTGCGCGTAGCTTCCAAGCCACCAATACCCGGCATATTCATGTCCATTAACACCACGTCGGGATGCTGCTCGCGACACCATTGTACGGCGTCTTCTCCGCTTTTGGCCTCGCCCAGCACCTTCATTCCCTTGACGTCTTCTAGTATGCGTCGGATCCCTGTGCGCACTAACTCATGGTCATCAACCAGGAATACGTTAATCAAAAGATGCTCTCCGACTTCGTTAACCTGCTTTTCATATGGTACTTACCTTGCAGTGTCATCATAACCAAGATGCCAACGAAAAGGAAACGCCCTTCAAGAGCAAGGTTAAATCTTTATTCTCAATCAATTGGATATTGGCAATAAACGCGATTCATTGCGAATAAAAAAGGCGCCGCAGCGCCTTGATTATTTGAACAATATCAAAAGTTTTCATCGGTTGATGTTAATGTTTGATATTTGATGCTGGCCGATGCCTTAAGCGCCTTTAGCAGGCTTTCATAGTCACGCTGACCTTGCATGGCCGTTTGATTTTGCTGAATGTTGCTCAGCAGGTCCGAAGCTTCTTGCGGTGTGGTCACCGCGTTCAGCTTCAATACCGCCTGGCTGCCATCAACCAGCGCCAAAGAGTGCAGGCTGGGGGCCTGCTCTTGTGGCGCGGCCATGGCAAACAAGGCCATGACAATCGCAGGATCCTGCTCGCTGTCACGAGTGATGCCCTTGAGTTCGGTCATGGTCAGGTTGTGCTCTGCCAGCCAGTCTGCCTGTTCGCCAACGGCCCATGCTTGCTGCAACTCGGCGGCAGCCTGAGCTGCTAATTCACGTATTTTTGCCGCTTTAGCCAACTCGCGAGCCTGTTCGCTCACTTCATCAAACTCACGCACGGCAGCGGCTCTGTAGTCGGTAACATGCAGTACAAGCGCCTTGTTATCGCCCAGTTCAATCACTTGTGAATTCATGGCTTGATTACGCAGGTCTTCTGAAAAAGCGACTGTTAGTACGCGAGCATCATTAATGGCGGCCGGTGCGTCTTCTGTCGAGAAGTAATCGGTAGACACTATGGTCAAGCCCAGTTCGTCCGCGGCAACGTCCAGCGAGTCCGGAAACTCGAACGTCAGCTCGGCCAACCGCTGCTCTTGCTCATAAAAAGCATTGCCAGCCTGTTCTTGCGCTAAATGAGCGGCAATGGCTTCACGTACTTCGGCCAGCGGCTTGGTTTTGGCGTCACGCTTGTCCAGCAAGGTGATCAGGTGAAAGCCGAACTCGCTCTCTACCACGTCAGACACGTCACCGGTTTTGTTCAGCGCAAATGCTGCTTTATCGAAAGCCGGATCCAGAGTGCCCTGCTCCATCCACTCCAGTTCACCACCATTGGCACCGGAGAACACATCGTCCGACTCGGCCTGGGCCAGTTCGGCAAATGACTCACCCGCACTCAAACGTTCGCGAATGGCTTGCAGCTTCTCTTCTGCTCCTTCGCTCTTGTTCAGCATGATGTGCGCTACCCTGCGTTGTTCCGGCTGACTGTAGGCACTTAAATTGGCCTGATATTCAGCATCAATGGCGGCTTCATCCACCTTGACTGCCGCCTGGGTGCTGGCATCCAGCAGCAGGTAATTCACTTTTACCTGCTCTGGGCGATTAAATTGTTCGGTATGCTGCTGATAATAGGCCTTGATCTCATCATCACTGAGGCTGACGTTGGCGTTAAACGCAGCCAGTGGCAGACGCACCAGTTCACCGTCACGCTGCTGGCGGCTTAACCTATCCAGCAAACCGGCTTCGGCTTCCAGAGTAAAGCTCGAGCCAATGACCGCATTCAATAACAACTGGCGACTCAGATCCTGGCGTACATTGTCTCGCAGCTGTTCGGCACTGATGCCACTGCGCGCCAGTAACTGCTGATAACGCTCATTATTGAACTGATTGTCTTGCTGAAACTCCGGCAAGGCGCGAATGGCGTTGCGCACTTGCTGATCACTGGCATAAAGGTCCAACTCTGCCACTTTCTGGTCAATCAGGCGTTGTTCTATCAGTTGCTCCAGTACAGAACGGCGTAACTGTTCTACGTACAAGGGGTCACCCAGCAGTTCACTGAATTGCGGGCCCAATTGGCTTTCCAGCCGGCTGCGTTCATTGCGATAGGCATTTTCCAGCATCTGGGCTGTGATTTCATCGCCATTCACTTCGGCGGCAATCTCGGCCTTGGGCTGAGATACATAGCTGCCAACCCCTGCGAGGGCAAAAGATAAAATAATCAATATCAGAATGACTTTAGAAACGGTGCCCTGGGCGCCTGCTCTTAGTTTGTCAAAAAACATAAGCTGTCTTTACTCCCACTAGAGGGGTGTGTGTCGTAATCGAAAAAAAAGCGCACCGAGTTGATGCGCCTTTCAAGTCATGGCTTAACGGACCAAAAGCCCGGCACCAGATATATTAGTTTACCGCGTCTTTCAGCGTTTTACCGGCTTTGAAGCCCGGTGTTTTGGCAGCAGCAATCTCGATGGCAGCACCGGTTTGCGGGTTACGGCCGGTACGAGCGGCGCGCTCGCGCACAGAAAAAGTACCAAAGCCGACCAAAGATACTTGCTCGCCTTCTTTCAGCGTCTCGGTAATAGATTCAACAAAGGCATCCAAGGCACGGCCAGCAGCTGCTTTGGTGATGTCGGCGCCGTCGGCGATCTTGTCGATCAGTTGAGATTTATTCACAGTCATTCCCCTTGTCGTTGATACGTTGCTTTTGTGAAGCAACCCTTCGATATTGTTATTGATTAATGGATGGCAAGGCCCCAAAACAAGGCTGATGCCTATTGGCTAACGTCCGATGCCATCCATGTCGCAAGCGTAGCCAAATAATTTTACCCAAGGCTACTGCGACTCAGGGCTGCTGACAAGTCAGAACCGTGAGTTCAGGCGAAAAAGCTTACGCTGACGCCGCAGAAAAGCCCTCGGGTGGCTGTTCCAGTGCCAATTCCAGTACTTCTTCTATCCAACGCACCGGATAAATCTCCAGCTCTTGTGTAATATTGGCCGGTATTTCTTCCAGGTCACGTTCGTTTTCTTTCGGGATCAACACGCGCTTGATACCACCACGACGCGCCGCCAGCAGTTTTTCTTTCAGGCCGCCAATGGGCAATACTTCGCCGCGCAGGGTGATCTCGCCGGTCATGGCTACATCGGCTCGCACCGGATTACCCGTCAGGCTGGACACCAGCGCCGTGCACATGGCCACACCCGCACTTGGGCCGTCTTTCGGGGTAGCGCCTTCCGGCACGTGCACATGAATATCACGTTTTTCGTGAAAGTCGCTGTTAATCCGCCACTTGTCGGCACGAGAACGTACCACTGTCATGGCGGCCTGCACCGACTCTTTCATGACGTCACCCAAAGAACCTGTATACGCCAGTTTACCTTTGCCGGGCACGTTAGCCACCTCTATGGTGAGCAGCTCGCCCCCCACTTCGGTCCACGCCAGGCCGGTTACCTGACCTATCTGGTTGTGCTCTTCGGCCTTGCCGTAGTCAAAGCGTTGCACGCCCAGATATTTTTTCAGGTTCTCTTGAGTGATAACGACCTGTTTGATGTCTTTATTGAGCAATATTTCCTTCACTGCCTTGCGGCACAGCTTGGAGATATCGCGCTCCAGGCTACGCACACCCGCTTCCCGAGTGTAGTAGCGGATGATGCCGATAATGGCGGAATCTTCCACCACTATTTCGCTTTCCTTCAACCCGTTGCGGCTGATTTGCTTGGACAGCAGGTGGTTTTTGGCTATGTTCAGTTTTTCGTCTTCGGTGTAGCCCGACAGCCGGATCACTTCCATCCGATCCAGTAGCGGACCCGGAATATGCATGGAGTTGGAGGTGGCTACGAACATCACGTCCGACAGGTCATAATCCACTTCCAGATAGTGATCGTTAAAGCTGTGGTTCTGCTCCGGATCCAGCACTTCGAGCAGCGCCGATGCCGGGTCGCCACGCATGTCGGACGCCATCTTGTCGATTTCATCGAGCAGGAACAGCGGATTGCGAACGCCCACCTTGGCCATTTTCTGGATTAATTTACCCGGCATGGAACCAATATAGGTACGGCGATGACCGCGAATTTCCGCTTCATCCCGTACGCCGCCCAGTGCCATGCGTACATATTTGCGCCCGGTGGCCTTGGCTATAGACTGTCCCAGCGAGGTTTTACCTACACCGGGAGGCCCCACCAGACACAAGATAGGCCCTTTAAGCTTGCTGGTCCGGCTTTGTACTGCCAGATACTCGATGATGCGTTCTTTGACCTTTTCCAGACCATAGTGATCGGCATCCAGGGTTTCTTCTGCCTTGGCCAGGTCTTTTTTCACCTTGGATTTTTTCTTCCAGGGCACCGCAATCATCCAGTCGATGTAGCCACGTACCACTGTGGCTTCCGCCGACATGGGCGACATCATCTTCAGTTTGGCCAGCTCGGCGTCGGTTTTCTGCCGTGCTTCTTCGGTCATGCCCGCGTCTTCAATTTTCTGCTGTAACGCTTCAAATTCATCGGGCACATCATCCATCTCGCCCAGCTCTTTCTGGATGGCCTTCATTTGCTCGTTGAGATAGTACTCGCGCTGGCTTTTTTCCATCTGCTTTTTAACGCGGGCACGAATACGACGCTCCACCTGCAGCACGTCGATTTCCGATTCCATCATGGCCATCAGATATTCGAGGCGTTCGCCAACCTGTGCCACTTCCAGCACCTTCTGCTTGTCTTCCAGCTTCAGGGGCATGTGAGCAGCCATGGTGTCGGCCAGGCGTGCAGCATCTTCAATCGCCGACAACGAGGTCAGTACTTCGGGCGGGATCTTCTTGTTGAGCTTGATGTAGTTTTCAAACTGGGTGATGGCCGAGCGAACCAGTACTTCCTGTTCGCGTTCGTCCAGCGCCTCGGTTTCAAGGTACTGGGCCTCGGCAATGAAATAGCCGTCTTCTTCGCGCAGGTTTTCCATGCGCGCCCGCTGGCCACCCTCAACCAGCACCTTGACGGTGCCGTCGGGCAGTTTCAGCAGCTGCAGTATGTTGGCAACGGTACCTACCTGATAGAGATCGTCAGCCACCGGATCGTCGGTGCCTGCTTCTTTCTGTGCAATCAGCAGTACTTTCTTGTCCTGGTCCATGGCTGCTTCTAAACAGCGGATGGACTTTTCCCGTCCCACAAACAGTGGAATCACCATATGAGGGTATACCACCACGTCACGGAGAGGCAGAACGGGGGTATCGATGCGTTCGGAACGCTCTAGGGTCATAGTGTCCTCTCGGCTTGAATGCAATGAAATAGCGCTTGAGCAGTATATGGGGGTGAGATCAGAAGATTCAATCGTTGAACACATAAAAACAGAAAAAGGGGCATAAAGCCCCTTTTAACCGGTCAAAAATGACGCATTTTCGTGACCGGACCCGCCAATTGGCATTTTCAGGTCCGAGACAATCAGGCGCCAGGTACGCTATCAGTCACCCGAAGCGGCCTGGTTTTCCCCTTTCTGATAAATCAGCAACGGGGTCGACTCACCTTTAATCACGGTTTCATCTACCACTACCTTGGCCACATCCGCTTGCGTCGGCAAATCGTACATGGTGTCCAGCAGTACCGCTTCTACAATCGAGCGCAAGCCACGAGCACCGGTTTTACGTTCCATGGCCTTGTGGGCAATGGCGCGCAGGGCGTCGTCACGAAACTCCAGTTCAACGTCTTCCAACGCGAACAGGGCTCCATACTGCTTGGTGAGCGCGTTTTTCGGCTCGGACAGTATTTGCACCAGGGCGGCTTCATCCAGCTCGGTCAAGGTGGCAACCACGGGCAGACGACCGATAAACTCGGGGATCAGACCATATTTCACCAAATCTTCCGGCTCAACCTGAGTAAAAATCTGACTCAGTGAGCTGCTGTTGTCTTTCGACTTCACATCGGCACCAAAGCCGATGCCGGTGCCCTTGTCCATGCGCTGCTCGATAACCTTGTCGAGTCCGGCAAAGGCACCACCACAGATAAAGAGTATTTTGGAGGTGTCGACCTGCAAAAACTCCTGCTGTGGATGCTTGCGACCACCTTGAGGCGGTACCGACGCAACCGTGCCCTCAATCAGCTTCAGCAGAGCCTGCTGAACCCCTTCACCCGATACGTCACGGGTAATGGACGGATTGTCGGACTTGCGGGAAATCTTGTCGATTTCATCGATATAGACGATGCCGCGCTGGGCTTTTTCTACATCGTAATCGCATTTTTGCAGCAGCTTCTGGATGATGTTTTCAACATCTTCACCCACATAACCGGCTTCGGTCAGGGTGGTGGCATCCGCCATGGTGAAAGGCACATCCAGCAAACGGGCCAGGGTTTCAGCCAGCAGGGTTTTACCGCAACCGGTAGGACCAATCAGCAGTATGTTGGACTTGCCCAGTTCAACGCCGTCTGTGGTACCTGCATTGCGCAACCGCTTGTAGTGGTTATACACGGCAACGGCCAGCACTTTTTTCGCATGATCCTGGCCAATGACATAGTCATCCAGGTTGGCGCGAATTTCATGTGGCGTCGGCAGTGCGTCGCCCTCTTGCTTGGGCGAAATATCCTTGATTTCTTCCCGAATGATATCTTCGCACAGCTCGACACATTCGTCACAAATGTAGACGGAAGGGCCGGCAATGAGCTTGCGCACTTCGTGTTGGCTTTTACCACAAAAAGAACAGTACAACAGCTTGCCGCCGTCCCCTTCGCCCTTGCGTTTTTCTGTCATTCAGTCACCTCATATGCGTACAGGCTGAGGAGTGCCCGACTCACCCTATCTAAAGAGTGTACAGCACCCCGCCCCGCTTTGCTCAATCGCGCTTGAACAGCACCTCGTCAACCAGGCCGTATTCTTTGGCCTGATCGGCAGACATGAAGTTGTCACGGTCGGTATCGCGTTCAATAATCGACAGATCCTGACCGGTATGTTTGGCCAGCAGACGATTGAGCTTTTCTTTAATGTAGAGAATCTCTTTGGCGTGGATTTGAATATCCGACGCCTGCCCCTGGAAACCACCCAGTGGCTGATGGATCATCACCCGGCTGTTCGGCAGCACGAAGCGCTTGCCTTCGGCACCGCCCGCCAGCAAAAAGGCGCCCATGGAAGCGGCTTGCCCCATGCACACGGTACTGACGTTGGGCTTGATAAACTGCATGGTGTCGTAAATCGACATGCCGGCAGTCACAGAGCCACCCGGTGAGTTGATATACAAATAGATGTCTTTTTCCGGGTTTTCCGACTCCAGAAACAGCAACTGAGCACAGATCAGGTTGGCCATGTGGTCTTCAACCTGGCCGGTCAGAAAAATCACCCGCTCTTTCAGCAAGCGAGAATAGATATCATAAGAACGCTCACCCTTGGCAGTTTGCTCTACCACCATGGGAATGAGAGCAGCCAGGGGCCCGTTCGTCATCGAATCATGCATATTTGACATAAGATATTGTCCCTAAAACAAAATGGCCCGAGTGCACTTACACTAGGGCCATTATACGCAAGAGCTTAACGCCTAAGTCAACTGGTTATTAAGCGCCAGCGCCTGGCTTGTTCATTAGTTCGTCAAAGCTAACTTGCTTGTCGGTTACTTTGGCCTGGCTCAGTACGAATTCAATCGCCTGATCTTCGATGGCCAAATTACGCACGTTTTCCAGCATTTCTGGATTTTCGTTGTAATAAGCAACCACTTCAGCCGGATCTTCATAGGCAGAAGACATGTTGGCGATGATCTCCTGAACCTTGGCATCGTCGGCCTTGATTTCGTTCTGCTTGATCACTTCACCCAGCAGCAGACCTACGCGTACACGGCG
Organism: Oceanisphaera marina; assembly: GCF_014643915.1. Lineage (GTDB taxonomy): Bacteria > Pseudomonadota > Gammaproteobacteria > Enterobacterales > Aeromonadaceae > Oceanimonas > Oceanimonas marina. The sequence continues at coordinate 67,898 of NZ_BMKE01000014.1, forward strand.
CTCGGCCTGTTCCTGGAACAGCTCGGCAGGCAGTTGTGGTGCGTTTTTCGGATCCATGCCACCAAAACGCTGCAGCGCTTGCTTGCGCAGTGTTTCAATTTCATTGTCGATCAGTGATTTTGGCACATCAACCGGATTTTGCTCCAGCAGACCGTCAATCACCTGCTCTTTAACAGAGGCTTTCAGAGCCTGGGCCAGTTCACGGTCCATGTTCTTGCGCACTTCTGCTTTCAGGCCGTCAACGGCGCCATCGGCAATGCCGAAACGCTTGACGAATTCTTCGGTCAGCTCAGGCAACTGCTGGGCTTCTACCTTGGTCACGGCAATGGCGAACTGGGCCGGCTTGCCTTTCAGGTTTTCGGCGTGATATTCCTCGGGGAAAGTCACTTCCAGAGTAAAGTCGTCACCCACTTTCTTGCCCATCAGGCCTTCTTCGAAGCCCGGGATCATGCGGCCGGAACCCAATACCAGAACGAAGTCTTCGGCGGCGCCGCCTTCAAACTCTTCACCGTCTACCGAGCCCACGAAGTTCATGGTTACACGGTCGTCAGTGGTGGCTTCACGCTCAACGGCAGTCCAGTCGGCGTGCTGCTTGCGCAGGGTTTCGATCATCTTGTCCAGATCGGCGTCTTGTACTTCAGCCTGTGGCTTCTCTACAGTAACGGCGTCCAGACCTTTTACTTCCACTTCTGGATACACTTCGAACGTGGCGGTAAAGGTAAAGTCCTGGCCGGCTTTCAGTGCAGACGGTGCCATGGTTGGCATGCCAGCCGGGTTCAGCTTTTCGCTGATCACGGCTTCAAAGAAGTTACGCTGCATCAAATCGCCAGCAACATCTTCTGCTACCGAGGCACCAAACATTTTCTTGATAACGGTCAGCGGCGCTTTGCCTGGACGGAAACCGTCGATACGACGGGTTTTAGCCAGTTGACGCAGGCGGCTGTTTACTTCGCCTTCTACCTTGTCGGCAGGTACGGTAATGGTCAGGCGGCGCTCCAGGCCTTGAGTCGTTTCTACTGAAACTTGCATTCTTCTACCTCAATTTTCTTCAGCACCTTGGTGCTGACCTGTGATTGATTTAAAACAGCCTGGGCTGCTTCCTTGAATCTTGATGAAGACAGTGTGTTTTCGCAACAACGCCGTCTTCTTGGCAAATTAGACGCGGCATTATAACTAGGCATGCTTGCAGCGTCGAGCATCACTGTGGCTCAGGTTAAGCTATATGAGGCTGAATTTGTGTTTTTCAACAAAAAACCGGCATAAAGTTACTTTTTATTACTGCGAAAAGTAAAAAGGACATGCCGAAGCATGCCCTTGTTTCACATGACGCCAAATGCCGAGTTTAGAAAGAAACGCGACGGTACTGGCGGTATTCAGGCTGCCAGAAGTTGGCTTCAATAGCTTCATCCAGCGCCGCATCGGAAATTTGCAGTGCATGACCCTGCAACTGGGCGGTTTTGGCGACCATCTTGGCAATCTGACGGCTCACTTCCTGAATGTCTTTCAATGCTGGCAACAAGGCACCCTCGCCGTTAATCGCCATGGGAGAGGTGGCAGCCAGCGCGCGACTGGCCGACATCAGCATGGCGTCGGTTACTCGCTTGGCACCACAGGCCAACACACCCAGACCAATGCCGGGGAAGATGTAGGAGTTGTTGCATTGCGCGATTTCAAACAGCTTGCCTTTGTACTCTACCGGAGCAAACGGACTGCCGGTGGCAACCAGTGCCTGGCCATCGGTCCAGTTGATAATGTCTTCTGGCGTGGCTTCTACCCGCGAGGTGGGGTTGGACAGCGGGAACACAATAGGACGCTCGCAATGGGCGTGCATGGTCTGAATCACTTCTTTGGTGAACAGGCCCGGCTGGCCGGATACCCCGATCAGGATGTCGGGCTTGCCGTTCTGCATGACTTCCAGCAGCGAAATATTCTCGCCGGCGGTCTCCCAGTCGCTGATGTGCTCCAGTGACTGAGCCAGTGGACGCTGAAAATCAACCAGGTTGGGCATGTTGTCGGTGATCAAACCGAAACGGTCAACCATGAACACCCGCTGGCGGGCTTTTTCATCGCTCAGACCTTCGGCTTTCATTTGCGCCACAATTTGCTCGGCAATACCACAACCGGCCGAGCCTGAGCCCAGGAAGGCCACTTTTTTCTCGGACAGCTTGCTGCCACTGCCCTGACAGGCCGCAATCAAGGATCCCAGCGTCACGGCGGCGGTGCCTTGAATGTCATCGTTAAAGCAGCACAATTCGTCTTTATAACGGTTGAGTACCGGCATGGCGTTTTTCTGTGCAAAATCTTCAAACTGCAACAGCACATTGGGCCAGCGACGCTTCACTGCCTGAATAAAGGCATCCACGAATTCTTCGTATTCTTCACCGGTGACCCGCGGGTTGCGCCAGCCCATGTACATGGGATCTTTCAACAACTGAGGGTTATTGGTACCCGCATCCAGCACCACTGGCAGGGTATAGGCCGGTGAAATACCACCACAGGCGGTATACAAAGACAGCTTGCCGATAGGAATGCCCATGCCGCCGATGCCCTGGTCGCCCAGGCCCAGAATTCGTTCGCCGTCGGTCACCACAATCACCTTGACGTTACGCTTGGTGGCGTTTTGCAGAATATCGTCGATACGATCACGGTCCGGGTATGAAATAAACAGGCCCCGGGCGCGACGATAGATGTTGGAGAACTCTTCACACGCCTGACCTACGGTCGGGGTGTAAATAATGGGCATCATGGTGCTCAGGTGATTGTGTACCAAACGATAGAACAAGGTTTCGTTGGTATCCTGAATGTTGCGCAGGTAAATGTGCTTGTCGAGATCGTTTTGAAAAGAAGTATATTGCTTATATGCCCGCGATGCCTGCTCTTCAATCGTTTCGATATTGTGTGGCAACAAACCGTCCAGGTTAAAGGCAATACGTTCATCCTTGGAAAAAGCGCCGCCTTTATTCAGTAACGGCGTTTCTAGCAGTGCTGGTCCGGCAAAAGGTACATAGAGGGCACGTTTTTCATGATGCGCTTTGGGCATAAGACATCTCGCTTAAGTTATTATCCCGCAGGGGAGTTATGATTTGAATAAGTAGGGGCTCGCGGCCAGTATAAGCCAAGCCCTCTTATCAAACCACCATCGTCTGAGCCCTTATTCGCCAGTTGTACTAAACATGTGCGACCACACAGTTACGCCCCTGACTTTTAGCCTCATACAGAGCCTCATCTACCCACAGCAACAGCTCGGTCATATCGCTGTTATGGTGCCCTTCTACCACACCGCCACTCAGGGTGACCGTGACTTCACTTTCATCCAGCGGGTTTTCCACCGGCTGGGATTCTACCGCCAGGCGCAAGGTTTCGGCCTTGCGTACCCCCTGCTCCAGCCGAGTATTGGGCAGCAACACAATAAACTCTTCGCCGCCGTAACGCGCCACCATGGCATCCGGGCCAAAAATGTCCATCAGGGTCATCGCCACCCGCACCAGCACCTCATCCCCCATCAGATGGCCGTGTTCGTCATTGATGCGTTTGAATTTGTCCAAGTCGAACAATATCAGGGTGTAAGGCTGATCGGCCTTACTGTCGTGGCGCACCGCGGCAAATTGCTGCATGAATAAACGACGGTTCATCAGACGGGTAAGCGCATCCCGGGTCGACTCCCGATACAAATCCATCAGCATGCGCAACTGCCCTGTCTGTACCCAGATCATGGCCAGACTGAAGCAAAGCAACAACCATACCCTATCGATCAGCTTGCCGTTATTGAGGGTGTGCGAGTCCAGCCAATAATCGGTGGCCAGCACCGCGACCATGATAGTCACGGCTATCCGCACTCCGGAACGGATGGGCAATGGCAACACCGCTAACAGTGCCAGCAAAAAATAGGGGAACGCCACATAACCTGCCGGCATGGTGGCCACATCGCGAAAGCTCCACAGGCTGACCAGATTGAAGAGCAGCAAAATAATCACCAGCGCAAACAGCGACAGCACCATCCAGCGGCGATTGAGTTTGCACAGGTAACTGAGCGGTAACAGCGGCGTTAACATGACCCCCGTCATGAGTCGAACTTTCCACAACAGCTTGAAATGGGCCGTATCCAGCACCCACCAGTCCACGGCGATCCAACCGGCAATACCAATAATGAGCAGCGTCACCAGCCAACGAAAGCGAACGGCCACAAAACCAATGCGGATGAGCTTAAAATCCCGAGAGTGACCTTTATCACTCCAGTATTCTTTGAGTTCCAACCCATTCCCCTTTTCAAATAGTTAAACGGCCAACTCGTATCAAGGCTATTTGTGATTAAAGACAAAACCATTAAATAACGCACCCAATCTGTGCAAGGGCAGGTAACACTCGACCCAGCAGCTGCGACAGACTGCGACAGAAATGACAAAAAACGCCAACAGTAACCAAAGTGCCGTGTGGGCGCCAGTGTATAATGCGGCTAACTACAAATCATTGGCGAGATCGCGGTGTGATTGTTTGGCGGTAGCCGGTTGCAGGCGCTTGGCTTAAGTGACAAAATTCTGCTTTATTATGCATTCTGCGTTACAGGAACCCGCCTTGACCATCACACTCTATGGCATCAAAAATTGCGATACCGTCAAAAAAGCCCGCAACTGGCTGGAGCAACACGACATCCACTATCAGTTCGTCGATCACCGTGTAGACGGACTCGATGACGAAAATCTGCAGCTATGGCTCGACAAACTGGGTTGGGAATCTCTGGTCAACAAACGCAGTACCACTTATCGCGCCCTCTCCGATACCGACAAAGCCAACCTGGGAGCCGGCACAGCTGCCGCCTTGCTCAAGGCCAACCCGACGCTTATCAAGCGGCCGCTGCTGGTACTGAGCGACGAGTTACATCTGGGCTTCAAGCCCGAGCTGTATGCACACCTATTTAATAAGTAATCCATCAATAATCAAGGATCGAGAATGACTGACTCTGCCGTGCTGGCCCTGACCCGGGAACTGATCAATCGCCCCTCCGTCACCCCCGAAGACGAAGGCTGCCAGGAGCTGATGGGCAAGCGCCTTGAAGCCCTGGGATTTACCCTGGAAACCATGGTGTTTGAAGACACCACCAACCTGTGGGCACGCCGGGGTAGTGAAGGTCCGCTGTTCTGTTTTGCCGGCCACACCGATGTGGTCCCTCCGGGCCCGCTGGACCAATGGCATACTCCGCCTTTTGAAGCCACCGCCATCAACGGTTATTTGCATGGCCGAGGTGCCGCCGACATGAAAGGTTCGCTGGCGGCCATGGTAGTAGCAACCGAACGATTTATTGCCCAGCATCCGGATCACAAAGGCTCTCTCGCCTTTTTGATCACCAGTGATGAAGAAGGCCCCTTCATCAACGGTACTACCCGCGTCATCGATACCCTGGAAGCCCGTAACGAAAAAATCACCTGGTGCCTGGTGGGCGAACCTTCTTCTACCAGCGAAACCGGTGATGTGGTCAAGAATGGCCGCAGAGGCTCGTTGACCGGCGATTTGATCGTAAAAGGCATTCAGGGCCATGTAGCCTATCCGCACCTGGCGGACAACCCAGTACACAAGGCGGCGCCAGCCCTGACCGAGCTGGCCAATACGGTCTGGGACAAGGGTAACGAGTTTTTTCCTCCTACCAGCTTTCAAATTGCCAACCTTCACGCCGGCACAGGGGCGTCCAATGTGATCCCCGGTGAATTCAAGGTGCAGTTTAACTTTCGCTTCAGCACCGAGCTGGATGAAGACAAGATAAAAAGCCGCGTACACAGCATTCTGGACGCCCACGGTCTGGATTATCACATCGACTGGCTGCTTAACGGTCAGCCTTTTCTTACCGATAAAGGCGAGCTGGTGCAGGCTACCGTTGACGCCATTACCGCAGTGAGACATAAAGCCCCGGAGCTGTTGACCACGGGCGGCACCTCGGATGGGCGTTTTATTGCGCAAACCGGTGCCCAGGTAATTGAGTTGGGCCCGGTGAATGCCACCATTCACAAATTGAACGAGTGCGTGAAAATTGCCGATCTCGAGCTGCTTACCGATATGTATGAAGGCATTCTGGAACGGTTACTGGCATGAATCCGCTTTGCCTGCTGGGCTTGAATGACAGCCATCTGGTGGCGCTGAATGAACCGGGGCACCGCTTGCAAGCCGAGGCCAGAGAAGCCTTTATGGCGATGCAGGCCGCGGCCGCCGAGGCGGGTTTCAACCTGATGCCGGCGTCCAGCTTTCGCAGTTTTGAGCGCCAGCTGGCAATCTGGAATGGCAAGTTCGAAGGCAAACGCCCGCTGCTGGATGCCCACAGCCAGCCGCTGGACGCCCTGGCATTGAGTGAGACCGAGCGCATTAACGCCATTTTGCACTGGAGCGCCCTGCCCGGCACCAGCCGCCATCACTGGGGGACGGACCTGGATATTTACGACCCCGACTTGTTACCCGAGGGAGCCAAATTAAAGCTGGAGCCCTGGGAGTATCAGGCCGGTGGTTATTTTTATCCGCTAAGCCAATGGCTGACAGCCAATATGGCACGATTTGATTTTTTTCTGCCGTTTGCCGAGCAACATAATGGAGTGGCGATTGAACCCTGGCATGTGAGTTATCGCCCCCTGGCCGAAGGCTGCGCCAGTCAGTTGACCCTGCCGCTGATAGCCGACACCTTAAGGTTGCAGCATATTGCCGGAAAAACGCATATCCTTAAGCAACTGGACGATATTTTTGTCCGTTATATAGCTAGCCACTCTAATGAGGATTAAACCATGAGCACCTGGCTCTGGATTGCTTTACCCCTGTTGTTCGTTGTCGGGCTGTTTGTTGGCGCGCTCAAAGACACCAAGCGGGTTGAACGATCAGTAAAGAAAAATCGCGATAAAATGCACTTGAAAGACTGGGATCAAGAAGAGAAAAAAGATAAAGCCAAAGAAGAAAACTGGGGAGTCCCCCCTGCACCTCCCGGCAGTTACCATCCCGATGATGAAGACAACAACAAACGGGGCGGCTAACAAGCCTGTCCCCCGCCGTTATTGATTAACACGCCGAGCATATACTTATGTGCTCGGCGTGTTTTTTTCTGCCGTATCAGGTTCTGATTGCCAGGTTCGCCATTGGCTATAACGCGCCAGATCGGCTCGCGCCAAATCCAGAGCCAGCTTGATCACCAGCGCATCATCCAGATATCCCGCCAGAGGCAAGAAATCGGGCACTACATCCACCGGCGACACAAAATACACCAGGGCCGCCGTTATGGCCGCGATCACCTTCCAGGGCACGGTTCTGTAGTGACCTTTGCGATAGTCATTGAGCAAATTCACCATCAAGCGTAAATCTTGCCACAATTGGGCCAATGACGACGGCGGCTGGCCACTTAATTGATTCAGCTTGCGCTCGCCCGCGCTGGCGGCCTGGCTGAGGCGTGAGGGGTCTACCGATTCCATATCGGTCAAAAAGCGAGCCTTGCTTTGTTGTTGCTGTTTTTCTTCCAGCCCCATCATCACCTCATGGTCGTTATCACATACAAAAGTTCAATCTGCCGCCAGCACCTGCATCAGTGGCGTATATTCCAGGTTATGTGCCTCGGCCACCGCCTGACACACAATCTGCCCTTGATGCACATTCAACCCTTGCGCCAGATGGGCGTCTTGTTGCAACGCCTGCTGCCAGCCCAGATTTGCCAATGCCTTGATAAAAGGCAGCGTGGCGTTGGTGAGAGCAAAAGTAGAAGTATAGGCCACGGCTCCGGGCATGTTGGCCACACAATAATGCACTATGCCGTCAACATCGAACGTTGGGTCCTGGTGGGTCGTAATATGACTGGTTTCAAAACACCCTCCCTGATCAATCGCCACATCGACCAGTACCGCCCCTTTGGGCATCAGCTGTAGCATGTCGCGGGTGACCAGTTTAGGGGCTGCCGCGCCGGGAATTAATACCGCACCAATCACCAGCTCACTGTGTACCAACTCGGCCTCTATATTGGCAGCGGTGGAATACAGGGTTTTCAAGCGAGGACCGTACAGTGCATCCAGTTCGGTAAGTCGCGCCAATGAAGTGTCCATCAGCGTTACATCGGCCCCCAGCCCCATGGCCATGCGCGCGGCGTTGATGCCCACCACGCCGCCCCCCAAAATCAGGACCCGAGCAGGCGATACGCCCGGTACACCGCCCAGCAATACCCCACGCCCGCCCTGGGCTTTTTCCAGACAATGGGCGCCAGCCTGCACCGCCATGCGCCCCGCCACTTCGCTCATGGGGGCCAGCAAAGGCAAGCCACCCTGATCATCGGTTACCGTTTCATAGGCGATGGCGGTACATCCCGAAGCCAGCAGCCCCCGGGTTTGCGCCAGATCCGGTGCCAGATGCAAATAGGTAAACAGCAGCTGATCCTGTCTTAGCTGGCGATACTCTTCGGGTTGGGGCTCTTTTACCTTGATGATCATCTCGGCACGGGCAAAAATCTCGCTGGCATCCTTCACCAGCTCGGCACCGGCGGCGGCGTAATCTTCATCCAGCAGGCCAATGCCGCTGCCGGCACCACATTGCACCAGAACGTGGTGACCGTCGCGTACCAGCTCTTTAACACCGCCCGGTGTCATGCCTACCCGATACTCATGATTTTTTATTTCTCGTGGAACTCCGATATCCATATCTGCCTCTGTATTAGCTTGTTGATGTGATTAATAATGACATTATAGCGCTGCAACGCCACCCAACCGCCTGACACTGTGAACGCCTGTTATGATGCGAGTTACACGTTCAGCAATAAAAACTCTCGCTCCCAGGCGCTGATCACGGTAAAGAACGCCTCGTACTCCTTGCGCTTGACCGAAATAAAGGCACTGACAAATCTCGGCCCCAGCAACTGGCACAGCTCATCGCATCGCTCCAATTCCAGCAAGGCTTCTTCCAGACTGCGCGCCAGCCCAAAGGGCATATTATAGGCACTGCCCTGCACCTGTTCGGTGGCGGCCACCTGATTCATCATGCCCAGATAACCGCAGGCCAGGCTCGCAGCCAGCGCCAGATAAGGATTGGCATCGGCACCGGCAAAGCGGTTCTCGATACGCCGGTCGGCAGGCGCGGAACGAGGCACACGCAGGCCCACGGTGCGGTTGTCTTCTCCCCACTCCATATTACGCGGCGCCACGTCACCAAACGCCAGACGCCGATACGAGTTTACATTGGGAGCAAACAAGGCCACGGCACTGGGAATATAACGCTGCATGCCGCCGATACAGTGCAGAAACAAGTCGCTGTGGCTGCCATCGGCATTGCTGAACAGATTATTTCCGGCCCCGTCAATCAGGCTCTGATGAATATGCATGGCACTGCCCGGCTCATTTTGCATGGGTTTGGCCATAAAGGTGGCATACACATTGTGGCGCATGGCCGCTTCGCGCATGGTGCGTTTGAATAAAAACACCTGATCGGCCAGATCGAGCGCATCGCCGTGCAAAAAATTCACTTCCATCTGAGCCGCGCCCGATTCGTGGATCAGGGTGTCGACTTCCAGTCCCTGAGCTTCACAAAAATCGTACATATCCTCGAAAATAGGATCAAACTCGTTGACCGCATCGATACTGAATGACTGACGTGCGGTTTCTGGCCGTCCGTTGCGCCCAATGGGCGGCTCCAGCGGATAGTCCCAATCTTCATTCTTCTTGACCAGAAAAAACTCCAGCTCCGGGGCCACAACCGGACGCCAGCCCTGCGCTTCATACAGCGCCAACACTCGCCGCAATACGCTGCGCGGGGCCATTTCTACCGCCTGACCACTGGCATCGAAACAGTCGTGGATCACCTGAGCCGTGGGTTCACTGGCCCAGGGCACCAGCCGTGGCGTATTGATGTCGGCTTGCAGCTCCATATCCCGCTCGGTCCAGTCGATGTGTTCATCATCGGGCCAATCACCATTGACGGTTTGCAGAAAGATATTTTCCGGCAGCCGCATGCCACCTTCTTTCAAAAACTTGCTGGCCGGTAATATCTTGCCTCTGGCATTGCCGGTAAAGTCGGGCAACAGGCATTCCACTTCGGTAATGGCGTGCTGTTTCATCCAGCCTTTCAGCCATTCCATATCGCGTTTTTTTGTTTCGTATTTACTCATCGGTGATACCCACAGTAAAAGTGAACAACATGCTTTATCTTAAGCTAACACCATGGCTTGTATAGATATATGCGAATTTAGATCGGCATCTTTAACCTGGATTCGCTATCGGCAACAGGGCAGACCGATATACACTTGAATACTCGGCTGTCACTTGATCTATTGCACGGAGTGGTTATGACACAACATCCTGATTCTTACTATGCCGCCTCTGCAAACCTGGACTTGCACTACCCGGCACTTGAGCAAGACCTGGATGTGGATGTCTGCATTGTCGGTGCCGGCATCACCGGCGCGTCGGCCGCACTCTCGCTGGCAGAAAAAGGCTACAAGGTGGTGGTGCTGGAAGCCAACAAGGTGGGTTGGGGGGCGTCGGGACGCAGCGGCGGGCAAATGATTTTTGGCTATGCCTGCGAGCAGGAAAAACTGACTCGCCTGATGGGCCACAGTGCCAGTCAGTCACTGTGGCAAACCTCGCTGGCTGCCATGAATCTGATGCGATCACGCATCAAGCAGCATCATATCGAGTGCGATCTGGTTGAAGGCCATGTACATGCCGCCATGAAGCCGCGGCACATGAAAGAGCTGGCAGACTGGCAGCGGTCGTTGAAAAACGACTTTGGCTATTCTTCATTACGCATGTGGGATCACACTCAACTGCGCCAGCAACTGGCCAGTGACGCCTATATTGGGGGGCTGTATGATTCGAACAGCGGCCATGTACACCCGCTTAACTACACCCTGGGGCTGGTGCGTGCCGCCGAGTTGGCGGGTGCGACCTTTTACGAACACAGCGCCGTTACCCGTATCGAGCAAGGTGCCACTCCCATCGCCTTTACTGATCGGGCCCGCGTGCGCTGCCGGCATTTATTATTATGCGGTAATGCCTACCTGAGCGGGGTTGCCCCCGATATTGAGCGCAAGCTGATGCCGGTGGGCACCTATATTACCGCCACTGAGCCCCTGGGGGCCGAACGAGCACAGGATCTCATTCGCAATAATATGGCCGTTGCCGACATCAATTTTGTGCTCGACTATTTTCGCCTCAGTAGCGATCATCGACTGCTGTTCGGCGGCAGAGTCAGTTATTCAGGCCGGGAGCCGAGACATCTGGCCTCGCTCATGGGGCAACGGCTGCGCCATATTTTTCCTCAACTGCAGGACGTGGCCCAGCAATACACCTGGGGTGGGTATGTGGGAATTACCATGAATCGCGCCCCGCATTTTGGTCGTTTGAACGGCAACGTCTATTTTGCCCAGGGTTTTTCTGGTCACGGCATTGCGCTGACCGGCATGGCAGGCTTTCTGATGGCCGAAACCATAGCCGGCTCGGCTGAACGCTTCGATCTGTTCTGCAAGATCCCCCACCATGACTTTCCGGGTGGCCGACTGCTACGAACCCCCGCCCTGATGCTGGCCATGACCTGGTACCGACTGCGCGACTGGCTGTAAATCCTACCCAGGCACGCTCCGCCAATGCAGGCTTGTACTTGCCGAACGCGATGAAATATGCTCCATTTAGATAAGAATGGATGGAGGGCGCATTATGGAACAACTGGAGTTTTTTGACGTACCCAGCCCCTGCATCGGTGTGTGTCAGGTCAATAATCGGGGCTACTGCAAAGGCTGTTTTCGTAATCGCGACGAGCGTTTCAACTGGCTGCAGTTCAGCTCGGGACAAAAACGCGAGGTGATCCGGCTGTGCCAGGACCGTAAGCGCCGCGTGCTGGCGGCGGCGCGTAAAAAGCAGCTCGAGCTGGAGTTGGGCGGCCAGGATGTGCCGCCGCAAGACTCATTACTGCTTTAACCGTCTTGATCCGCCAGCAGGCGCTGGCTGATCCAGTCTGCAATCTGCCGGGCCGGCTCCGGCTCCAGGTGTAAATGATGAGTGGCGGGCAGCATATCGAACTCGAGACTCGGCACCATGTGCAGCATAGACTCAATAAGAGATAATTCTTCGCCCCGCTCTGCCATGATGAGTTTTACCGGCATAGTCAAACGACGCACGAAGGCCGCGATTTGTGGCTCGCACAACCGCACGATGGAAGGCTGGGTCAGAGCTATGTCACTGCGCCACACCCAGCCATCGGCTTGTTGTTTCAGACCCCGCTCCAGCAACCAGGTGGCGGCTTGTCGGCTCACCGGCCAGCGGCTGTTGATGCGCGTCTGCAATGCCTCTTCAAAGCTGGCATAAGGACGCAGTGAACGCCGCCCCAGCCGAGCGCCACGACGCAAGGCCCTGGCCATGGACTCGGGTAATTGCTCGGCGGGATAATCCAGCGGGATCATGCCGTCCAGCAAAATCATGCGACTGACCCGCTCGGGAAACGCCCCGGCAAACAAGGTCGCCACGCCCGCGCCCAAGGAGTGACCCAGCAGTACCACCCTTTCCAACCCCAGATGCTCAACCAAGGCCAGCACGTCGGCCACGTTGTCCCAAATATAATAGGGCTGGCCGGCTGGCCGATGATCGGACAAGCCGTGACCGGCCAAATCGAGCGCAATCAGTCGAATCTGCGGCAGATGATGCGCCAACAGCGTAAAACTGGCGGCATTATCCAGCCAGCCATGCAGGGCAATCACGGGCACGCCCTCGGGATTGCCCCACTCCATCACGGCCAACTGACGACCGTGCACGGCAAACTGCCAGTTTTTGCAAGATGGCGATAGCACGGCTTATTGCTCCCAGGACTCGGGATACTTGTATCCCTCGAAGCGCTTGACGGCATAGTCTTTGAACGCGTCCGAGTTATAGGCGGCAATCACATCCTGAACAAAGGGTTGTTGCTGATCTTCACTGCGTATCACCACCCAGTTGATAAAGTCATAACTGCGTTCCAGAAACAGACCATCACCGAAGGCAATGCCACTGGAGGCGGCATAGTTGCCGTTGATCACCGCAAAATCAACATCCTGGCGTGCACGAGGCAGTTGAGCGGCTTCCAGTGCCACCAGCTTGATGCCTTTGCTATTGCTCGCGATATCAAACTCGCTCGCCTTCAGAGGATCGATGTCAGTTTTCAGTTCAATCCAGCCCAAATCGGCCAGCATCAACAGTGCTCGCGCCTGATTGGTGGGGTCGTTGGGAATGGCGACCGTGCTGCCCGCCTTTACCTGCTCCAGTGAGCTCTGCTTGCCGGAATACAGGCCCATGGGGCCGGTCGGCACCTGAGTAATGGGAGTCAGGTCGAGTTTGCGGTCTTTGATAAAGCTGTCCAGATAGGGCTTGTGCTGAAAGCAGTTAACGTCCAGCGAGCCTTCCGCCAGCGCCATATTGGGAATGACGTAGTCGGTGAATTCAACCAGCTTCACCTGATAGCCCTGTTGCTCAAGATAAGGCTTGATCGACTCGCTCACCATGTCGGCAAAATCCCCCACTGTGGTGCCAATCACGATTTCTTTTTTGTCTGCATCTGCGGCAATCACAGATAGCGGCAAGGCAGCAAAGGCCAGCGCCAGCAAGGGCAACTTGAGCAGGGTTCGACGCATAACAACTCCTTGAAATAGACGATAATGACCGATAGCCAAACACGCAGTTTAGACATTTAGATGGCTATACTAGCAAGGAGTCAGTTTGAGACCAAGTAAAGCTTGAAGTGCAAAGCTGGAAGCAGGAAAACGGCCGAGAATCGAAACACCGTCATCCTGACGTTCGTCAGGATGACGGCTTGTTTTTAACGGGATGGGTGCGACTTTTCATCCCAGTTGCTGGCTGCCTGGTTGTCGCTGTCTTTGGCGTCAACCCAGCGGGTGCCCTGTGGGGTTTGTTCTTTCTTCCAGAAGGGGGCTCGGGTTTTAAGGTAATCCATAATGAACTGACAGGCAGAAAAAGCCGCTTCACGGTGCAGGCTGGCCACGCCCACCAACACAATCTGATCGCCGAGCGCCAAAGCACCAACCCGATGAATAACCCGGCATTCCAGCAATGGCCATCGCGCCTGAGCCTGGTCGACAATTTGCTGCAAGGCCCGCTCCGTCATGCCGGGATAATGTTCAAGGGTCATGCCGCTGACGGCGTCGCCCTGATTCATGTCCCGTACCTTGCCAACAAAGGTCACCACGGCACCGGTCTGGTGTGATGCACTGAGGGCGGCATATTCGGTGGCCAAATCAAAGTCCCGGGTTTGCACGCTGATCATGTCAGCCTCCCGTGACCGGCGGAAAGAAAGCCACTTCATCGCCGGCCTTCACGGCCGTATGCAGCGGCACTATATCGTGATTGACCGCAGCCAGCAGAGTCTGGCTGCCCAAGGCGCGTGACCAGGGCTCGCCACGGGCAACCAGGTGCTGGCGCAGCGCATCGACGCTGTCGAAATCGCCACTCAATTCCAGTGAGTCCTGACCCAGCTGCTCGCGTACGCGAGCGAAAAACACCACTTTTATGGTCATGCCGTAAAGTCTCCCGATTTTCCGCCCCGCTTTTCCAGCAGGCGTATGCCGTCGATCAGCATGTCTTTTTGTACCGCCTTGCACATGTCATAAATGGTCAGGGCCGCCACCGACGCCGCCGTCAAGGCTTCCATCTCCACTCCCGTTTGCCCCGACAGTTTGCAGTAGCTTTGAATGTGCACGCCGCCGCGTTCTGTGTCTGGCGTGAGTTGGACTTCAACCCTGGACAGCGCCAATGGATGACACAAGGGGATCAGGTCGGCGGTTTTTTTCGCCGCCATGATGCCGGCAATGCGGGCGGTGGCAAATACATCACCCTTGTGGTGCTGGCCGCTCACAATCAGCGCCAGCGTCTGCTCGGCCATCAGCACCCAGGCTTCGGCCCGGGCTTCTCGCACCGTCACCGCCTTGGTGCTCACATCCACCATATTGGCCTCGCCGGAGGCGTTGATATGGGTTAATTCACTCATGCATTCACCAGATGTTGTACAAAGTTGCAGGGCTTGTGGCGGGCATCGAGTTGCTCGGCCAAAATGCCCGTCCAGCCGGTACGGCAGGCACCGGTTGAACCCGGCATGCAAAAAATGGCGGTGCGGTTGGCCAGCCCGCCAAGTGCACGGCTCTGTACCGTGGACGTGCCCAGCTCTTGATAGGTGATATGGCGAAACAGCTCGCCAAAGCCATCAATGTGGCTGTCAAACAAGGGGCTGATGGCCTCGGGGGTAGTATCGCGACCGGTAAAACCGGTCCCGCCGGTGATCAGTACCACCTGCACTTCTGTGCTGGCTATCCAGCGGGAGACCAGGGCGCGCAGCTGATATTTGTCGTCTTTAACAATCGCTTTTTCTACCAGCTGGTGACCCGCTTCGGTCAGCGCATTGACCAGATATTTTCCCGAGCTGTCGGTGTCTTCATTACGGGTATCAGAAACGGTCAGCACCGCTATGTTCAACGGCACAAACGCGCTCGCTACATGACTCATAACATTCCCTTAATACGTTTATACAAAATAACAGCGAGTAGCCAGCCGCTCTAGCCACCAATGGAGGCCAGATGGGGCGTCATGCCGGTGTGCCCTTCATGGAGAAAGTGGGTGGCCTTTTTATCGGCCAGCGCGTCTCGCAGCCGTTGCTGCAAAGTTCCACACTGATCATCGTCCGTGAGCAAATCACGCAAATCCACTCCATAGTCACCAAACAGACACAAATGCAGCTTGCCTAACGACGACACGCGCAGCCGGTTGCAACTGGCACAAAAGTCTTTGGCATAAGGCATAATCAGGCCTATCTCGCCTCGGTAATCCGCATGCCAGAAAACCTCGGCCGGACCGTCATTATGGGCTCTGAGTTTTTGCTGCCAACCTTGCTGCAACAAGGCAGCCTTGATCACGGCCCCCCGCACATGATGGCGCTGAAACAACTCGTCCATTTCACCGGTTTGCATCAGCTCAATAAAGCGCAATTGAATGGGGTTGTCTTTGATCCAGGCCAGAAAACGGTCGAGATCGCCGTCATTAAGACCACGCATCAGCACCGCATTCACCTTCACCTGCTCGAATCCCGCTACAAAGGCGGCGTCGATACCGGCCATCACTTCGTGAAAACGATTCTGACCGGTTATCTGGTGAAACATGCGTGGATCCAGGCTGTCCACGCTGACGTTGATGGCAGTCAAGCCCGCCTGTCGCCAATCAGCCGCGTGTTTGGCCATGCGATAACCATTGGTGGTCATGGCCACCTTTTCGATACCGGGAGTTCCGGCCAGGGTTTCAATGATTTGAGTAAAGTCTTTACGCAAAGAAGGCTCACCGCCGGTGATACGCACCTTGCTGGTGCCCATGGCGGCAAAGGCCCGGGCCAAACGGCGAATTTCATCCAGGGTAAGAAATGACTTGCGGCCGTCTGGCATATAGCCATCCGGCAGGCAATATTGGCACTTGAAGTTGCAGACGTCGGTGACCGACAACCGCAAATATTGGAACTTGCGCGCAAACGCATCCTGTAATTCAAACATAAACACCTTTCCAAATACGGGAGGCTG
Organism: Oceanisphaera marina; assembly: GCF_014643915.1. Lineage (GTDB taxonomy): Bacteria > Pseudomonadota > Gammaproteobacteria > Enterobacterales > Aeromonadaceae > Oceanimonas > Oceanimonas marina. The sequence continues at coordinate 84,429 of NZ_BMKE01000014.1, forward strand.
CGGCATTTCTCCCACAACCCTGACAGCCTTAGGCTGAACGGTCTGGCCACCTTATTACCATGCTTACGTGCGCGGCAACTTAGGTCTACCCGACTCGGAGTTTTTGACGTTTCCCAGTTTTCTACTACCACCTTAGATAGAAATATAGCTTCAAATCAAGAAAAACATTGTCGTGTCGCCTATTTTGGGAGATAGCCCACCATGAAATATCACATTGCAAAAAATGCCTTTGCAAATAGCGATTAAATTGCATTGCGCAACGGTGGTTTTGAGTGTTTATTGAACGCAACCCTTGTTGAATCAGGGTTTGAAAAGTTGGCACGATTATTTCATATATAGGGCAGTTGTTTTTATCCCGTGCTCTCTTCAGCTTATGCTGAAGTTCGGCCAACCCGTTTGGGTTGGCCATTTTTTTTGCCTGGGATTTATCTATTCAGAGCTTGTCACACCATTCCAGCCTTGTACGCACCTCATCCAGGGTTGCAGTCAGAGCCTGTTGCCAGGCGTGAAACTGGGGCGCGATATTGGCTTCATCTTCCTGATGACAAGACTGCTCCAGCTTTTCACTTAAATACTGACAGCGTAGCGCGCCATAACTACCACAGGCCGAGCGCAGGCTATGACAGCAAGACGCCATTTTTTCCGTATTATTGTCCATAAAGGCGAGCTGCAAGGTATCGCCCAGCTGTTGGCCATCTTCAAGAAACAGGCGCAGCAGGCGCCCCAGTACCTGTTCTCCTAGCTCATCTTTCATACGCTGCAACTGATGCTCATCAAGCAAGGGCAGCTGCGCCTGCAAATTTTGCCAATCAACCATTTGGGGTATCCCAGCTTTGTAATTTGCGATAAATAGTAGAAGGACTCACTTCAAGCAATGCTGCGGCACGGGAAACGTTACCCTGACAATGGCCAATGGCTCTTTCTATTGCCTGACGCTCCAGCACGGCTAACGGCACTATGGGCGCCGGCAAGGCATCGGTCACCAGTTCGCTGGCAGCGTCTGCAGTCAGGGGACGATCCAGCGGCGCCGGCAGCATATCCTGTTCTATCCACTCACCTTGATGTAACACCACGGCGTTGCGGATCACGTTTTGCAACTGACGTACGTTACCCGGCCAGTGATAGGCTTGCAGCCTGTCTTTGGTGGCTTCGGACAACCCCACAAACGACTTGCCTTCTTCTCTTGAAGCCTGGCGAACCAGCGCGGTGGCAATGCTGATCACATCGGCCCCCCGTTCGCGCAGCGGCGGCAGGTGAATAGGAATAACATGCAAGCGGTAATACAGGTCTTCACGAAAACGGCCTTGTTCCACTTCCAGCAAAGGCTCACGGTTGGTGGCACACACAATACGTACATCAACCTTGATTTGCTGCGAACTGCCCACGGGCTGTATCTGCCCACTCTGTAAAAAGCGCAACAACTTGCTTTGCAGCTCCAGGTCCATTTCACAGATTTCATCCATGAACAGGGTGCCGCCGTTGGCGCGGATCACGGCGCCGTCACGGTCTTGCAGTGCGCCGGTAAAGGCTCCCTTGATGTGGCCGAACAGTTCGCTTTCCATCAGTTCTTTGGGAATGGCCGCACAGTTAAGGGCAATAAAAGGACCTTCACTGCGATTGCTTAGCTGATGCAAGGCTTCGGCACACACTTCTTTACCGGTACCGCTTTCGCCGGTCACAAACACGGTCGCACTACTGGGAGCCGCGTTTTCAATCAGCCGATATACCTTTTGCATGGGCAGGCTTGCACCAATAAAACCCTGAAAAGGCTCTTTTTCAATATCGTGACGATAGCGATCGACCAGCTGATTAAGGTGGCGAAACTTCATCGTGTTATGCAAAGTGACCTTGAGTCGTTCTATTTCAACCGGCTTGTTGATGAAGTCGTGAGCCCCCAGGCGCATGGCTTCTACGGCCACATCTACAGATCCATGAGCCGTGATCACGATAGTGGTAATATTGGGCTGTTCGCGATGTAACCATTGCAAAATTTCCATGCCGGGCATATCAGGCAACAACAAATCAAGCAACAGAATATCCGGCGGTTGTCGCCGAATGTGCTCGAGTGCTTCCTGACCATTATTCACCACGGTCAGCGACAGCGGTTCATCCTGTAGATAAGCCTGGTAAAGCGCAGCCAAAGAGGCGGTATCCTCTACCAACAAGACATTCAGTCTCTCATCACCCATTTATATTCTCACCTTTAACCATTAGCTTTATCTTTCTGCACCTTGGGTGCGAAAAAAACTTGCAGTAAATTAACCTGATGTTAACATCGAATCAACACTCAGTATGACTCATTTATTCTTTCTCTGATGCTGTGTAGCTGCTTGTTATATTTAGTTTTTTTATTTTTATTAATGCCTGTTATTAGTGTTGGTAACGACAACCTTTTTTAGCCTGTGTGGCTGCTGCAAAACCAGAGTATGAATGTACTCTGGTCTTTTTTTATCCGTAAATGTCAGCCGTTTTCATTATATTGGCCCGCTGTGATCAAGCAGGATTGTCGATATCAACAAAGCTCACCTCTAATCCCTGCTCTTTTGCCAGCCACTCGCCCAGGGCCTTTACGCCATAACGCTCGGTAGCGTGATGCCCTGCCGCAAAAAAGTGTATGCCGCATTCACGGGCAACGTGCACGGTTTGCTCGGATACCTCACCGCTGATGAAAGCATCCATTCCCCGTTGAGCCGCCAGGTCGATATACCCCTGGCCGCCGCCGGTGCAAAAGCCCACGCTGCGAATCAATTCGGGGCCGGTATCGCCAACATGCAACACAGGGTGGTGCAGGCGTTGTTGCAGCCGTTCGCCAAGCTCGGCACCGCTCAGCGGAGAGTCCAACCCCCCCCACTGCGCCACCGACAATGCGTTGCCTGCTTCCAGAGGAGCCACATCCTGAATGCCCAGCAAGGCGGCCAGCTGGGCATTGTTACCCAGCACAGGGGCAATATCGAGTGGTAAATGGTAGGCGTAAAGGTTGATATCGTGCGCCAGCAGGGCCTTCAGCCGACGGCGTTTCATGCCACGAACCTGCTCGTTTTCCCCTTTCCAAAAATAACCGTGATGAACCAGGATGGCGTCGGCATTCGCCTCAATCGCCTGGTCAATCAAGGCCTGACTGGCTGTTACACCCGTCACGATTTTGCTAATCTCGGGCTTGCCTTCCACTTGCAGGCCATTCGGGCAATAATCTTTAATCGCTTCAACATTGAGCTGCTCATTCAGCAGCCGTTCGAGTTCTAAATTATTCATGCTGACTCCATGGCGTGATTGGGCCCATTCTAAAACAAAAGGTTCCTTGAATGAGTAATGCTTTGCATTCTTTATTATCGCAGCTCACAGATCCGATAGTACGAGACCTGGCCTGGGCCCTGGCCAGTCCCAACCTGCTGCAACATTCACCTCAGGCACCGGACAATCTCTGGTATTCGCAGCTGTTAACCGAATACCAGCCTCGTCTGCTCGAGCTGGACGACAACCCGGCGCTATTGCACCTGCATTGCCAACCCCATCGTCGACTCGGTTTCTATTTTGAGTCACTTTGGCATTTTTTTCTGCTCGATCATGATCGCTATCAATTGCTGGCCCATGACTGGCAACAGGTCATTGATGGTACCACTGTGGGGGCATTTGATTTTATTGTCTGGGATCAACGGTTAAAACGCATCGAACACTGGGAACTGGCCGTAAAATTTTACCTGATCAGCCAACAGGATAACCCCTTTGACAGCGCTTTTGGCATGAATCCTCGCGACAAGTTGCGTCGCAAGCATCAGCATATGCTGAATCATCAACTGATGCTGAGCCAGCAACCCCATGTTCACCAGCATCTAAAACGGCTGGGATTATTGCCACAGCACAAACGTCTGATTTTAAAGGGACGCCTCTATTATCCTGTCCATTGCCAACAATTTTTATCCGAGCATGGCGAAAGAGGAATTTGGGGACTTGAGTCACCCAAGCCCGGTTTTATTCCGCAGCACAAGCTGGGTTGGCTAACCGGCGGACGCCACAGTGAACGATTGGATAGAAAGCAGAATTTCAGCGACGCAAAAGGTAACTGGTATATTCAGGTAGACAAGGAATGGCTTGATGATACGAGTGAGATTGAACAGCAGGAAAGCTAATAAGGAGATGGAGGCGCGTTCCGGAGTCGAACCGGACTAAACGGATTTGCAATCCGCTGCATAACCGCTTTGCTAACGCGCCATCGCAGAGAGTTGAACTGAAATTTGGAGCGGGAAACGAGATTCGAACTCGCGACCCCAACCTTGGCAAGGTTGTGCTCTACCAGCTGAGCTATTCCCGCTAAATTTCTTTACTTCCAAGATATTGATACACCCTTGCAGGTGTTCAATGGATGCGCATTATAAGGGTGGCAGCCTACAATACAAGTCATTTTATTGTTGCCAACTGTGTTTGCTTCAATTTTCAGCGTCTTGATTATTTTTTAACGTTTTTTACCTGTTCGCGGCAACAAGCCATACTCCCCTCTGTTCGTCAGGACACATAAAAGCGTCGAGCCACGCTGCAAGCTGCACAATTAATCACCACCAGCAGCGCGTCATAACAAGAATCGATTGAAACCAATCGATCTATTTTTCACAATTGAGAAACACGCTCAAGTTTATATATTGAATGCCGATATAATCGGTAGAAATTACTGTCATTTCATCGCGGGCATAAAAATAAAATGAATAGAAGAAACCAGCACGTTATCGACGAGGAAGTCACTTACAATAGCCAGGAACAACTGGTTTCAACCACGGATCTGCGTGGCGTCATTACCTATGCCAACGATATCTTCTGTCGTGTTGCGGGTTATCTTCCAGAAGAGCTGGTCGGAAAAAACCACAACATCGTTCGCCATCCCGATATGCCCAAGGCGGCGTTCCGTGATTTATGGGAGCACGCCAAAGCCGGTCGTCCCTGGCGTGGCGCAGTAAAAAATCGCTGCAAGGACGGTCGTTATTACTGGGTTGATGCCTATGTCACCCCTATCTATCAAGACGGCAAGATCACCGGCTTTCAATCGGTACGTACCCAACTGGACGACAAGACCCGCAATATTGCCAGCCAGGCTTATCGACAACTACTGAAGCAGGAACAACAAAAGCACAGCGCTCCGTCCTGGCTGAAGCCCTTGGTGGCAAGTTTGCCACTGGTCGGCTTATGCGCCTTGTTGGCGGGCGCCTTTATCAACGGCGGTGGCAGCACGCTGCTATGGAGCCTGTTACCCCTGCTGTGGCTGGGGGTGTGTTATCGCAAGTCGTTACTCGGTACCCGCCAATATCTGCAGGGGCTCGGCAAGGAATACGACAGCCTTTCTCGCCTGGTTTATTCCGGCGATGCGCCGCATTCCATTGCCGATTACCATCTTAAAATGTGGCAGGCACGCACCCGTACCATATTGGGCCGGGTAGACGATGCCACCGATTCACTCAAGGAACTGGCCGGATCCATGATGCAGGCCATGACGGGCGCGCGCGTCGAGCTGAGTCAGCAAGACAGCGATACCCATCAAATTGCCGCCGCCATTAATGAAATGTCGGCCACCGCCACCGAAATTACCCGTAATACCCAGCAGGCGGCCAGCAATGCCGAAGAAGCACAGCACCAGTGTCATGTCACGCAAGAACAATTGGAACAGACCCGCGTCAAGATTGTGGGCCTGGCCGAAGAGGCCAAGCAGGCAGCAAAAGCGACCCAGGCGTTAACCGAAGAGTCGAATCGCATTGGTACCCTGATGAGCGAAATTCAGGGCATTGCCGATCAAACCAACCTGCTGGCACTCAACGCCGCCATTGAAGCCGCGCGGGCCGGTGAACATGGACGCGGCTTTGCCGTGGTGGCAGAAGAAGTACGCGCCCTGTCTACCCGTACCCATGGTGCCACCGAGCAAATTCAGACCAGCATCGGCCAGATTCAGCAAACCCTGTCCAAGTGGCATGTGATGATGGACACCAACATGGCGCACAGCCAGGATTGCGTGCAGGCCGCCGAAGCCGGCAGCAACAGCCTGGCGCTGGTGGTCACGGAAATCGATCATATTGTGGGTATTACGGTACAAATTTCGTCGTCCGCCGAGCAACAGCAGTTGGTCGCCGAAGAAATCAGCCACAATGTGCATTGTATTTCTGAAACCTCTTCGGCCAACCTGACTAAAATTGCGCAGGTAGAAGATTCGAGTAAACAGCTGCTGGATCGATCTCAGGGACTTAACGATCTCACCCGTACGTTTTCCTGACCGTGGCATCTCACCCAACACAGGCCCAGCAGCAAATATTAACGCTGCTGGCGTTAGTGCCCTGCGGGAAAGTGGTGAGCTATGGACAACTGGCGGATCTGGCTGGCCTGCCCGGCCGGGCCAGACTGGTGGGCAGTACGCTGCGTACCCAGAATACCGAACAACTGCCCTGGCACAGGGTGGTTGCGGCAGATGGCCGACTGGGGCTGCCCAAGGGCAGCCCCGGCTGGCTAGAGCAAAGGCAGCGCTTACTGGCTGAAGGCGTACTGTTCAAGGGTGATCCCCTCACCGGCGACAAAGTGCCCATGGCGAAATACCAATGGCAGCCAGACCTGGCGGCCATGCTGATGCTGTTTGAACGCTAAATCTGCCCGATTAAAACAGGCCTAGCTGCTGACCGGTCAGTGCCTCGAAGCTCATGCCGATAAAAGGCAAAATGGCTTCGGCAACCGGCTTGAGCTGACGATCCACGTAATGCTGATAGTCAATGGCCGAGCTCATATATTCCACCGGCTCGGGCCCGTTGACCGTGATCACATAGCGAATAGTGCCTTTTTGCTGATAACGCAGCGGCAAGCCAAGGCGGGCATTGTGCTCGTCGGCCAACCGCGCCGCCCGTACCTGGGGCGGTTGCGATTTCACATATTGCGCCAGGGGCCGCCGCAACCGCTTGCGATAGACCAGATCAGCATCACGCTCGCCGGCCAGGGTTTGCGCCAGGGTCTTACGTACAAAGTCACTTGGATCTTGCTCGTCAAAGACCAGACGATACAACTCGGTTTGAAATTGTTGCGCCAATAGAGTCCAGTCGGAGCGAACCGTTTCCAGCCCCTTGAACACCAGTCTTTTTTCGCCCTGCTTCAGACTTAATCCGGCATAGCGCTTTTTTGAGCCTTGTTCTTGCCCGCGTATGGTCGGCATTAAAAACCGCGCAAAATAACACTCGAACTGTAACTCCAGGTGGCTCTCCAGTTGCAGGCTGCTCTGCAGGTGCACTCGCCACTGCTGCGTAACACACTCGGCCAAACGCTGCCCTTCTGCACTGGCGGACTGCTCATTATGGTGACCGGACAGCAATACAAAGACCGAGTCGGTATCGCCATAAATCACCTCATGGCCCTGCTCGGTGATCCAGCGAGCGCTTTGCTGCATGATCTCGTGACCACGCAGGGTAATAGACGAAGCCAGCCGCGTATCGTAAAAACGACAACCGCCGGAGCCCAGCACACCGTAAAAGGAGTTCATCAGAATTTTGATGGCCTGGGATCGCGGGGCATCCTGCTCGCGTTTGGCCTGATCTCGCGCTTGCCACAGGTGTTCGATAATGGCGGGTAAAAAGTGCTGGCGACGAGAAAAACGGGCGCCGCGAAATCCGGGAATGGCATCGTCTTCTGTCAGGCCTATGGCCAGGCCGAGGGGGTCGATATTAAAGGTGCGAATAATGGCGGGATACAGGCTCTTGAAGTCGAGCACCAATACATGACGATACAATCCCGGCCGGGAGTCCATGACATAGCCGCCCGGACTGGCCAGGCCACCGGCGGCAGGCAGATTGGGGGCCACATAACCGGCACGATGCAGATGTGGTAGATACACCTGGGTAAAGGCGGCAACCGAGCCGCCTATTCTATCCAACTCCAGCCCGGTGAGTTGACTGCGCAGCCGCAAAAAATCCAGCAATCGAGTGTGGGTAAAAATATCCCATACCAAGCGGCAATCTTCCAGATTGTAGGCGGCCAGTTTAGGCTTGTTACGATGAAAATCGCGGGTAATGGCCGCCAGCCGGTTGGCCACGTCGTCAGTTTGCTTGCCCCGCCCCAGCAACTGCTGCGCCACCGACTCCAGACTGAAGCTGTCAAACTGATAGCAGGCCGTTTTCAGGCCCGCTATCCCATCTATCACCACGCGCCCCGCCAGGGTCAAAAACGCCTGTCCGGTATAGTGAGACTCACGCATAAAGGCCGGCTCGCCACCCCGCCCCAGCCGCAGCTTGATGCCATGCAGGGCCGCACGCTGCAACAACACACGAAAATCAAAGCTGACGATGTTCCAGCCGATGATAATATCGGGATCGTATTGGCCGAGCGCCCACTCCAATGCCTTGAGCAAGGCCACTTCATTGGCCTGCCACAGAATCTCGGTCGCGGCCGGTTCGGGCTGGCCTATCATCAATACTTGCGCCAGGTCGTCGCCATACAGGCCGACGGAATACAGCTCGCCAAGGCCGGAGCATTCAATATCCAGTGACAACACTCGAAATTGCGGGCTGTACTCTGTGGGCTTTAGCCGAGGACGGTTCACCTGACGATATCCCGGGGCTGGTTGCGGCTCTCCCATAAAAGCCACCCCGCCGCGAATAAAACGACTCAGCAAAAACCGCTCATGCAGGCGAATATCATCTTCAAATACCGAAATGCCGTCTCGGCGCAGGGCATCGGCCGCGGCTTTGTGCGCAGCTATGGAAGCAAAATACAGCACCCCCACCGCTTGTTGGCTCAGGGTGTGTAACCCGGGTGTCGCCCACTGATAATTGATATGTTGCTGGCCAAGCACCGCCCGGGCATTGGCATATTGGTCAAGGGGGATCAGCAGCAGCGGGCGCTCGCCGTCCAGCACAAGTCGTACCGGGCCCTGTGCCGTGCACAACCAGTAAATAATTTCGCTGCGCCCCTGTCGGTCGCGGCTGTGGCGGGTTAATAAAAAACCCTGCTCGATATGACTCATGGTCGCATTATACCTGAAGCACGGCCGCAAGCAGGATGTGACTGGCCGAATGTCGGCCATAAAAAAGCCCCGCGATACGGGGCTGCATTAACGATACTTCACTCAATCTGCCAATAAAGATTAGCGAATCAAGTCGGTACGCTGAAAAGCTTCGCTAAAGGTAGTGGCTACCTTGCTCAAGATATCGGCAGACACAGGTGTTTTATTCTTGTCACTCAGGGTAATGCTGCTTTGCTCACCCAAATCGCCAAGCTGAATGCGATACTGCTGCTCGGGAATATCCAGCATCGGCAAGCCAAGATCACCCCATTTTCCTTTGCTCAGGCCATCAAACTCAACGTCGACGTAACCCAATGCCTGCTGACGGTTGGTTAAATCAAAGCCCAGTTTTGGTAACAGGGTCACCAGCCGCTTCCAGCTTCTGTCGTAGCCTTCGGCCACCAGCAAACGGCCCTGAGCCTGATCCAGCGTCAATTTGATGGGGCTGCGATCCAGCAGGTTTTGCTGCTGGGTCAGCTCACGCTGATAAGACAGGGAAAACGCATTGAGCATGGACGCTTCTGCCCGCTGCTTGTCTTGTGCCAGCGCCGTATTCTCGCCACTCACACTCACCTGTACCGCAACCGCGCGGCGAACCTCGTCCGGGAGCAACTGCCAGCTGAATTGCTGGTTGGCATTGCCAATGGCTTTACCGTCACTGCGCCAGCCTTGACCCACCTGGCTATACTCGGCTTTTTGCCCTTCAAAAAAGGCTTTCAACGCTTGGTTCAGCTCTTGTTCCAATGGCTGATCCAACCGCTGCTGATAAAACCACAGGCCACTGCCGTTATCCAGCACTTCGGTGCCACGCACCAGCGGCAATACCTGGGTGGGCGGTCGAATATCCATGTCTTTGCCTACCACACCACTCACGGCAGCGTCGGTTGGCTTGGGGATCACATATTCATTGTTGAAATTGGGTGCTTCCAGCCCGCCCGGGATCAGCAAGGGAGTGGTTCTGAGTGTTGCATTCTGATACTCAAACCCCCGATTGGCCTGGGCGCGCGTTTCGGGATTGCTGCAACCCGCCAATACACTCAGGGCCAGCAGGCCCATTACCATTTTTTTTGTTTTCAACGATTTATCCACGCCCTATTAACTCCGCTTTAATTAACGCTTCCCTTACCTGCTCCTGCTCTGCTGTTGCAAGCGGAAGCAAAGGTAAACGCGGCATTGAGGTATTGATGAGCCCGCGCTCGGCACAGGCCCACTTCACCGGTATGGGATTGGTATCACAAAATAGTTGCTGATGCAGTGGCATCAGGCCTTCATGCATCCGACTGGCCAAAGACCAGTCGCCTGAAGATGCTGCGCGAAACAAGGTCGCCATTTCGGCGGCTGCCACATTGGCCGTGACCGATATCACGCCATGCCCCCCCAGACGCACAAAATCGAGCGCCAGATGATCGTCGCCACTGAACAGCAAAAAATCATCGCCACAACAGCGCTTCAGCTCTCGGACCCGGTTGAGGCAGCCGCTGGCTTCTTTGATGCCAATCACGGGCACAAGTTCCGCCAATTGTCCCGCCGTTTCCGGCAGCAAATCACACCCGGTGCGTCCGGGCACATTATAAAGAATCTGTGGCAAGTCACAGGCCTGGGTAATGGCACTATAGTGCGCCACCAGTCCCGCCTGAGAGGGCTTGTTATAGTAGGGTGTTACCGACAGGCCCGCCGCAACCCCCATGGTTTGCATGGTTTGGCTCAAACGTATCGCCTGGCGGGTATTATTGGAGCCACAGCCGCCAATCACCGGAATGCGGCCATTGGCGTATTCCAGTACCAGACGCACCACTTCCAGGTGCTCTTCGGTACTCAAGGTCGGCGACTCGCCTGTGGTGCCCATGGCCGCAATGGCGCTGGTACCGCTGGCTATATGATATTCCACCAGCCGTTTCAGGCTGTCGTTGTCCACGTCACCTGTCGCCGTCATCGGCGTGATTAATGCCACTATGCTACCGCTGAACATAGGCGATTCCGTTACATCTTGAAAGAGGGTTATGGTAGTGGCGGCTTCCTTCGAATACAAGAGAGGCGCTGGAGGCCATTGCAATTTATGCTAGTATCCTGACTCTACCACCCAGATATGGATAGACTCATCATGACCTATTTACCTGCCGGCAGCCCGGCGCCCGCCTTCACCCTGCTCGATCAAAATGGTGACTCCGTCAGCCTGAGCGATTTTAGCGGCAAAAAAGTGCTGGTGTATTTTTATCCCAAGGCCATGACGCCGGGCTGTAAAGTACAGGCCTGTGGCCTGCGCGACAGCAAAACCGAGCTTGAAGCAAACAATGTAGTGGTCTTGGGCATCAGCCCGGATCCGGTGGCACGACTGAAAAAGTTTGAAGAAAAAGACCAGCTCAACTTCACCCTGTTGTCCGATGAAGACCACGCCGTGGCCGATGCCTTTGGCGTATGGGGCTTGAAGAAATTCATGGGCAAAGAGTACGACGGCATTCACCGCATCAGCTTTTTAATCGACGAGTCCGGCACCGTTTGCAAGGTGTTCGACAAGTTCAAAACCAAAGATCATCACAATGTGGTAATGAATTACCTCGAAAGCTGATCAGCCCGAGTAAATAATGAGAGCTGTGACCCTTGCCAAGGGTGCACAGCCTTTATTATTGAGTTGGTAGTTCACCGCACCAGACAACCGCTCGTTGCTCGTTCGGCTTATGGCTTGTCGCTTACGGCCGCCGTCAGGCGTCCTGCCAGCCAGAATCCGCCCAGCATGGCCAGCACAAACAGCCCGGCCTGCCACTGAAAACTGCCCAGCAAGCCCAACGCAGGGCCAGGACAAATGCCTACCAAGCCCCAGCCCATGCCAAAGATCAAGGCGCCAAACAACAACCGCTTATCAATGACCGGCGCCGGCACCTTGGGCATATCGGCACCCAGTGCGCACTGCTGTCGACCCAGGCGACGCCATAACCAATAACCCGGTGCAAACACCAGCAAGGCCCCGCCCATCACCAGTCCTAAACTCGGGTCCCAGTTGCCGAACACATTCAAAAAGCCCTGCACCTTGGCGGGATTTATCATGCCGGATACCGCCAGTCCCAGGCCAAACAAGGCACCAGACAACAACGAAATAATCATCAACATACCGTTATGCTCCCAGCCCTAATACCGTGACAGTGGCAATGCCGGCAGCCATAAACACCAGGGTTGCCACTATCGAGCGCCAGGAAAAACGGCCAATGCCGCAAATACCGTGGCCACTGGTGCAGCCATTACCCAGCCGGGCACCTAATCCCACCAACAGGCCTGCCAGCACCAGTTTCAACGCAGACACCGATGCTAATTCGGGTACGGCGATGTTCCCGCTGCCAAACAACACTGCCGTCATCAACACCAACCCCAATACAAAAGCCAGTCGCCACCCTTTATCTGCCTGTGTGCCAATGCCAGACACAATGCCACTGATGCCGGCTATTTTTCCTGCGCCCAGCAGCAGCAACAAGGCTCCAGTGCCAATACAGGCTCCGCCTATCAAGGCGGTCCATGGCGTAAAGTTGACTATGGTCATCATGTACCCCTCCGTAAATTAGATAATACTAATAATACAGGCAAACCATACATTAGCAATGTCTTATTAATTGTTTTACAGCCCCCCATCAAGTTAATGGCAATTTTGGTATCGTTATTTACAATACCCCGTACAATGCCCCGCTTAATGTCAGTATGACCTTACTCGGAACCTGTTATTTTATAAGGAATTTCAACCGTATGCAGTTGCCTGCATTGCATCGCCCTCAGCATCATTTGTGTTTTTTCAGGTTGGACTCGCAATTCTGTCTCACCCCTTTAACAGCACAACCCGCAGACGATATGCGCTTGCCGGACGCCAGCCTATCTTTGCTATGCCAACTCAGCGAGGACGATAGACGCAAGCTTGAGCAGCTGTGTTCCACAGGCCTGCCTGACAGCATCACACTGACCATTCATGAACGCCGCTGGCAGTGCCATCTTGCACCGGTTGAAAACAATCACTGGCTGCTGAGTGCCGATCTCTCTCAACATCACCAGCAGGATGCCCTAGGCATCAACGAATGGCAGCTACAACACACCTGGCTGAACCAAAGCACAGGCAAAGCCACATTGTCGGCACAAATGCCGATATTGGTCGACCTGTTAATGAGCCGCCAGGGGGCTGATCGGGTCATTCTGTGGCGCCATTATGCAACCGAAGAAGTATTGCGCCCTTTATACAGTCAGGGATTGCCCTTTGCCCTGCAGCCGGTAAAGGCAGAACGACGCTATTTGCGTACCTTGCTGCAACGCGGCGGCCTGAGCTATGGCCATTGTGCCGAGCAACCGCTGCTGAGTGCATTCAGCTATCTTGCAGGTGACGATATTGTGCACCGCCTGGATGTACCCCTGGTGATGGAGCAAAAAATCGTAGGCGTTATCAGCCTTGAATATGCTCAATCCCGCTCCCCCGTGACGCCTTCGGACATGCAATTTGTAGCCGCCATTGCCGCTCAGCTTGCCGAGTTGATAACCCAGCCGCCCCAGGATAACCCCGTTGCCAACGGCGATATCGACATCGACCAGTTAACCCCTTTGTTGTTACACCACACCGGTCAGGATTTTTTTAACCAGCTAATGGTGCAATTGGCTAGCCTGTTTAAGGCAGACATTGCCTTGGTGGGATTATTAGCACCCTTGCAAGAAAAAGTGCGGCTGGTTTCCTGTGCGATTGGCGGAGAGTTACAGCCCCCCTTTAGCTTTTCATTGGCCGATACCCCCTGTCAGGTCAGCATTAACCAGGCACAAAATATTATTGTGTATCACCAGGATGCAGCTGCCCTATTCCCTGAGTCCGAGCTACTGCAAAAGCACAAGATTCAGGCCTACGTAGGGCTTTCAATCAAAGATAGTGGACACAATACGGTCGGTAATCTGGCGTTGTTGTTTAAACGGCCTTTGCCCGCCTCCAGCCAACTGCAATCATTACTGGAACAACTTGAGCACAGGGTCAGCGCCGAATTATTACGCCGGCGCGACCAGGAAGCCTTAATAGTGTCTGCCGCCGCCTTTGATACCCGAGAAGGCCTGTTTATTACCGACGGCCACATGCACATTCAAAGAGCCAATCAGGCTTTTATAGACATGAGTGGCTACCACAGCAACGAGCTGATTGGCCGCTCCATGCTCAGCTTGAGGGCGGAAGATACCAGTCAGCCCTCCATAGAAGCCATTACCGAGATCATGGAGCAAGAGAAACGCTGGCAGGGAGAGCAGAAACTGCTGCGTGCCGACGGTAAAACGCTGCCCGTGCACCTGCGGATTTCTCAGGTAAAAGACAAATTGGGCATCCTGCATCAGGTATGCTGTGTAGAAGACTTGTCGCAACAACAGGAAACCAAGCAGCGCATAGAGCGCATGGCCTACTTTGATGAACTGACCGGGCTGCATAACCGCCGCTTTATGTAACTGTTCACCCGCAGCGCCTTGACACTCAATAATGGGATGATCGTCTCTTGATCCGCTTTTGCTACTTGCACGATCTCCCAGTTCAGGCACGCTTATCAA
>NZ_BMKE01000015.1 GCF_014643915.1 Oceanisphaera marina
TATAAAATGATAATATCAAGTTAATTATTATCTTTTTATAAGTTTATTTTATTCTTTTTTACATTAGGTAAAATATTCTTCATGTCTAAAATGATATGGTTTTCTTTTAAGTATTCAGCTATTTTTGTTTGTGTATTTATAAATTCATTATGAGCCACACTCAAAACGACTGCATCATAAAAATTCTTTGTAGGTATTTCTATACTATCTAAACCATACTCTTTTTTGACTTCTTGAGCGTTAACCCAAGGGTCAAAGACATCGATACTTATACCATAAGACTCAAGTTCCTCAATCAGATCAATAACCTTAGTATTGCGAATGTCGGGACAATTCTCCTTAAAAGTGAGGCCCATAACCAGTACCTTGGCATCCTTAATCTGCAGACCTTTTTGGATCATGGCCTTAACGAGTTTGCCAGCCACAAAGCGGGCCATGCCGTCGTTAATTTCGCGGGCGGTACGGATAATATCCGGAATATGCCCAACCGACATGGACTTATGTACCAGGTAGTAGGGGTCTACGCCAATGCAGTGGCCGCCTACCAGGCCGGGTTGCAGCTTGATAAAGTTCCACTTGGTGGCAGCGGCTTCAATCACATCGTGGGTATCAATGCCCATCTGGGTAAAGATCATGGAAAGTTCGTTAATCAGGGCAATATTTACGTCGCGCTGAGTGTTTTCTATGATCTTTGACGCTTCAGCTACTTTGATGCTGCTAGCTTTAAAGGTACCAGCTGTAATAATGCTGCTATACAAGCTGTCTACAAAATCAGCTATTTCTGGAGTTGATCCTGAAGTGACCTTCATGATTTTGGTTACCGGCCGTTCTTTATCACCCGGGTTGATACGTTCGGGGCTATAACCTGCATAAAAATCCTTGTTAAAGGTCAGGCCGGACACTCGCTCAATAACCGGAATACAGTCTTCTTCGGTGGCACCTGGGTAAACGGTGGACTCATAAATTACAACATCGCCCTGGCTGATCACCCGACCCAGTAATTCAGATGCCTTAATCAGAGGAGTGAGATCGGGCTGGCGATGATCGTCGATGGGGGTAGGAACGGTGACAATGTAGACATTGGCTGCCTTGATATCTTCTTCATTACTGCTACATACCAGGTTGCTTGCTGCTTTGAGTTCATCACTGGAAACTTCAAGGGTATCATCTATGCCGTCATTCAGCATATTGATTCTAGAGTTCTTAATATCAAAACCAATGGTTTTGTATTTTTTGCTGAATTCAACAGCGAGTGGCAGGCCAACATAGCCCAAACCTAAAACTGCGATGGTAGTATTTTCTAATTTCATTTTTTTCTCCGGTAAGGTTATTTTTCTTCAAGTAACTTAGTCAATATAGCCAGCTCTTGGAATCGTTCCTGAATTGTAATATCTTTTTTCTCTAATTCATTATTTAATTTTATGATTTCCTGGTTAAGTAAGTGGACTTCTTCACTAGCTGACCCCCTACCTGATAAGGATACCACTGGGGTGTTTTTTTTATTTTTTAGTCGCTTTTGGCAAAGCAATAAGTTGGCTTTTACATTTTTCGGGCCAAGTACTTTTTCTGCATCCTTGTAAAGATCATGGGCTTTTTTATAATTCCCTTGCAAAAAATACTTAGCTGCTTGTTGCGTTAGTAACATAGTCATTTTATATGCTTATTTGTTAATAATGATTGTTGTATATTAATGATTGATCTCAAGCATCAGAGCCCCCTTTTCACAATGCAGGCTTGCCTCGTTAAAATGCAGGCTGCGTGCTTTTAGCTGGCTGCGCCACTGTTCGGCAATATGCTGCTCGCCGTTGCGGTGGTAATCGTCGAGGATGATATCCAGCTTGTGTGCAGCCAGATTTTTGAGCAGATGGGACAAAGCTGGGTAACGAGCGCTTTCTTGCTCCTGGGTGCTAGAGGGGCCGTCTACCAGTACCAAGATATGAGCCTCTCGCCCGGCTAGTATTTGTGCCAGCTGTTTGATTTTATCTTTGCAGTCGTAAAACAGATAGTCGCTGCCTTGCTCAGAATAATCCACCAGTGGCGCATACACCAGCTCTACTATTTGGCTCAGACCTTGTTGTTGCAGTGCCTGTTTGGTTTGCTGGTAGAAGGTTTTGTTGTGCTCAAAGCTGATAACTCGTTTGGGCAGATCGTGCTCGCTGGGCATCAGCTGTGTTTGTGGCTCACCGTTGTGCAAGGCCAGCTGGCCATTGCCTTGCCAGCGTTTGTTTTGGCTTAACAAGGCACGTGCCAGCAGAGAGGTAGAGTGGCCGCTGCCAAATTCAATAATCAGGTCGTAGTTATTGTTTTGCACCAATGTTATCAGGTGCTGTGCCAGCTCCGGGCTTATGCTGGTGTCTGAAAACTGCAGTGGTTGTTCACCAAAGCTGAGGCTGTGCTGCACGGCCAGTGTTGCCTGCCATTGGCGATTGCTGCTGGCGTGCATTTTGGTTACATGCTGGCCCAGGGCATTGGTGTTTTGCCGCAGTTGCTCGGCCTGGTCGGCAAACAGTTGCTCCATTTTTTGCTCCAGCTCGCCGAGTTTGCTGCCGGCCTGTTGCTGTTGCTGTTGTTGTAGTTGTGTTGTTAGCTGGTTTATTTGCTCGTTGGCACTGCTTAGCTGTTGGGTGAGTTCAACAATTTGCTGCTCGGCGGCTTCGTGCTGTTTTTTGCGATTTTGAAAGTAGTTTTTATATTTGGTTAGCTCGTCTTCGCTGCTGACAAGCTGTGCTTGTGCTTCTGCCAGAGACTGTTGCAACAGGTTCAGCTGATCTTGTGCGGCCTGTTGCGCTTGCTCTGCAGCTTTACACTGCTCTTTTAGCGCTGCTGCTTCTTTTTGTGTTTGTGCTTGCAGGGCTTCTGCTTCGCCGAGTGACTGCTGCAAAGTGGTTAGTTTTTGGTCTGACTCTGCATTTCGCTTTTTGAGGTCAGTTACCTGGGATGTAAGAGCATCCGCATTATTGCTGGCAGCAACATGCCTGGTTTGCTCCTGCTGCAGCTGAGCTGTTAGCTGGGCAAGGTGCTGTTCTTGTTCTTTAATTGTGGCGGTTAATTTATGTTGCTGCTGCTCACGCTGATATGAGTGCTGGTTAAACTGCCACAGCTGCACGTGAATGTCGGGATCATCTGTGTTTTCTTGCATTAGCTCAAAATGACAGTCTTGCAATTGTTGTGGTAGCTGTTCTGTAGGCTGCTCATTGATATAAAGAGGTGTGGCAGGCAGGGCCAGTTGCACTTGTTTAAATTGCTGCAACAGGCCCAGTTGCGCCAGCTCCAGCATAATGGCGGTTTCTTCACCATTCGCTTCTACAACCAGGCGGTGCGTTTCGCTCTTGGGCAAATTTAGTGTTGCCATCATGGCGGCCGGGGTTTGGGTTTGCACCTGGTGTTGCCGCAGGGTTTTTATGCCGGGGTACAGTTGCAGCAGCCCACTAGGCTGGTGCAGGCTGCTGGCTTCGCTAAGATTAAATTCAATAAAAGTGGCGGGTTGGTTGTTGTGCCGGCAGCTTATGGCCTGCTCCCAAACTTGTGCATTTAGCTGGCTGGCAGCAAGCCGGCGCAGGCTGTTGGCATGAGTAGGCAGGGGCTCTATGAGTACCAGCCGGGCAGGGGCCATGATTTCGTATTCGGGCAACTGGCTGCCGTTGCCGGGACCAATGTGCACCAAGGTGTGAACGGGGGTTGAGGTCATGTTGGTTTAATCCCGGTGGTCGCGAATGATCAGCGTCATCATATTGACAATAAAGGCCAGAAACAGGGTGATAATGGCAAACATGCTGGCATTGTAGAGCCGGTCCGGTTTGGTGGCGTATTCTGGCAGCAACGGGCTTTGCAGCACGCTGACCTGCTTGAGCTTGCGGGCGGCTTCTATACGGGTGTTCTCTAGTGCAGCCAAGGCGCTGGAATAGGTTTGCTGGGCAAACTGGGCTTTTAATTCCAGGGTTTGATAGTCAGCCGAGATGCTGTTAAGGGCATTGCCGGTCTCTTTGGCCAGGCGGTTTTGTTCTTTGCCGATTTGTTTTTTCAGGGCATTGATTTCGCTGTTTATTCTGACCAGTTCCGCGGAACGGCCACTTTGGTAACTTTGCGCTGCGCTATAGCGGGCCTGCATGCGGGCCAGCTCACCTTCCAGCGTACCAACTACCTGGTTGAGACTTTCTACCGTATGAATGGGAGAAATCAGCCCATGTTCATTCTGATAGGCCAGCAGGGCTGCGCGGGTTTCATCCAGGCGGCCTTCCAGTCTGTCTACCTGACGCTCTAAAAAGCGTACCTGTTCTTCTGCCAGGCGTTGGCCCATTTCATTCATATGGGCTTCGCCGGCATTCAGCAGCAACTGTGACATTTGGTGGGCAAATTCGGGTGCAAAGGCTTCTACGGTGATGTTCAGTACTCCGGCGTATTCATCCAGTTCTACGCTAATGCGTTTTTGGTAGTATTTATGCAGTTCTTCTATCGGTGTTTCGGCGTCCGCTAACTGAGAAAACAGATCGCCGTTTTCGCTGTAATGCTCACGAAATGGCAACTCTGCCTGTACTTTGTTTAACATGTCGACTGACAACAAGTGTTCGCGCAACAGCAAGAGATCGCCATGGCCACCACCGCCTTTTATGAGGCTGGTAAAGCTGAATTCGGGTGCGGCAATTTGCGGGCTTTCCAGTACCACGGTGGCGCGGGAGACATAGCGATCCGCCGCCCAGGCGAACCAGTAGAAACTGACGGCGATAATGGCGGCAAGGGCTAGCGCCCAGTGAGGTTGTTTTTTGATGAATTTTTGCATTTTGTTTGTTCAGTTCCTTTTTCGAACCTAGCGTTTATCTGGGGGCGAGCTGTAAGCGGTAAGCTGTCAGCTTTAAGCTGCTTGCTTGGCGTTGTGTGTGATTGCTGTGTTGTGCTTGTTGGTTTTTTCTCTGCTTCGCAGAGACTGCCGGCTAAAGCGGCAGCTACAGAAGCACAGCAGAAACCGGCGGGTTTTGTAGCCGGCGCTTTAGCTGCCGGGGCAGACGGTGCCGAATTATCAGGTACAACGCAGTTTTTTGATTTGCGCCAGCTAAAGCGGCGCCTACCGTCCAGCCAGTCATGAGTGTTACGGCTTCGTTTCCTGGTGGTAGGCGGTTATGGCGTCGTTGATATCGTCGTACCAGTGAGCCTGGCCATTTTTTAGGTAAATACCGGCCTGGCAGAGTTCTTTAAGTATGCCTTCGGAATGCGACACCATAATCAGGCTGGATTGGCCTACCTTGTCTTTAAATGCCTTTGCCGCTTTTTCTTTAAACGCACGGTCACCTACGGCAGTGGCTTCGTCAGAAAGATACACATCAAAATCAAATGCCAGAGACAAGCCAAAATTAAGGCGCGAACGCATTCCCGATGAATAGGTGTTAATGGGGCGATCGAAAGCATTGCCCAGCTCGGCAAAATCTTCTACAGCATCGATAATGCGTTGCACGTTGAGGCCACCGCCTTGTACCCGAGCCACAAACTTGACGTTTTGCCGCCCGGTCATCGAGCTTTGAAAGCCCCCTGAAAGGCCAATAGGCCAGGATACCCGACAATGGCGCTCCACACTGCCGCGTTCTGGGCTGTCCATGCCGGCAATCAGTTTTAGCAAGGTGCTTTTGCCCGCCCCGTTGCGGCCGACCAAGCCGACACTAACGCCTTTGGGTATGGTTAAATTAATGCCTTTTAATACCCAGGGAGCCTCGCGGCCATCACGGTTGTTGTAGCGTTTATAAAGATTATTGATTTTAATCATTTTGCTTTTAACCGTTCTTTATAACGCAAGTGCATCAGCAGCCCCAATGCATTTAGCCCTAAAATCCACAGCCACAAATAAGTGATGCTGGTGCCACTGACCACATGGTAGTTTTCAAAAAAGCTTAAACGTAATAGTTCAAGGCCATGCACTACGGGGTTGAGCATTAAGTATTCAAGAATATTATAAGGCAAACTATTCAACGGCAATATGACCCCGCTGATAATCATTAACGGCATACTCAGCATGCTGATGATTTTGCCAGTTTCAGGAATTAACTTTACGCAAACAGAAATAATCAGCGCCAAGCCCAAGCCTAATGCCCATAAAGCAATCCAGCTAAACAGCGCTTTTATCACGTTGTCTGGAAACAAATGCAGACCCAAACCAAGGCCACCCAGGATAAACAGCACCAGTACTACAGTACGTAGCATGCCATCCAGGTAGGTACGTACCAATACCGTATCTACTGGCTGAACCTGACGATAGGCAAACAAGGCTTGAGCCGAGCTAATGGCTCCCTGGCTGCGGGTCAGGCCTTCGCGTACTAAAAAAAAGCCCATCATGCCGGTGATCATCCAGGGAATAAATTCGGCATTAATTATCAGTCGACTCGCTCCCCTGAGCTGGGTACGTATCAAGATCATGATGGTAACAAACGCCACCGGCTCGAATATCATCCAAAACCAGCCCATGCGATTGGCCATGGTGCGGCTTACCGCCTCGCGCATAAACATGGCAAACCACACGCTGCGGGTTACCTGCCAGGGGGTGCGTGTTTGTAAGTTGCTCATTAAATATCGATCGCTACTTTGGCGGCAATGGCAATCTGGTAAAGAATCTGGGTGAGGGTGCTGGCCAGCTGCAGGTTTTTGGTCGGGGCCTGAGGCAATATCAAAATTTCATCACCCGGGCGCAGGGTAACATCGTCTGCTTCGCGTACTTCGCCGTTTTGGCGTACCACCAAAATGCGGCTGGTGTTGGCTTGGTCGGTAAAGCCACCGGCGCCTTGTATGTAGTCTTTGGCACTGCGATTGGCGTTAAATACCACCGACTGCGGCACCAGCACTTCACCACTGATCAGGAGTGAGTCGGATTTTTCGGGAATCGTAATAATGTCGCCATCCTGCAGGCGAATATCACTGATGTGGCCATTGTTGGCCAGCACCAGCCGGCCGTTGGGTTCAACCTGGCGGGCGCGCTCAATAAACTGGGTGATCAGTTCAGCTTCGCGCACGCGAATTTCTGCTTCTTGTGGAGTAGAAGAAGAGGCGCCTAGGTAGGTGGTTTCCAGCCTGGCCAGGCTTTCGCTTAGTGCCTGTTGTTGGCGTTCGGCCACGCTCACGCGCTTGAGCGAAATGCTGCTGGTGTCGGTCATGGTTTGCGGCACGGCTATGGCATTCAGTAACTCGTGCAGGCGGGCATCGCGCGGCAGGGCAAAGCGTGAAGGGCCGTAATAGCTGCCCTCCAGCTGCACCACTATGGTGTTGTCGCGCATGTCGCTGTTGAATACCACCTGATCGCCACTGTTAAGCGTTTGCTGGCCGAATTCGTTGATTGCCACATAACGGGAGATGGGGCCGGCATTGCGGGCACCGCGCAGCAGCACATGAGTCACGTTGGACTTTAACCGGGCCAGCTGTTGTAGGTCGCGGCCAGTCATGGCGCCGGGAGTCAGTTCGTAACGATAGGCGCGGGCCACGTCACCTTCTACGGTCACTGTGGGGCCACGTTCGGCCACCACTATGGTGTCGCCGTCTTTAAATTGTGGCCGGGGCAGGGTGCCGTCTATTAAAAAGTCATACAAGTCGGCGGTGGCCAGGGGGCGGCCGTTGCGGATCACTTTTATCTGGCGATAGCTGCCGGTGGCGTCGTCTATGCCGCCGGCCTGATCCAGAAAGTACAATAGCGAGTCGTTCGGGGTGCCGGCAAAACGGCCCGGGCTTTGCACGTAACCGGTAACGAATACGGATACCGGCTGCACGCCCTGCAGGTTGGTGTACACCTGTACGTTGTTGGAATAAATGGAGTTAACGGCGCTGCGTACTCGAGCATCCAGCTGGCCGTGTTTTATGCCTTGTACCTTGATGGGGCCCACGCCGGGGATAAAAATATTGCCCTGGGCGTCTACCGGCAATACGCGGTCTATGTCGATGGCGCCCCATACCCGCAGGGTCACCTGGTCACCGGGGGTGATCACGTAGTCGGGGTTTAAGCCGTCGGCGCGCACGCCACTAAAGCCGCCGTTGAACAGCTGACTACCAAAACTGGGCAGCTCGGAAGTAGTTGCTGACTGGCGATTATCGACTGGGCTATAGCGACCACTTTTCCAGTTAGCGTTGGAGTTTTGACTTGCTTGGTCGGCGGCAGAAGGTTCGTTAAAGCGGCTATTTTGTTCGGCGGGTAGTTCGCCGGCGTTGCTGCCAATCAGCTGAGCCTGGGCCGGGCCCGCTAACATTGCGAGTAAGCCGAAAGGTAGGGCGAGTTTTTTTAAGGACATGACTTGTTCTCGAAATCTTAAAAGCAGCTGTAAGCTATAAGCTGTCAGCTTTAAGTTAAAGACAAACACAGTGAGGTGAGGGCTGCGCTGTGTTTGTGCGTATTAAGTTGTCTGTTGGTTTGCCGTGTTGAACACGGCCTGCCGGCTGAAGCGGCAGCTACAAGAGCCTTTGGTGTGTTGCTGACAGCTTAAAGCGTACAGCTGCTCTTGTCGTCATTGCGAGGAGTGCAGCGTCGCGGCAATCCATGAACAGAAAGCTGTAAGCGATCAGCTAAACAATGAATTGCTTCGCTCGCAATGACAGATAGAGCCAAAGCAGGTGTTTGTTTTAAGTTTTCGCTTTTTCTGATAGCTAACCGCTGAAAGCTTATAGCTCCCCGAAGGGGCGCTGCTGAAGGTCTCGGCTGATTGTCCAGCTGCCATTTTTAAGCTGGCAGGCGATGTGCTGTTGGGTGTTGCCGTTAGGCTGGCTTACCTGCAGTTGGCGGCAGGTGCGGCCGCTGGCGGCAAAGTAGGCTTGCTCGGCCATTACCTGAACGTTGGGGCCCCAGGGGCTGGTGGCGAGCACCGTAGCAGTGGCAGTGCTGGTGTTGAGATATTGGGTAAGCGCTACATTATCTATTGCAGGCTGCGAACCTAGGTTGTTCTGTTGCTGGTTAGCACAACCACTGGCCGCCATTATGCTGAAGGTAAACAGGCAGACAAGTATCTTGTTTCTGGATAACTGCATGGAATAATACGCTCTGTCGTTTTTTATGTAAATTGCAGGCAATTCAGTTGAATTAAAGAAGCATTCAAGCGGCGGTCATTAAATAGGGTATTTACTTTCACTTGAAGCATATTTTGTGCGGTAGTGACGCACAACGAAAAGTTAACATTTATTGATTGTTAACTCTTATTATTATAAAAAGACACGCTACCGCCCTTAGGTTACAGCTCCCAATTCGCTGGTATAACTCTGGAAGTATTACGACTTTTGC
The DNA here is from genome assembly GCF_014643915.1 of Oceanisphaera marina. Classification (GTDB taxonomy): domain Bacteria; phylum Pseudomonadota; class Gammaproteobacteria; order Enterobacterales; family Aeromonadaceae; genus Oceanimonas; species Oceanimonas marina. Next base: position 9,233 of record NZ_BMKE01000015.1, read on the forward strand.
AAATTGCAAGGCGTAAGTTTTAAAAAAATCGCGTAATAATAGCACTTCACTGTTATAGGTGCGACTGCCAGTAGTTTGATTGCGTGATTAATAACCAATGCTTCGGAGGTCGATGGTATCAAGCCGTTAGCTGCAGGTTTAAGTTAAAACCTGAAACCGTTTTTGCCACGGAATCCACGGAATCCACGGAAAAATTAAGGTGGGATAAGAGCGAAAAGTGACAAAGAATTTTATCGGTAAGGTCTTGGCCTGATGCCAGGCCCTTTGGATTTTGGTTTTCTTCTGTGGGTTCCGTGTTCTTCCGTGGCGAAAATAGCGCTTGTGCTGTCATCTTTAACTGTCAGCTTGCGGCTGTATTTCACGCCACGTTTTTATCTTGATTATCCATGCTGACCAAACGTGTCGCAGACGCGGGTATGAGCTGTGGTTGTACCTTGATAGCCGGTACCGCTTTTTGTTCCAGGTGTTGCCATATGTAGTTGCAGGTGCTTTGTGGCTCGCAGTAAAAGCTGCCATTAAGTTGGGTATGCTGCAATAAAAAGGCTCTAAGCTGTTTAAACAAGATGACGTCTACCGGGGCGGGGGAGCGCCAGTAGTTGGCTAGCGAGCCTTGGGTGGTGAGGCCCAGAATATCATATAACGCCTTGCCCAGGGTAATGGTAGGCACATGATGAAACAGCGCAGACAGGCCTACCGTGCTGTTTACCGTGACCACACCCTTGCAATGGCGGTAAAGGTCGGGCAGCGATAATTCAAAGCCGTAAAATACCCGCTGGTTGACGCCTAATTCTGTGGCTTGTTTGTTAATCTGCTCACGATAATGGGTGTAGCCCCTGTCCATGGGGTGGTGCTTGAGAAGCAAGATGTCATCTTTTGGCGCGTGGGCTGCAAACGAATCTATTATGTGGGTGATGGATTCCGACACATCGCTAAAATGAGAATGGGTGCGAATTTGAAAGTCGTCGGCAACCTGCAAGGGGACCAGATGAATATGACCGGAGTGATGGTCAATCAGCTGCTGTTGCAGTGCTTTGTCTTTGGCAATATGAGTATATTTGGTGTACCAGCCTTTTAGCCAGGCAAGGCCTTCTTGCCAATAAGGACGATGGCGGTGGTGCACATAGCGACGAAACTGCGGACGACCCAGCTGTAGGTTAAGGTAATAGCGCATGGCGTAAAAGATGCGCCGCTTGAAATTGGGCTTGATATCCAGCTTGTGTTTTACGTGTTCTGTGCTGCCATTGGGAAGTTGTTCGGCGAGTTTGCCAAACCAGGTGCTGTGCGCGTTTACACCGTTTTGTTCCAGCGTAATGTAGTGGGGGCGCAAATAGCCTTCTTCAAACGCAAAAAAGCGTATTTTATGAGCAAGGCAAAATTCTCGTGCCACGGCATGATATTCGCGGCAGTCGCTGTAGCAAAACAGGGTGTCTATGGCGTGGGTGTTGATGTATTCCGACAAATAATGTCGCCACTCGGGCAGAGAGCCTGTGTAGTCAACCTGGGTGCCGGCACAAGGCCAGCACTTGTCGCCACCATTAAAATGGATTTTATGAACTCTAATGCCCTTGTCATTCAAAAAATGCGATAGGTGTTGGAAAAAAGGCCCCAGTGGCCCTTGTAGCAGTAATACCGATTGCATGAGAAGTCCGTATCCGGTGGTTATTTTTATGGTGGCGCACTAGGCGCGAATAGTAACAAAAAAGAAAGCGAGAGGCGAAAATAATAGCCCTTCGAGGAGCTTCAATCCGGTAGCTAAAACAAAATCCCAAGCCACAAGCCTATTTTTGCCACGGAATCCACAGAACCCAAGGAAGAAAGATAAAACCTAGAGCTCGGAAGAGATTGTCTTCTTTTATAGGGTCTTACCCAAAAAATTCGCTTTTGGGGTTAGCTTTTATTTTTCCGTGGATTCCGTGTTCTTCCGTGGCCGATAAGTCTTTGGTCTTTAAAACCTAAAACCGCGGGGTTTCTTCTTTACTGCTTACAGCGTATGGCTTCAAGCTTATGGCTTTATCTTCAGGCTGTTTTTTATGGTTTGTTTGTGCAGGCCTTTTTGCAGTACCAGGTCGACCAGGGGTTGTTCGCGTTTGTTGGCGCGTTGGCAGTGGTTCTCTTGAAACTTGTTGGTCAGCCAAATGACAAACTTGGCCCAGTGTTTGTTATCCCGTTCGCGCCAGGCGTGGGACGATACTGACTCCCAGGCGTAGCCGTTTAATACCGATGCGTTTACAAAATGATCCAGCGCCCGCACGCCGCTGCGGGCACGTTCTACTCTGCCAACAAAGCCAACGTAGCAAATAATCAGGTAGCCTAATATAGCCAGTGGCACTACGGCACACATCAGCAAAAATCCGGCGAGTCTTTCTTTCATTAGTCTTGTTCTCTGTTGTTATATAAATAGGGTTAAGTCGTTCTGGGTAACGGTTGCGGAGAGTCGTTGGTCTTTAAAACCTAAAACTAAGAGCATTTTTTGCCACGGAATCCACGGAAGAAAACCAAAATATAAAGGGCTTATTCTATGTAAGATCTTACCCCATAAGCTCTGTTTGATGTCTATTTTTCGGTGGGTTCCGTGTTCTTCCGTGGCAAAGAGTTTTTCTTCTGTTATACGTATGTTTTGTTAATGGGGGTCAGCACTATGCGCATGCCATTTTGCGAGCGAATGGTGAGTTTGCCTACCGGTTCGGGCACAAAGTCGTCGGCCAGGGCAAAACGATAGTCTTTTAAAATAGTGGCCAGTATCAGGCTGGCTTCTTGCTGGGCAAAGGCGGCACCTATGCACACTCTTGGCCCTGCGCCAAAGGGCAGGTAGGATTTACTGAGCGGCGTTTTCAGGTTTTTGCTGGTAAAACGACTGGGATCAAATCCGTTGGGATTGTCCCAAAAATCCTGATGGCGGTGAATAAGCCAGGGCGAGATCATGACCGATGACCCTGCAGGCATGTTTTTGTCGCGCATTTGGGTGGTGTGGGTGCATTCGCGGGACAAAAACCCTACCGGCGGATAGAGCCGTAATGCCTCGCGAAAGGTGTCACGTACCAAAATCATTTTGCGCAACGCCTGTACGCTCATGGCTTGGCCTACTTGTTCTGCCAATACGGTTTGTACTTCTTCGCGGGCTTGTTGTTGTACCTCTGGATACAACGCCAGTAAATAGAGTGACCAAGTTAATGAGCTGGCGGTCGTTTCATGGCCCGCTAAAAACAGCATGGAAATTTGGTCGACTATTTCATTAAAAGAAAAAGGTGCTTGGCTGTCTTCATCAACCGCTTGTAATAAAGAAGATAAAATATCTTGCTGCTCTGCCACTGCAGCCTGACTTTGTGGGCATCCTGCACGCGCGGCTTGCGCTTGGTTGTAGCGTGGCGTGACTATCTCTTCTATGGCGCTGCGAATTTCTTTGGCGGCTTTAATACGCTTGCGCTCACTTGCCCCCCTCTGCATAAAGGCCGGTGCCTTAAACATTTTCAGCAAGGCAAGTTTGGGTGATTCTGCTTGAAAGCGCACAAAGGCGGCAAGAATGCGTTCGGCTTTGTCGGGGGCAAGCTCAGTTGACATTATGGTACGAAAAATAATGTCGGCAGTTACAAAAGTCATTTCCGGGTCTATGTCTTGACCGGGTTGATGCTGAGTGAGCCGAGTCGACATATCATTAACGGCGGCCTGCATTAAACCAAACACTTGCTGTACGCGGGTGTGTTTAAAGGCCGGATCCAGCATGTTGCGCTGTTTTTGCCACTGTTCGCCGTTGGTGGTGAATATGCTTTCGCCCAGCAGGGGTTCTAGTATCTCGCCCAGCAGTCGGTTTTTAGGGAAGTTGGCAACATCCTGCACCATGACTTTGCGTACCAGATCCGGCTGGTTCACCATATACAGCCTGAATCCCGGCAGTTTAAATTCACCCATTTTCATGCGGTAGCTGCGCTCGTACAAGGCATCCAGCCAGGAATGACGTTTTTTGAAAAACACCTTCCACAGCGAGGATTTGCTTTTGGCGGGTTTAGGGAAAACTGGGCAGGTCATGAAAAATCCTCTTAAAGATAAACACTAAAGACTTTTTTGCCACGGAATCCACGGAACCCACGGAAAAATACTAAAAGACCATTACGGGCTTTATCATAAACATCACGACACGCTAAATCATATGTAGGGTCGAATTTATTCGACCAAAATCATGGCACGGCCTTAAAACGGTCGAATACTCTTTGCATAAAATATGGACCCTACAAGAACATGGTGTTTGTCTTTAACTGATCGCTTCTGGCTTACCGCTTACAGCTCCCTGAAAGGGGCGTTTATATGGTCGACGACGCGTTTGGGGCCAGCGGTGAAAGCAAAGAAATCGTAAGGGCCAGGCTTGTCGGTGGCCATTAAATATAAAAAATGCATGGTATACCAGGCGCGGCGCAGTTTTTTATATCGGGCGGCATGATACAGGGTAAAAAAGCGTGGCGACAGTAACCGGGGGCCGGCATGAGGCGCTTTAGTCAGCCCGCAAGAGGTAATGGGGTCGAGTAGCGGAAAGCAGGCTCCATCGGTGGGTGCCGTGTAATCCAGCCAGGTTAAGCGTGGGTCTTGGCCAAGTTGTTGCAGCTGTGCTCTAAACTGTGTGGCTTTGGGTTGAAAGCTGATCAGCGGTATACATTGGCCCAGGGTGATCAGCACGACTCTTTGGTTGGCAAAGTTCTCGTTGCCTGGCTTGTTGCTAGCTTTGTTGTTGGACAAGTGCGTTTGCGGTAAGGCGCTTAATACCTGCGCCAGAGTTGGGATGACCATCATGGTGCCTACGCTATGGGCAATAATGACTATTTCATCGTTTTCTGGATTGTTGATGGCGCGGATAATGTGCTCGGCAAACTGTTGGCTGCGAGTATCCAGCTCGGGAATGGTGCCTTGAGCCCACTTGCCAGAAAAGGCATAAATGCGCTGTAACCAAAATACGGCCAGCTTGCTGCCCACTTTTTTTACACCATGCAGGCTGATCAGCAATATCAGTACAGCAGTTATTAGCGATAACCCATAAGCTGCTACAGAAGGCAAAGCATGACTTGGGGGAAGACTGTGGTAGGCAATACTCGCGCCCCGGTAAGCCAGCAGACCGCTCACGCTAATCCCTAACAGCAGATAAAGCGCGGGATACAGGCCGGCTATAAGTTGCTGACGCGAGGCTTTGGCAAACTTTATGACATTGCCATTGGCAATGTAGAGCATAAAAAAACAGTAAAAATCGCTGATGATCTGCCGCCAACCTTTGCCCCAGTGCTGGCGCACTATGTCGTCCCATCCCAGGTAGTGATACTGAGATTGAGTGTGCGCCGTGCTTAGTTGCCACTGATGATGGTGGCTGCTGTTACGTCGCCTGGCAGATACGTTAATATGCAGCCCATTTACTGGAGCTTGCTGGGCGGCTTGGCTGCGATAAAGTCGGTGATAATGGCTGGCCCCACGGGGGTCGAACCCATGAATATAAAATACCTGACGTTGCTTAACGGTCAATCCATTGTTCCTTTCTCATTCACGGTTTTGGCCCATTACTCTTTGCGCAAAACATGGAGCCTACAAAAAACCAAACACCGGTTTGTAGGATTGATTTCATTCGACCGCTTTAAGGTCGTGCTTACAGAACAGGCCAGTCGAAGTCTTCAGGTGTTGAAACGGCGATAGAATACCTGAAAATGAATGTTGGGGCGAGCTGGTGGATCAAAGTGGCGGCCTCCCGCAAGGGGAGGCATACTGCTATAATACTCAGATGATTTCAGAAGGGCGTTATGCGTATACTATTTGCCCTGCTTGGTGGCATTTCACTGGCATTGGGCGTGATAGGGGCTTTTTTACCCGTGCTGCCGACCACGCCGTTTGTGTTGTTGTCGGCTTGTTTATTTGGCAAGTCGTCTCCCCGCCTGCATGGCTGGATGGTTAATCACCCCTGGTTTGGCACCATGATCCGCGACTGGCAAACCCACAAGGGGCTGCGACTCAAGGTACGGCGCCGGGCGCTGTGGATGATGGCGCTCAGTTTTGCCTTTTCTATTTATATTGTGCCCTTGTGGCAGGTAAAAGTCGGGCTGGTACTGACCTTTATCGTGCTGTTGGTATGGTTTTTACGCTTACCCGTGGTACCCGACCCGTCGGCAGTTGCATTGAAGCAAACTAGGCCCTAAGCTAGCCGCCATTCACCTTTAATTGCCATGCCCGTGTTGTGTCCGGGCCAACCAGGGCTGCCTGTCTATTATGAAACAAGAAACCCTTAAACTGATTGCCGATAGCATTACTTCTATTCCCGATTACCCGCAACAAGGGGTTATTTTTCGCGACATTACCAGCCTGGTGGAAAACGCAGAGGCCTTCAAAGCCACGGTTGATGCATTGGTAGAGCTGTATAAAGATGCCGGGATCAACAAGGTACTGGGCACCGAAGCCCGGGGCTTTATTTTTGGTGCTCCGGTCGCTGCGGCTTTGGGGGTAGGTTTTATTCCGGCGCGCAAGCCCAACAAGTTGCCACGAGAAGTAATAGAAGTGGCCTACGACCTGGAGTACGGCCAGGACAAGTTGCAAATCCACGTCGATGCGATAGCACCCGGCGAAAAGATCCTGATTATCGATGATCTGCTGGCCACCGGCGGTACGGTAGAAGCCGCCGTCAAGCTGGTGCGCCGTTGCGGTGGTGAAGTGCAAGAAGCGGCTTTCGTTGTGGCTCTGCCCGCATTAGGTGGTTTGCAGCGCCTGAATAACATGGGTATTCGCGTGAATAGCCTTGTGCAGTTTGATGGTCATTAATTACCGATGAATTATCAGGTTCTTGCCAGAAAATGGCGTCCGCAGCGCTTCGCCGATGTAGTGGGGCAGCAACATGTGCTGACCGCGCTTATCAACGCTCTTGCACAGGGGCGGTTGCATCATGCGTATTTATTCAGCGGCACCCGGGGGGTCGGTAAAACCTCGATTGCCCGACTGCTGGCCAAAGCGCTGAACTGTGACACCGGTATCACGCCTGATCCTTGCGGCGTGTGTGCCAGTTGTCAGGAAATAGAACAGGGGCGCTTTGTTGATTTATTGGAAATTGACGCCGCCAGCCGTACCAAGGTGGAAGATACCCGTGAATTGCTCGATAACGTGCAATACCAGCCGGCTCGCGGGCGTTTTAAAGTCTATCTGATCGATGAAGTGCACATGCTGTCGCGACACAGTTTTAATGCGCTGCTTAAAACCCTGGAAGAGCCACCGCCCCATGTGAAATTCTTGCTGGCCACCACGGATCCGCAAAAGCTGCCGATCACCATATTGTCGCGCTGTTTGCAGTTTCATTTAAAAAGCCTCGAACCCGAACAGATAGATACCCAGTTGCAGCATATTCTGCAACAAGAGCAACTGCCCTTTGAGCCAGAGGCCACGGCAGCCTTGTCCCGGGCTGCCGATGGCAGCTTGCGCGATGGCTTGAGTCTGACCGATCAGGCGTTGGCCTTTGGTAACGGTGAGGTCAAGCTGGCATTGGTTGAGTCGATGCTGGGTAATCTCAACCGCAGTCAGTTACTGGCGTTAGTTGAAGCTATTTTGGCCGGTGATGGCGAGACTTTGCTGGCGCGAGTGGCCGAGCTGGCCAGCCAGGGGCCGGATTATGACCAGGTACACAAGGAGTTGATCGGCTTTTGGCATCAGCTGGCGCTGGCACAGTTGGTAGTGGCGCAACAGCAACAACCCTATGCCGGTGAACTTAACCGATTGGCCCCCCTGGTTTCATCCGAGCAGATACAGATTTTTTATCAGATTTGTTTGCAGGGCCGTAAGGATTTGCCGTTTGCCCCCGATGGCCGTTCGGCATTGGAAATGACCTTGTTACGTACCCTGGCGTTTCGTCCTCAGGCTCCGGTTGTCACTGCCGTCGCTCAAACTGCGACCACAACTGAAGCCATATCGGTAAAAAAGCCTGAGCCGCCTTGTGCTGATCCCTCGTCGTTAGCGGCAGAATCAGATGAACAAATGGCGGCTAAACTGTGGCAAGAACAAGACGAAATATTGACCGAAGCCGGCAGGCTGGGCCAGATTGTTGCCCCTCCAGCAACGGTATCTGACCATGTTGCCGCGAGTGAGTCGACAGCACCCGTTACAACCGGGCTGTCAGAACCGGCCGTTGTACCTCCCCCTGCATCCGCATCGCCGCAAGAGATAGAGGCGGATGCGGGTGTGAGCTTGCAGGCTGGCGATCAAGAGCGTGTTCAAGAGCGTGTTCAAGATAGTACTCAAGATAGCAGCTCGGCTCACAGTAACGGAGTAGAAAAAACAGAACATAGCGCTGATGCCTCTGTCGTCCCGGCATTGGCTGCAACCAGTGCCGTGGAGGATCCGGCCGCAGCCGATGTGGCGCGTATTCGCCGTTTGTTGCAAACCCGCAATCGTTTACGCAGCCAGGATCCGGAAAAAACCACGACCGCCAGTCAGTCTGCCATCAAGCCAGTCGCTAAACCTGTTGTTAACCCCGCGTCTGTTAAACCCGCAACGCCAGCCGTCACATCCAAGTCTGAATACAGGGCTGGGTTACCTGCTCAGGCTTCTTCGGCTCCTAGCCGCGGGCCGCAGCCTGATGTGGCGTCTGCAAGCCCCGAACGTGCGCAGTCACAGACACGGCAGGGTACAGACGAGTTACCGCCTCTCGATGCTTATGGCGATGTCGGCTGGAGTAATGACGATGATGATGTGCCGCCATGGAGCAACGAGGATACGCCCATGCAGCCGATGCCTGCAGTGAATTCGCCACCGGCAGCCCCCCGGCAGGCGAATACTCATCACTCGGCTACTGCGCCATCAGTAAAGACGCCGGCAGCTCGTCCATCCGCACCTTCAGTCGTGCCACCCATTGCGGCTCCAGTGGCGCCCATGGTCAGTGCACAGCAGTGCGCGACGGATCCCGAGCCCTTGAAGGCGTCGAGTTTACTGCCTCGGGCAGACGATAATTGGGCGAGATTGGTGGCCGAGTTACCGCTGGGTGGCTTGTTGCGCCAACTGGCTATGCACAGCAGTCTGGAAGAGAAAAACGCTCAGCAATGGCAGCTTTGGCTAGCCCCGGAGCACAAGCATTTGTTAAACGAGAAAACGCGGCAAGAGCTGGAGGCGGTGATCCAGCATCATCAACAACAAGCTGTTAGTATTCAGGTTGAAGTAGGCCGACAAGCAGGCTGCCAAACCCCGTTTGAAATAGAGCAGATTCTGTATCAAGGCGCCATTGCTCAGGCAAAAGATGAAATTGAGCACGATGATGCGGTACAATTTTTCATATCGCGCTTTGCGGCGGTGCTTGAATACGAGAGTATCGAGCCCATGGCGCAGTAGCGCCGGGTTTTATTTATCCATTAATCAAGAGTGAGCATATATGTTTGGTAAAGGTGGAATGGGCAATATCATGAAGCAGGCCCAGCAGATGCAAGAAAAAATGCAGAAGCTGCAGGAAGAGCTGGCCCAACTGGAAGTGGTTGGCGAAGCCGGTGCTGGCCTGGTGAAAGTGACCATGGCAGGCAGCCACTCGGTTCGTCGTGTAGAGCTGGACGAGAGCCTGCTGCAAGACGACAAAGAGTTGCTGGAAGACCTGCTGGCAGCGGCCGTAAACGATGCGGTACGTCGTGTAGAAGAGCAAAACAAGACCCGCATGGGCGAGCTGACCGGTGGCATGTCTCTGCCACCAGGCTTCAAAATGCCGTTCTAAATCAAGCTTTAAGTATTAAGCTGGAAGCTGGAAGAAAAACACTGGTGGCTGAGCACGCTGTTGCTTATCTTTCAGCTTCTAGCTTCTAGCTTCTAGCTTCTAGCTTCTAGCTTCTAGCTTCTAGCTTCTAGCGTTCAGCTTTACCCCCAAGAGTGATGTCATGCGTTTTAGCCCCCTGTTGGATGAATTAATCAAGAGCCTGCAAGTGTTGCCTGGCGTGGGTCCCAAGTCGGCGCAGCGCATGGCCTTTGCCATGCTGGAACGACAGCGGGCCGGTGGTCGGCGTTTGGCTCATGTGCTGGATCAGGCGCTGGACAATATCGGGCATTGCCGTCAGTGCCGTACCTTTACCGAAGAAGATATCTGCCCATTGTGCGCTAATCCCAAGCGGGCAAATAGCGGTCAGTTATGCATTGTGGAAAGCCCGGCCGATGTGGTGGCCATAGAACAAACCGGCCAGTATCAGGGGCGTTATTTCGTGCTCATGGGGCATTTGTCACCCTTGGATGGCGTGGGGCCCGAAGAGCTGGGGCTGGACAAACTGGCCGATTGGCTGGCAACCGAACCTTTTCAGGAATTGATTCTGGCCACCAACCCCACGGTAGAGGGCGAGGCCACCGCCTATTACATTGCCGACATCGCTCGCACTCATGGCATTGGCGTCAGCCGCATTGCCCACGGCGTGCCTATCGGTGGCGAACTGGAGCTGGTAGACGGCAATACCCTGAGCCATTCCTTTATGGGTCGCAAGCTGTTTGCCGAATAAAAGACAGCGGTACGCCTTACGTTGTACGCCTTACGTTCAAGATAAATACCGTCTTTTGTAGGCGCTGCTTTAGCTGCGTCATTCTGCGCAGCAGGATGGTTATTAAATCCCGCTGAGACGGGACTGCTAGCTAAAAGCAGCTACAGAAACCACCGCTCTTGGTTGGCCCTTATGCTGTCTTACCGGTATAGGGTCGAGCCCAGCATGACGGCTCCGGTATCTAAAAATCTTCACTCTTCACTCTTCACTCTTCACATTAACTTCACCAAACTGTGCTTTTTCCAACGGGATCGAACAGAGGGATGCCAGTAGCTGTTCGGCATTACCTGTCTGTTGCACCTTTGCCCTTGCCTCAACAATAAAGGCACGTGTAATGTCTTTGGGTTGATAACCGTGTAAAAACAACTGACTCAGGGCTAATTGCATGGGGCTTAAGCCCGGGTTGAACGCTGCATTTTCCAGGTAACGGCCGAGACAAAGCTGGCCGTCGCTCAGTTGCAGCGCCACGCCGGCACGATTGTGACTGTAGGGGGCATAACTGGCGTTGGCTTCATCCAGGGCGGCAAACATCAGGGCGTCATGGTTATTCACCTGGGCGTTGTCGGCGGCGACCAGATTGCCGGCGGGTCCGTTAAGCATGCCATAAGACTGCTGTAAATCTGCGGGGCCAAAGGCGTGAGGCAGTAACTCACTCAGCATGAAATGATCCTGGGGCAGCACCAGCATCAAACGGTCTTGATTAAGCTCGTGCATGAACTGGCGGCAATGACCACAAGGATTGGCGCTGACGATGATTTTTTCGATATAGCGCTCATCAAACAAGGCTGCATGACCAATCGCCGATTGCTCTGCGTGCAGGGTACAGCTTAACGGCTGAGCGGCTATTTCCATATTCGCCCCCAGATACCAGTGCCCCGAACCGCCCACGGCGATAGCGCCGACCACAAAGTCGGACACCGGTACCTGAGCCTTTTGCTGGGCGAGCGGCAGCAAGGCAAGGGCCAGCGCTTCTTCACCAAGCCCGGAGGCCTGCATTAGAATGGTGATGTGCTCGGGACTGAAACGCGTCACGTCTTTCAGCCGGTGTTGTTCTAATGTTTGCTCAAGTGCTTCATCCATTTTATGACGCCTCTTTGTTTATTGAATAAACCAAAGATAGAGGTGAAACAACGGGGGAGCCAGTATGGCGGTAGCAATACCGCATACCACCATGGCCAGTGAGGAAAAGGCGCCTTGTACCGGCCCGGCCTCCGCGGCCGCACCCGTGCCGATGGCATGGGCACTGGCCCCCATGGCCAGGCCCTGGGCTTCGGGATGATGAACCCCGGCCCACTTGAGCAGCGGCAAGCCGATGATGGCACCCATCATGCCTACTATGATCACCAGGCCGGCGGCGATAGCAGGAATACCACCCATGGCCTCGCTCACGCTCATGGCCAATGGCGTGGTAATCGACTTGGTGGCAATGGAGGCCAGTAGCTCAGGCTTGGCCTGTAAAAGCCCCCCAATCATCAGGGTCGTACTGACAGAAATAAGCGCCGACAGGCTGCAGCACAGCACGATGGGCCAAAGTTGCTGGCGAATTTTGGCTGCTTGTTGATACAGGGGCAGGGCAAAGGCGACCACTGCCAGTTCAAGCAGTCGGTTAAGTGGCTGAGTGCCGGTCTGATAGGCATTGCCGTCTTGTCCGGTGACGATGAGCAAGGCGATGATAAGCAGTGCCGGCAGCATTATGGTGTTGATTAACGGGTTCTTATAACGCCGAGCCAGCTTTTTTACCCACAGATAAAGCACCGCCGTAAGCGGTATGGCGAGCCAGATCATCATGCTTGCATCCTCTGATACAGGCGTCCTACTACCAGCAGTATCAGCACCAGGCCGCTTAACGCGGCGCTGATAATCAGTCCGATACCATCACTGAGTATATCTAGATAGCCCAGCAAGCCTGCCGCGACCGGAATAAACAGTAATGCCATATGGCGCAGTATCAGCTGTGCGCTGTCATGAACCCAGCCCATGGGAAGCAGTTGGCTGGCGAGCAAAAAAAACAGCACGAACAGCCCGAGAATACTGCCCGGAAAGGCAAAGGGTAAGAGAATGGCAATGCCGTCGCCGACCAGCAAACACGCCAGCAGGATCACAAAGCCGCGAGTTAATATCCACAGTTGAGAGTTAAAGAGATTGGACATAACGAGCCATGGCATGCAGCAAGGTCAGTTTGGCTTCATCATCCTGATGTTCGATCACCAATTGCTCTAGCTGTTGCATATAAGGTTCGGCTTGCTCCGATAGCCGGTCTTGACAGTGCTGGCGCCAACGCTGCCATTCCTGTTCGTTCAGGGTGTGGGGATAATTGCGTGCCCGATAACGAAACAGTAACTCGGGCAGACGGTCGTCGTTAAACTGCAAGGGTAGTGCGGCGAGGGCGTCGGGAGTGCTGGCGCGCACCATAGCCATGGCGGCCTTGTCCGCTTCGCCAAAGAATCCCTGATACAGGGCGGCGTCAACATCGGTTACCGGTGCAAAGTCGGGAGCCAGTTGATACAAGGCCACCACTTTTTCGCGAATTTCCGGGTGGCGGCGCAGCATATCCAGACTCTGGCGGCATTGAGCCCGATCGATACCCAGTTCATCGGCCCTTTGCTCGGTAAGCGCGGCGGCCTTGGCCAGTACCGGGCACTTGTTGATGTGCACCAGTTTGACCGGCACCGGAGCCAGCTGACCCAAGTCCGCATGCCGGGTATATAGGCGTTGCTGTAACTGCTCCGGACTTAGCTCAAGCAACGGAGTGAGATCCATGGCGAGGTTGACGCAAATCACCGCGTTGGCGTTCTCCGGATGCCAGGCCAGGGGGGCTATCCAGGTGGCGCAACCCTGCCAGGCAGACAGCCGGCCGGACACATGGACCAGTGGCTGACTGTTCACGACATCAATCAGTGCCTTGACCTTGTGTTTGCTTCTTAACTCGAATAAATAATCGAACAGCTTTGGCTTGGCCTGGCGCAGTAATTTGGCCAGCGCTATGGTGGCTCTTACGTCGGCCAGGGCGTCGTGGGCATTGCCGTGGTCGATATCATTCGCCTGAGTCAGTCGTTCCAGTTTGAACACGGGCTTGCCGTCGTCGTCGGTTGGCCAGTTAATCCCCTCGGGGCGAAGCGCATAAAAGGCACGCACCACGTCCAACAAATCCCAACGGGAATTACCTTGCTGCCAGCTATAAGCGTAAGGGTCGTAAAAGTTGCGATACAGAGTATAGCGGGTTATTTCATCGTCAAAACGAATGTTGTTGTAGCCCAGAATACAGGTGTTGGGCTGGCTGAACTGCTCGTGAATACGGGCAATGAACTCGGCCTCGCACACGCCTTTTTGCTGTGCGGTTTGCGGGGTAATACCGGTGATCAGAGTCGCTTCGGGCGAGGGCAGGTAGTCGGTGGGTAATTGGCAGTACCACATGAGTGGTTCGCCAATTTCGTTCAGTTCGGCATCGGTGCGAATGGCAGCAAACTGCACGGGGCGGTCGGTTGCCGGATGTATGCCAGCCGTTTCATAGTCGTGAAACAAAAAGCTCGGTGCTGCAGGCTTGCTCATGATGATTTGGGTCTTGGTTGCGGTGGGCCATCACTCACAGTATATAGCGGGCCGATAAAAGAGGTTGGCCTAGGGTAACATTTTGAAAAAGCAGCGGTAAGGGGGGAAAGACAGCTATCAGCTTTAAGCCGTCAGTTAACAACAAGCTTCACTGCAAAGGACAGTGTTTATCTTTTGCTGATCGCTGACGGCTTACCGCTGTATTTTAAGTTATTCGGCGCTGTCTTCTACCGGTTCGTAGTCATCATCACCGTTACCTGACGTCATGGGTGAGCAGAGGCGATGCACGCGCTTGGGACCGATGACCTTCAGGTACTTCAACCATACCTTGGCATGTTTGCTATCCGAGGCGCTACCTTGTTGTATCTGTTCAACAAAACGCTGCTCTTCATCGCAGCCCGGCGCACGTTGCTGAGTATACAGGGCCAGCATGGCATGGCCTGCGGCTTCCAGCAGTTGTGCTTCTGCAACGGTAAACTCGCCACAACGACGCAGACCGCGAGGAAAATGGGCGAAGTCCTGAAATGGCTTGGCTGACTCAAAGCTCATGTTCGTTCTCACTCTAGTTTGGTGGCTCTATGATTCGCGCAAAGTATGGCACTGCGTTACGGGATGCAAAATCATTTTTTTTCACGTGCCGTTAAATTATTTTTTATGACGTTTTTTTGCCTGGATGTTCGGTTTCCTCGGTGCTCTGATCGGTACCGTCATTGGTCAGTTCAATGAAGCGCGGGTGCTGGCGAAGCGGTTCAAATTCTTCGTCTTCTGCTGCTACATCACGCAGGTGTACATTGTTTTGTACTGCCAGTTCAAGATCCGACAGCGCCTGTTCTTCGTGACCTACGCCGGCATGAGCACAGGCGCGTTGATATAACGCATGGGCATTTTGTTGATCCACCTGCAACACCCGATTACACAGGCTTAATGCCCACTGACGTTCATTCATCATCAGTGCGGCATCGGCCTTGTGGGTCATGGCATCCAGATCCCCGGGCTTGATGTCGAGAATCTGGTCGTAAATATCAATTTTAGCCTGAGGGCTTTGTTCCTGGCTGGCGCGTAGCCATAAGCCATGGATTTCCTGAAATCTTTCTATTTCGCGGTAGTTCTCTGCGATAACCTTGGTTTTTCGCTGCAGTTCGCGTTCTATCTGTTTCAGTTTATGTTCATAAGTATTGGTGATTTTCTTCATTTCGGTTTCGGCATAATCCCGCGCGGTTTTCTTGAGCTCCCGTAACGATTGCCAGCCCACTATAGCCAGTACCGAGGCGGCACCTGCCAGCAGATAGAAAAAATAGGTTACGGTGACGTTAGCGTAACTGATGGCCTTATCGGCGACATTCAGCTCTTTTTGCGCTATTTCGTCGGTGACCTTGATTTGATAACTGGCCATTTCGCTACGCAATGCCTTCAATTCATCCAGCATGTAACGTTCCATAAAGGGCGTCAGTGGAATACGTGTTTCTGCGGCGGCTTGCGGCGCATCGGCTGCGGGTTTTTCCTGGGCAAGAGTGGGTAAAGAAATGATTAAAAAACAAAGGGATAATAATATTTTTGCCATGGGGTACCTGACTGTGGGGTGGAAGATGCAAAACCTGACCCCTCGAGAGTAACCCGATGGTGCTTAGTGTTCAAACAATGATAAGGCGGCCACTGAGTGCCGCCTTGATCAAGGGGTCAAGCCAACTCCACTTCTTCGGCTTGTGGTCCTTTTTTGCCCTGGGTTACCACAAAGGTAACCGGCTGACCTTCCTGCAGGGTTTTAAAGCCATCGCCCTGTATGGACGAAAAATGAACAAATAGATCCGGCCCAGAAGCTCGGGTGATGAATCCAAAGCCTTTTTCTTCGTTAAACCATTTTACGGTTCCTGTTTCTTTCGTACTCATAGTCTGTATCCGATTTTGTCTGACAAGGTGGTGATAACACATCACCACTACTTTGATAGTAGCAGTTCCCACAGAACGGGCCCTGCCGCCGATTTATTTAAGTGTATCGGGCGCTGAAAAGGGCTGGATAAGCGACATGAAAACGTCATTGAAACACAGTGAATTAGTCACATGTGAATGCTAAATTACATGCAGCTCTAATCAATTAATGCGATATAAGCTTGCAATTGATTGATGTTTTGTTAGGTTAATAAGGAAATTTGCTTAGCCCACTAACTAAATAAGTTTAGGACTATAAATGATTGATACTGACACGGACACGACTATTGACCTGCAGTTACTACTGCGTCACCCCAAGTCAACGGATGGACATCAGGTAAACAGCCTGATTGAACGTTGCAAACCCCTGGATACCAACTCTACCTACTGTAATCTGCTGCAATGTCTGCATTTTGCCGATACTTGTATGCTGGCTGAAGACGAAGAAGACGGCTCATTACTGGGGTTTATCTCTGCCTACCGCAAACCTGCCGAGCCAAGCACCTTGTTTGTCTGGCAAGTAGCCATAGATAAACGCGCCCGTGGTGAAGGACTGGCTCGCACCTTGCTCAATACCTTGCTGGATGCCGATGCCTGCGCCGGAGTAACGCATCTTGAAACCACCATTACCGCAGACAATGCGCCTTCATGGGGTTTATTTGAAAGTCTGGCGCGCAGTCAGGGAACAGGTCAGGGCGAACGCCACCTCCTGTTCGATCAGCAACGCCACTTCAATGGTGACAGCAGCAGCGAAATTCTTTATCGCATTGCTCTCGGCTAAGCCCCTGGCCGAACACCCGCATTCTTAATTTAATTTTTTGATTTGAACTCAAGACTTTCAAGGAGTCGAGATGAGTAATATTTTTGATGTAATGGAATCCAGTGTACAAACCTATGCCCGTTCTTTTCCGGTCACCTTCAACAAGGCTCAGGGCGTATGGCTACATGACCAAAGCGGCAAGCGCTATTTAGACTTTCTTGCCGGTGCCGGTACACTCAACTACGGTCATAACCACCCGGTATTGAAAGAAGCCCTGATTGACTATATTCAGCAAGACGGCATCGCCCACGGCCTGGATATGCACACCTCTGCCAAAGCGGCGTTTTTGACCGCGTTGCAGCAAATCATTCTCAAACCTCGCGATATGGACCATGTAGCTCAGTTTACCGGTCCAACCGGCACCAACGCAGTTGAAGCCGCGATGAAGCTGGCACGCAAAGTGACCGGTCGCAGCAACATTGTGGCCTTTACCAACGGTTTTCACGGTGTAAGCCTGGGGGCGTTGGCTGCCACGGGCAACCAGCATCACAGAGGCGGTGCCGGTACCTCCATGGCCGATATCAGTCGTCTGCCTTACGACGGTTACCCGGGTGCCGGAGAAGACAGCCTGTTGCTGTTCGAAACCATGCTTAATGACAACTCCAGTGGTCTGGACAAGCCTGCCGCCGTGTTGTTTGAAGTAGTGCAGGGCGAGGGTGGCTTGAACGCATCATCGTTCAAATGGTTGCAGCGTTTGGAAAAAATCTGTCGTAAACACGATATTCTGATGATTGCCGATGATATTCAGGCGGGTTGTGGCCGTACCGGTACCTTCTTCAGCTTTGAGCCTGCCGGCATCAAGCCCGATATTATTACCTTGTCCAAGTCACTCAGCGGCATGGGTCTGCCTTTTGCCCTGGTACTGCTGCGCCCCGAGCTGGATCAGTGGAGCCCGGGTGAGCACAACGGGACTTTCCGTGGTAATAACCATGCGTTTGTGACCGCTCGCAAGGCGCTGGAAACTTTCTGGCAGGATGACACCTTTGCCGCCGAGGTGCGGGCCAAGGGTGAATTGCTGACCGAGCGCATGCAAGCCATGGTTCATCGTTTTCCCAAGCTGTTCAGCAAGGTAAAAGGTCGCGGCATGATGCAGGGCATTGCCTGTCATGATGGCGACATTGCCGATGTGATCACCTCCAAGTGTTTCGAACGTGGTCTGATCATTGAAACCGCAGGTCCGAATGATGAAGTGGTGAAGTGTTTATGCCCCTTGATCATCACCAAGGACGAGCTGAAGCAAGGTCTTGATTGGCTGGAAGAAGCCATTGCAGAGACGGCCTGCGAGCAACTGCGCAAAGCGTCTTAAGTTTGCGGTAACCAAAAAGGGGTAATTACGATTACCCCTTTTTGTTGAATATGTTCAGCCGTGTTTGTCACGGCGGATCAGAACAGTAATAAAGTAAGGAAATTTAATGATAGTACGTACTCTTGCCGAATGTGAACAAAGCGAACGCTGTGTCAAATCCGAAACCGGCACCTGGGAAAGCACTCGCATGTTGCTGAAAGACGACAACATGGGCTTTTCGTTTCATATCACCACTATTTATGCCAACAGCGAAACGCACATTCATTATCAGAACCATCTTGAATCTGTGTATTGCATGAGCGGTAACGGTGAAATTGAAGATTTGGCCGATGGCAAAATCTATCCTATTCAGCCAGGCACGCTGTATATTCTGGACCAGCACGACAACCATTTGTTGCGTGGCGGTAGTGAAGACATGAAGCTGGCCTGCGTATTCAATCCGCCATTGAGCGGCAAAGAAGTGCACGATGCCGACGGTGTTTACGCACTCGATACCGAGTAAAAGAACCCAGTACGCTGTTTACGGGGGCCAGGCCCCCGCTTACGGACATTTTCACTGGGCAGGGCGATATCAGCCATTCGGCCCCCAGGCCCATTGAAAATGTGCGATCACAGTCATGACCTGTTTTATAAACATTAAGGGAATAATAGTGTCTCACACAGTAGAAAAAATTGGTGGAACCTCCATGAGTCAATATCAGGCGGTTCGAGATAATATCGTATTACACAATCGCAAACCCGATGGCTACTATCAGCGTATGCTGGTGGTATCTGCCTTTGGTGGTATTACCGACGGTTTGCTGGAATGTAAGCGCACCGGTGCTCCCGGTGTCTATGCTACTTATGCCGACGCAGAAGACGACAGTGCCTGGGAACAAACCCTGGATAATGTGTGTAATCGCATGGCACAAATCAACGAAGACATGTTTGCCCAGACTCCCGAGCGCGCGCTGGCAGACTCTTTTCTGCAAGATCGTATTGCCGGTATTCGCGATTGTTTGCATCACCTGCGCCAGGTGTGCGCCTTTGGTCAGTTTCAGCTGGCCGAGCAGTTACAAACCATCCGCGAGTTACTGGCTGCCATGGGCGAAGCCCACAGTGCACATAATATGGTGCTGTATTTGCGCCAAAGTGGTGTGAATGCGGTATTGATGGATTTAACGGGCTGGCGCACCGACGAGGCCCTGCCGCTGGATGACGTGCTCAAGCAGGCGTTATCGCGTTATGATCTGTCGAGCCAGCTGCCGGTGGTCACGGGTTACGCTCATTGTAAAGAAGGGCTGATGAGTCGTTTCGATCGCGGTTACAGTGAAATGACCTTTAGCCGCCTGGCGGTGTTAAGCGGTGCCCGTGAAGCCATTATTCACAAAGAGTTTCACCTGAGCAGCGCCGATCCGCGTCTGGCGGGTGAAGATCAGGTGATCCCCATCGGTCGTACCAACTATGATGTAACCGATCAGCTGTCCAATCTGGGAATGGAAGCCATTCACCCTCAAGCTGCCAAGGGATTACGCCAGCAGGATATTCCGCTGCGGGTGCGCAATACCTTTGAGCCGGACCACGAAGGTACGCTGATCACGACCAATTACCGCAGCCCCTCTCCTTGTGTGGAAATGGTGGCCGGGCGTCGCAATATTTTTGCGGTGGAGTTGTTTGATCAGGACATGGTGGGCCGTGTATCTCATTATGCCGAGTGCTTTACCGATGAGCTGGACGGCATGCGCCTGAACCTAGTGTCCAAGGACATGAACGCCAATACGCTCACCTATTATATTTCCGGTAACCGTAAAACGGTACGCACCCTGGTGAGTGCCTTGCAGCGTCGTTTTGAAAACGCCGATATCAATACTCACAAGGTGTCTGTGGTGTCTGCCGTGGGCAGTGACATGAGTATTCCGGGGCTGCTGGCTCGCTCTGTGGCCGCATTGAATAAAGCCAATGTTCCGGTGCGCGCCGTGCATCAGTCACTGCGAGCGGTAGAGATGCAGTTTATTGTGGATGATGAATTCTACGAGCAGGCCGTTGTCTCTTTGCACGACGAGCTGGTACAAACCCACGCCGAAACGGTCGCGTTAGCGGTCGCTTAACCAGCACGGTGCAGTAGCAGTGCACGAATAAATATCCAAATCCCTCTGTCTCGCCGAGGGATTTTTTATTTGCAGGATGCGCAACTCAGGCTTACGGCTTTCTCTTTCCTGTTTCTACCATTTTTGGCACACTGAACCATTATTCCCTGTTATCTGGATCTTTTATGGCCAAACGTGCCTGCGCCCTGCATATTCTGGTTAAAACCGAAGCCGAATGTCTGGCATTGAAGCAACAACTCGCCAATGGCGCCGACTTTCATCAGTTGGCTAAAAAGCACTCTACCTGCCCCTCGGGCAAGCGAGGCGGTGATCTTGGCGAGTTCAAGAAAGGCGACATGGTGGGAGCCGTGGACAAGGCGGTCTTTTCTGGGCCCGAGTTGACCATTCAAGGGCCGGTTAAAAGCCGTTTCGGCTATCATCTGATTAAGGTGCTTTATCGCAACTGATATCAAGTTAGTGTCGGGCCTGCCTGAATATAGGCCCCTTTGCATTGCGATACACATACCAAGGACCACCGATGTTTCTTGAGCATATTGAGATCCGCAATTTTATGGGCCTTAATCAGTTGTCGCTCTCGCTCAATCAGAGCACCGCGCTGATGGGGGAAAATGCGTGGGGTAAAACCAGTCTGTTTCGCGCCTTGTGGCGCCTGATGGGCCAGGGAGGATGTTGCTATCAGTTTGTAGACGAAGACTTTTATCGGGCCGATTCTCAAGAGGTGGTCGATGAGCTGCAAATTGTACTGGTCTATCGCGAGCACAGACCCGGCATCAGTGAACATTCGGCACGGCTTGCCCGCCTTGAACCGGCGTGGGTCAAACACAAAGACGGATTTCATCGGGTGCACTATCGTGCACGCGCCCGGCGTAACGGCACCGAGATTGTCAGTGAGCACGGTTTTGTTAACGGGGCCGGCGTGGCGCTTGAGCTGGAAGACGCCGAACACCTGGCGCATCAGCTGATAGAAATGAATCCGGTGTTTCGTCTGCGTGACTCACGCGGTACGCCACAGGATTTGCCGATCGTCAATTTAAATAGCGATTACGAACAGCTGCTGACGCAACTCAGTGTGAAGCTGGCAGAAGAAGACGAACTGCCCCAGCAAGATATTAAAGCGGGTCTGGATGCGGTACGTCAATTGCTTGAGCACTATTTCACTCCTCAGGGGGCCACCAGCCGGGCGCCAAGGCGCGCCCGGGACATTGCCATTCACCCGGTGACGCTGAGCCAGTTGGGTAAATTCAATAACTGGCAACCCAAAGGAGAAGAAAGTGGTTTATCGATCGCGCTGTCGGCGGTGGCACATACCATATTGCAGGCGCGGGGCGGACGACCGATAGAAACGGGCGCCAGGCCCATGTTGCTGATAGAAGATCCCGAAAGTCGCCTGCATCCCACCATGCTGGCCATTACCTGGGGCATTCTGGATCGGTTTCCGGGGCAAAAGCTGGTCACGACCAACTCGGGCGACTTGTTGTCGGCGTTTCCGCTGCACCATCTGCGCCGACTGGTGCGTCTGGAGCATGAAACCAAGAGTTTTCGGATTGGTAACGAAAAGTACAATGGCGAAGACATGCGCCGCATTGCCTTTCATGTGCGCATTAACCGGCCCATGTCGTTGTTTGCCCGTTACTGGTTGTTGGTGGAAGGGGAGACCGAGATCTGGTTGCTGAATGAGTTGGCGCGTATTTGCGGCTATGTATTGCCTGCAGAAGGCATTCGTATCATTGAATTTGCCCAATGCGGACACAGCCCGCTGATTAAGGTAGCGCGAGATTTCGGCATTGGCTGGCACCTGCTGACCGATGGTGACGAGGCGGGGCAAAAATATGCGCAGGGAGTTCGCAGCCTGCTGCGCGGCGAGCGAGAAGAAGATCATCTAACCGTATTGCCCCGCATCGATATCGAGCATTACTTGTTTGATAACGGCCTGGAGGGGGTCTTTCGCCAGGAAGCCCAGATTTATGATAAACACACGCCACACAGTCGCATTATCGAGCGCGCCCTCAGCCGACGCAGCAAGCCGGGTATGGCGCTGTCCGTGGTGGAAGCCATTGAACTGCAGGGAGCGCAAAGTGTCCCGAGAGAATTAAGGCGCATGTTTGCACGCATGGTCGCCAACGCCCGCCGACAGCGCTAAAATAGACGCGCTTATTTTTTGGAGATAGTTAAATGACGGACATGCTGTCGGCACGACTTTTTGCGCCCCTGGCCTTAACGGCAATCACGGCTCTGGGCTTATTGCTGTGGATATTACGCAATGGTGATTTATGCCCGGGGCAGCGCCGGCGCATTAGCGATGGGCTGTTGTCGGTGTGGGCGGTGTTCGGACTGGCGTTAATGCTGTCTGTAGAAGCCGCCGTTCCCAGCCTGATGCTGTGGTTGGGCGGGAGCACACTGGCAAGCGGGCTAGGTGCCACCCTGTATCAGGCACGATTGGCCGGCAAGCGCAGTCTGCCCCTGAGCTGGCATATGCTGGCCCTGGTTCTGGCGCTGTGCTATGGCCTTGGTCTGCTGTTGCGCGAAGGGCCGGCAGCCCTGTTGATGGCTGGCGCCGGGGGCTGTGTGTTTACCCACCTGATTATGGTGCGAGCCAAGCATCGTCTGCAGGCATTCAATTTGTTGTTACCACTGGTGGGCATTGCCTTCGCGGTTGGCTGGATGGTGTTGCTGCTGGTGCAGACCCTGTGGTTGCAGTATGAGTCCGAGGTGGTGTTCGACACTGCGCACTTGATCCGGCCTTTTGTGCAAATGTGTGCGGCGGTGTTGCTGGGGGCCGTTATCTGGTTATTGCCTCTGTTGCGAAAAGAACAGACCCGGCCACCGGTGATTGCGGTTGCAGCCTTGTTAATATTGGGCGCTTTAACCGTGGGGCAGAGTATTATCGGGCAGTTATCGATTAACATTGGTTAAACAGCAAAAATATTGCTGAGAAGGTAAAATTTTTCTCGTTGTACTTAATTAATACTGCTGACTAGAATGCGCGCCTCAAAATCCGGAGGCGTCATGCACTTAATTCCCCTTTATCTACACCTGACATTGCTAACCCTGGGCAACGCTTTTTTGTTGACCCTGGTGGCCGTGTATTTGAACGCACAAGGGGCGCCAGCGGCACAAATTGGCCTGGTAGGATCGGCTTTTTATCTGGGTATGCTAGGGGCGAGCTTTTTTGCCGACACCTTTATTCAGCGCTTGGGGCACATTCGCGCACTGCTATTTTGCTGTATCGCGCTGGCGCTGGCCGCCCTGGCATTAACCTGGACCAGTCTATTGCCAGTCTGGCTGGCACTGCGGGTGGTGGCGGGCATGGCGGCGGCCATCGGGTTTGTGGCGGTAGAAAGCTGGGTGTTGGGTGTCGCGCCTTTGCATCAGCGTACCCGTTCCATGGCCCGTTATATGCTGGTGTACTATTTCAGTTATGGCATGAGTCAGTTATTTATCGACTGGGAACCCTTGTCTGGCATGATGGGTTTTTGGTTGGCGAGCAGTCTATGTGTGTTATCCGTGGTGCCCTTGCTGTGGGCCAAACGGCCAGATCTGGAAAATGAAGCCGAGAATAATGTTGCCAGCGGCAAGCCGCCTCGCGCCGAGCGGGCTTTGGGGCTGGTAGGCTGCCTGGTGGCGGGCATGCTGCTGGGCACCCTGTCTGCATTAATGCCGATTCAGCTTGAGCAACTGGCTTTGGGTGAAGAGGTCGGTCTTTATATGGCCTGGCTTATTTTATGTGGCATGGCCTTTCAGCTGCCCAACGGCAGTTTGGCCGACAAAGTGGGCAAAAGAACCATGATGGCGGCACAAACTCTGATGATTGGCGCTGGTTGTCTGTTGTTGTGGGAATTTGACGGCAAGGGAATCATGTTGCTGGCCTTTGCCCTGTTGGGCGCAGGTGGATTTACCCTGTATCCGACAACCATGGCTTACGCCTGTGGCAAGATGAACGGACGAGCCCTGGTTAAAATGACCCAGAAGTTGATGTTTGTGTACAGCATTGGTTCGTTAACCGGGCCCATGGTTGCGGGCATGATGCTGGAAAAATTCCAGGCCGGTTTGTTTTTGTTTGTTATTTTGCTGGTGGTGGGCTGGGGATGCTGGCTGTTGCTGATGCGTTTTTTGACCGACAAACCGGTGGGCACCACTATTTAAGTTCTCCCATTGTCTGATGGAAACATTGTCTGTTGGAAATATTGCATGACGGAAACGGCTGACCTGGTGTCAGCCGTTTTCATTGGTGCGGCCAGCCGGTTGATGATTGCGATGCCGAGGCCTGTCATCCCCAGGGGCCAGCCAAACGGCTTTATGGTAGTATTATTATTGTTCAACGATATAACAGGATAACGCTTGATGGGGATGGGAATATGAAACTTAAATTGTTATCAACGATGACCATGGCGGCCGTATTGGGACTGGCAGGCTGTGCCAACCCGGATGTCTATTCGGGCGACGTATATGGCAGCCGTGCCGCCAAACAGGCACAGAGTGTTACCTATGGTACCGTGACGTCAGTGCGACCCGTGCTTATTCAGGCTGGCGATGAAAACCCCAACTTAATCGGTACTCTGGGCGGCGGTGCCGTGGGCGGGATTCTGGGCCATCAGGTTGGTGGGGGAACCGGCCAGGTGTTAGCGACTGCCGTGGGGGCCATTGCAGGCTCGATGATCGGCTCCCGGGCCGAAGATAAAATAAACCAGGTAAAAGCGGTTGAGCTTGAAGTACGTACCGACAGTGGCGAAAATCTGATTGTGGTGCAAAAAGCCGATCGTGACTGGCGGCCAGGGCAACGCGTACGACTGGTGGGTTCGGGTAGCAACATGAGTGTGGCACCCAATTAAATAATATAGCTGGCCTCCTTTGGGGCAAGCTAACAAAACAAAAAGGCGCCCAGAGGCGCCTTTTTGTTGTAAAACGGTTTGTTTTTACTTTGCTATTTTTATTGTTCTACTTTTACAGTCCTGTCTTCCCGGGCTCATTTACATCTGTGCCAAGGAAGGTGCAGAAATGGCGACTAAAGCGGCGCCGACTGTAAAAATGACAGTAATAATCAGCTCTTTCATTTTTTACCTTCCTTAACAATGGGCTGTGGATCCAATATACGGCACATGCGTTGTATTTTCAATCGCTATTTTGTTTTTTAAGTATGTTATGTGCCTTTGGAGTGCTGTAAGGCCTATTTTTGTATATATCTGTTTCGTCCGTCATGTATTTAACCGGTAAAAACCTATTTTTTCATACATATTTCATTTTAAAAATTCATTTTATTCAATAACTTAACTTATTTTATGTGGGTCAGGGTATGCTTGGGGCTGAAAGGGTTGGTTTATCTCGTTGTCAGTCAATTTATGCCGCATTAACCTGATCTGGATCACGAAATCTGTATGCGGCTGGTTTTGTTGTATGAAAAATGATCGCCAATATTGGTTTTAACGGCTGATTCACGAAGGGTGCAGTGCTGGCATGCCTGCTCGAATAGCCTTGTATCCTCATATCGACCATTGCAGGCAAAAAATGAATGGCGGTAGTTAAAAAGCTAGCCGCTCGTTGTGAACCGCCGCCTGCCGGCTCCCTTCGTGGCTCATTTCTGTTAAACTGCGCGCCAGTTTTTCATCGATGACATGGGGTTGGGTTTGGCGCAGACGGTTGAACAGTTGCAGGCAAGACTGAAAGAGTGCAGAGGAGCCGAGCGAGGGCGTTTTCGCCGCCGTTTGCAGGGCGTGGCAAAGATGCCTGAAGCCAAACGGCAAAAGGTACTGGAAAAGATAGCCTTGGAGATAGCCACGTCGATGGCCGAACGCAGTCGCCGCCAACAGCTGCTGAATCAACCCATTCATTATCCGGCACAGTTGCCGGTCAGTGACAAACGGGACGTCATTAAAGCGGCGATTGCTGATCATCAGGTGGTGATCATTGCCGGCGAAACAGGTTCGGGTAAAACCACCCAGATCCCCAAGATGTGTCTGGAGCTGGGATTGGGTATTGATGGCACCATTGGCCATACCCAGCCCCGACGGCTGGCGGCGCGCAGCGTGGCCACGCGTTTGGCGCAAGAGCTGGAATGCGAGCTGGGCGAGCGCGTGGGTTACAAAATACGCTTTAATGACCAGGTCAGTGACGCTACCCAGGTGAAGTTGATGACGGATGGCATGCTGCTGGCCGAAATTCAGCAAGACCGCATGCTGCGTCAATACGACTGCATTATTATCGATGAAGCCCATGAACGCAGTCTTAATATCGACTTCATCATGGGGTATCTGAAACAGTTATTGCCGAAAAGACCCGATCTTAAGATTATCATCACCTCGGCCACCATAGATCCCGAGCGTTTCTCCCAGCATTTCAACCAGGCACCCATTATTACGGTGTCGGGGCGTACCTATCCGGTGGAGCTGCGTTATCGCCCTCTGGTGGATGACAATCGTGACCGGGATCAGCTGCAGGGCATTTTTGATGCGGTGACCGAGCTGACTCAGGAAGGGCCGGGCGACATACTGATTTTCATGAATGGCGAGCGCGAAATTCGTGATACCGCCGACGCGCTTAACAAGCTGGAGCTGCGCCACACCGAAGTGGTACCGCTTTATTCTCGGCTGTCCAATGCCGAGCAGAATCGTATTTTTCAATCCCACAGCGGCCGGCGTATCGTTCTGGCCACTAACGTGGCAGAAACCTCGCTTACCGTGCCCGGCATTCGTTATGTGATAGACCCTGGCACCGCACGCATCAGTCGCTACTCTTATCGCACCAAGGTGCAACGCTTGCCGATTGAGTCTATTTCTCAGGCCAGCGCCAATCAGCGTATGGGGCGTTGTGGTCGGGTAGAAGCGGGTATCTGTATTCGTCTGTACGGCGAAGACGATTTCATGAATCGGCCTGAATTTACCGATCCGGAGATTCTGCGTACCAACCTGGCCTCGGTGATTCTGCAGATGCTGTCCCTGGGGCTGGGTGATATATCCGCCTTTCCTTTTGTGGAAGCTCCCGAGCGCAAGCACATCAGCGACGGTATCCGTTTGCTCGAAGAGCTGGGCGCAGTGCTGGGCGAACAGGGTGATTTAACCTTGACGCCATTGGGGCGAGACCTGGCTCGCTTGCCCGTTGATCCCCGACTGGCCCGTATGGTATTGGCCGCACGGGACCATGGCTGTGTAACCGAAGTGATGGTGATTACCGCCGCGCTCAGCATTCAGGATCCCCGGGAGCGTCCTCAGGACAAACAACAGGCCGCGGGTGAAATGCACCGTCGTTTTGCCGACAAAGACTCGGATTTCATGACCTATATCAATCTGTGGAATCACCTGAAAGAGCAGCAAAAACAACTGAGCGGCAACCAGTTTCGCAAGCAGTGCATGAAGGAATTCTTGAACTATCTCAGAGTGCGCGAGTGGCAGGATATTTACAGTCAGCTCAGGCTGGTGGTACGCGAGCTGGGCTTTGCCCTGAACAGCGAGCCGGCGGATAGCAACAGCGTACATCAGGCATTGCTGAGTGGCATGTTAAGTCAGGTCGGCATGCGGGATGGCGATAAAAAAGACATTCTTGGGGCGCGTAATGCGCGCTTTGTGCTGGTGCCGGGCTCATCATTGGCGAAAAAGCCGCCCCGTTGGTTGATGGTGGCCGAGCTGACCGAAACCCATCGTCTGTATGGACGCACCGCCGCGCGCATTGAGCTGGATTGGCTGGAGCGGGCAGCGGCACATCTGCTGAAATCCAGCTACAGCGAGCCTTACTGGTCTAAACGCCAGGGCGCGGTAATGGGGTATTTAAGCCAGAGTCTGTTTGGCTTGCCGGTGGTGGTGCGCCGACGAGTGAATTACAGCGAGGTGGATCCCAAGCTGTGTCGCGAGCTGTTTATTCGCCAGGCCTTGGTGGAAGGCGAGCTGCACACCCGGCATGGTTTTTTTCATCATAATCGAGCCTTGCTGGATCAGGCCGAAACCCTGGAGCATAAATCCCGCCGGCGCGATCTGGTGATCGATGATGAAACCCTGTTTCGCTTTTATGATGAGCGCCTGCCCGCCGATATCGTCTCTATTCGCCATTTTGACCACTGGTGGAAGCAGGCGGCTAAAAACAACCCCGAGCAGCTGCATTTTACCGAAGAGATGGTGCTCAACGAGCGGGCAGACAAGGTCACCACCCAGGATTATCCCGATGCCTGGCTGCATGATGGTCTTAACCTGGTACTCGATTATCAGTTTGAACCCGGGCAGGAAGAAGACGGGGTCACGGTGCGTATTCCGCTGCCACTGTTGAATCAGGTGACGGCCGCGCCTTTTGCCTGGCAGGTGCCGGGACTGCGCCGCGAGCTGGTCATTAGTCTTATCAAGTCGTTGCCCAAGCCCCTGCGCAAACACTTTGTACCGGCACCTAATTTTGCCGATGCGGTGCTGGCCGCAATGACGCCACTGGACGGTGAATTGCTGGATCAAATTGAACAGCATCTGCGGCGCATGACGGGGGTGACGGTTCCCAGAGAAGAGTGGAACTGGCAGGCATTGCCCATTCACCTACTGATGCGTTTTTGTGTGCTCGACGCCAAGGGTGAGGTGTTGGCCGCGGGGCGTGATCTGGAGGCCATCAAGCTGTCGTTGCAGGGGCAGGTGCAAACCGCACTCACCCAGGCGGTGGATGACGATCGTTTTGAACAGGAAGGGTTACAGCAGTTTCCCGATCGCACCATTCCTAAAACCTACGCCGCCAAGCGCGCCGGGTTTGAAGTGAAGGCGTATCCGGCCATTGCCGACAAGGGCGGCAGTGTGGCGCTGACCTTGTGCGAAGACGAAATCAGCCAGCAGCAAACCATGTGGCGCGGCCAGAGTCGATTGCTGTTGTTGCAGCTGCCATCGCCCATAAAATATCTGCACGAAAAACTGCCGAACAAGGCCAAGCTGGGGCTGTATTTTAATCCTTACGGCAAGGTGCTGGATTTGGTGGATGACTGCATTCAGGCCGGCGTATACACCCTGATGCGCAAACACTGTGCTCCGGCCTGGACGCCTGCCGACTTTGAGCAGTTGAAAGAGCAGGTGGCCGGTGAGCTGAATCAGACCGTGGCCGCGATCGCATTGCAGGTAGAAGAAGTGCTGAGCCAGGCACATGCGGTGAAAAAACGGCTCAAGGGCAAAATCGATCTGGCGTTGGCCATGGCCATGTCGGACATTCAGGCTCAGTTGGATGGTTTGGTGTTTCGCGGTTTTGTCACCGCCACCGGGGGAGAGCGACTGGCCGATGTGAGCCGTTATCTGGTTGCCTTGTCTCGCCGGCTCGACAAGCTGCCCATAGATCCGCATCGCGATCGGGCTCATCTGTTGAAAATCCAGCAGGTGCAGCAGGCCTATAAGCTCCTGTTGAACAAGCAGCCCAAGGGCAAGCCGCTGCCCCCCGAGGTAGCCGACATTCGCTGGATGATTGAAGAGCTCAGGGTGTCATACTTTGCCCAGACTCTGGGAACGCCTTACCCCATTTCGGATAAACGGATTTTGCAGCAGATAAACAGCCAGTGAAGACTCTGGCTCCGCAGCATTTTTCATCGGCGTCTGCTTTATGTTGTTGTCGACTCGGGCGCGTGTTATTATCCGCGCGCTTTTTACAGGCAAATGCCGGTCGCAGCGTTTGCCACTAACCTTATAGAGAGAAAATTATGTCATTCGTATTTGAAGCTGAAGTTCGTTCAGACCTGGGGAAAGGTGCGAGCCGCCGCCTGCGTCATGAAGACAAAATCCCTGCCATCGTTTACGGTGCAGGCCAAGAGCCAGTAGCCATTGCTCTGGATCATAAAAAAGCCATCATCGCTCAAGTTGAAGATGCTTTTTACAGCGAAGTGCTGACTCTGGTTATTGACGGCAAAGAAGTGAAGGTTAAGGTAAAAGACGTACAGCGTCACCCCTTCAAGCCTAAGCTGACCCACCTGGATTTCATTCGCGCTTAATCGCGAAGAAAGACAGAAAAAACCGCCTTCGGGCGGTTTTTTTGTGCCTAATGCCTTCACGCTTCACGCTTCACGCTTCACGCTTCACAGCAACAGCTGATTATCGATGGCAATAAAGTCGCTGGCTGCTTCCATCAGGGCCTTGGCGGTGAGCGCCGGGGCACCGTAAACCTGTATGCGTTTGCCGTAATGCTGGCGCAGCTTGTCGGCCAGGATGGCAAAATCCCCGTCGCCGGAGACCAATATCAGGGTATCGGCAATGGCCGCACACTCTAGCATGTCGATGGTGATACCGACGTCCCAGTCACCTTTTGCCGAGCCATCGCCCCGTTGAATGAAGGGCTTTAGTTTAATCTCGAAACCGATAGCCCGCAGAATATTCTGAAACTGTCGCTGCTTTTCGTCTCCCCGATCAATGGCATAAGCATAGGCCGCCACCACGTCACGATTGGCCGTCGCCTGTGCCCAGAAGGCGTTATAGTCAAAATTACGGCCTAGTGCCTGTCGACAGGTGTAATAAACATTTTGTACATCGACAAAAACCGCCACTTTTTCCTTATCCATCATCGCTACTGGCCTGATCATCTATTTTGTAGGCGAAATCTTAACAGAACTAGAATCCTATTTTTAGCACCCTTTACCACACACCGACAATTATAAATGAATGGTGACAGGCGGACTTTTCGGTTACAATGCGCATTATTTTTATATTAAGTCTGTCATGAAATTAATTGAAATAGATAAAGAACGCTACCGTAAACATTTAAACAGGGTGCTTGTTGGCTGTGCTTTATCCTTGGCAATATGCAGTTTGGTATTATCTCAGTTATTGATTTATTTATTTCCTGACCCGAGTGGTAGTCATTTTCACTGGAATGCCATTGGGGTATTGGTGAGTGCAGCCCTGGTTGGAATAACGTTAAGCAAACACCGTTATCACCCTTATTTAACCGAAGTATATTATGTTTGGCAGCTAAAGCAGGCGCTGAATAAAATCACTCGCAAAATGCGCAAGATAGAGGCCGCCGCCCAGCAGGGGAATGCCGACGCCATGCTGGCCTTGCAATACAGTTACTCGGGCTCGCGTTTACTGTGGCAGCTGGACGACAACACCATTATTATGGATGAGCTGGCAGTCAAACAAACCGAGCTGAACAATCTGGCCGAAAAACATAATGTAAGCTTGAATGTGGATGAGTATAACGAACAGCTATTAAAACAGTTTTAAGCCTATTGATACGTGCCCGTTATGGGGGCGCTATCGTCAAACCAGTGGCCAGCTTATAGCAAGTATTGCCCCTGTCCTTTTAAGCAGTAAGGATAAACCCATGTCAGACAAATTTTTCTTCAAGGGCCGCCAGGATGCGCGTCAAAGCCACATCAGCTATGGCTATCAAACCAAAGCCAGCCACAAGCCGGGTACTCAGAAGCATCCGCTTGAACTGGTGGTAACCAGTGAGGCTCGCCAGCAGGAAGTGGCGGCCATGGTAAAGGAAGCCAATCTTTATGCCAACATACAAGTGAATGTACAACCGGGTGCGACCGAGTCTATTAGCGAGTTAACGGTATTGCTTGATAAAAGCAGCCCCTTGCAGGTAGAGAAAAAGCCAGAGCGTAATGAAGCTTGTCTTTGCGGCAGTGGCATTAAATACAAAAAATGCTGTGCGTAAATACTGAAAAGCCAGAATGGAGATGACTTTCTTTCTGGCTTTTTATTGTTGACTACCTTGTAAGTTACCTTGATTTTTAATGTTAAACTCCTCGCTGTTTTATGTCTTTTTTATTATTTTTTTATTTAAATAAACAACCTCGTCATGCTGTGGTTGTCATTGAGTCGTGCGCTGGCCTTGTTAATACATTGCGATTTGATATGTTGACTATTTTTTCGGTGTAAAGAGGCATTTATTGCTATAGTCAGATTTGTTGTTCTTTTCTTTAATGTGTTTATGTTACCGTCCAGATACATCAAGAAGCCAGTCAGCATCAACTGCCTGTACTGATAAGGAGAAGGGATGAGCGACGAAAACCATTGGCAATTGATTCCAGCCGAAGAGTTCGAGTGCCCAACTCCGCCTACCCTGACGCGCTTTCAGCAAGTTTGGCGTTGGCTACTGCGCACCCTGGGTATAGAAGCTGAAGATGCCATAGCGTCCGATGAGCACAGCGCAGCGTTTGATTATCAACATTTTGATCGCGCCCCCGCGGTTAATGCCTTGCACCATCATTTGGCCGATTGGGTATCCGAAGAGCGATCAGAGGTGACCTTCTTGCTGGATCCTCCCTTCAGTGGCACCGCCGCCATTGCCCGGGACTGGACCTGGCAACAAGGCTGGGCACTGGTGACGCCGCCGTCCATCAGCCAAATACGCGATGTGGCGGTAGACGAATGGTGGCAACAACAAGCATTGCATGACGCCGCCTGGCTGATTGATGATCTGGCGCGCTTTTTGTTGCGCAGTGCCGATGGTCTGCGGTTTATCCGGGTGTTGCTGCCCAGGTTGCTGCAAGGAGATTTTGGCCAGGGAGTAATAGTATGCGACAGCTGGACCTTTGCCTTTTTGCGTCGTACCTGGCCGCTTAATCTACCCAGAGTCTACAGCTTTGCCCCGGTCGGGGCACCATTGCTGCGGCAACTGGGGATTGAAGGCCGAGACCGGCAGCTTGGGCGGCTGGCCAAAGAGGCAAGAGGCAATGTGGGCATGGCGTTGGCATTGTGGGCCTGCCAGATAAACAACGATCAGCAGCAGGCATCGCTGCCAGTGGAAGCGGACGACAATACGGCCTTTATCCTGTATGCCTTGTTGCTGCATCGTGGGTTGAATGGCAAGCGTCTGCAGGAAGTGTTGTCCTCCATGGCGCCCGACGAACTTAATGTGCAGTTATTGCGCCTGGAGCAGTTTGGCATTGTGGAGCGTGACCATGAGTGCTGGCGGTTGAGTGCGCACGGTTATTTGACTACACGCACTTTTCTGGCTGGGCGAGACTATTTACTGGACGACTTTTAACGGGCGGTGCATATGAATCCAAAACGCTTTATGGGCTTATTTAGAGACATCACCACCGAGACAATAATTGAAGCCGTGATGGTGGTGGTGGTCGCGATATTGCTGGTGTGGCTGAGCCAGAAACTCTTGCCCTGGTTGGCCAATCGATTGCACAGCAGTCGTCGGCTCTTTATTCTGGCGCTGGTCCCGACCATTCGTATCCTGGTGCTGGCGGCGGCCATATTATGGTTGGTGCCATTGTTTATCGAGCTGACGGTACAAAACACGGTCGCTATTTTGAGCGTGACCGGGCTGGCGATTGGTTTTGCGCTGAAAGACTACGTGAGCAGTTTGATTGCCGGCATAGTGGCCGCCTATGAAATGCCGTATCGGCCAGGAGACTGGATAGAAGTGGAAGGCAATTATGGCGAAGTGCGGCGCATAGGCATGCGCGTAGTTGAAATGGTGACCCCGAATGACACTGTGATTTTTGTACCCCACCTTAAGCTGTGGACCGGGCTTATTCATAATGCCAATAACGGCGGTGCCAGCTTGATGTGTGTGGTCAGCTTTTATCTGACCCCCGATCATGATGCATTTGAAGTGCGCCGGGTACTGGAAGACGTTGCCTTGTCCAGTCCGTATTTGAAGCTTACCCAGCCCGTGTTGGTGTTGCTGGAAGAGCAGCCCTGGGGCACCCACTATCGCATTAAAGCCTACCCCATGGATCCGCGGCAACAGTTTCAGTTTATGTCGGACTTAACCGCCCGCGGCAAAGACAGCCTGCGCAAGATGCCGGTGAGTTTTGCCCGCATTCCTCCAGAGCAGTCCATGGATTTGGGCGCGGATTATCACGGATAAGGACTTCAATAATAGAGATTTTCCCCTCGCTTCAATACTACGCCTGTGTCTTTAACCCTGGCACAGGCTTGTTATTTGCTCTGTGGTGGGGGCGCTAAATTAGCCCCCATAGCTTTGTTGGCGTTATCATGGGCGAGCAGGGGATAATAAGGAATTTGCATGCACAATAATAATGCGCTGGCGCCGGGTTTGATGGTGGTACACGGCAATCAGTTGGAAGAATTGAGAGAGTTGGCAGTGGCCTGGATGCGGCGTAATCCGCTGAGGCCCCTGGAAAACGAAGTTATATTGGTGCAAAGCAACGGCATTGCCCAGTGGTTAAAGCTGGCCCTGGCCGAGCAGCGCAGTGGTGGTATAGCGGCAGCAATGCAGGTGGACTTGCCGGCGCGTTTTTTGTGGCAAACCTACCGGCGGGTGCTGGGCAGCGACACCATTCCGGCACAATCGGCGCTGGATAAAGCACCACTAACCTGGCGTTTAATGCGTTTGTTGCCCGAGTTGCTGGCAGATGCGCGTTTTGAGCCTTTAAGTCGGTTCCTGCAGCAAGATGATGATTGTCGCAAGCGCTATCAGCTGGCGGAACGACTGGCCGACTTGTTCGACCAATATCAGGTGTATCGTGCCGACTGGCTGGCCGAGTGGGCCGCGGGGAGAGATCGCATCATCAGTGCCCGCCGTGGTCCTGTTGATCTGGGTCCCACCGCCTTGTGGCAGCCCGCATTATGGCGCGCCTTGCTGGATGATGTGGGCCACGATCAATTGGCCGGCAGCCGCGCTGGCGTGCACCCGCGCTTTGTGGCGCATTTGCGCGAAGCCGAGCAGGCGCCTGCGGGTTTGCCACGGCGGGTGATCGTGTTTGGCATTTCATCGCTGCCGGCGCAAACCCTGGAAGCCCTGGCCGCACTGGCGCGTTTTAGCCAGGTGTTATTGTGCGTACACAACCCCTGCCAACATCACTGGGGCGACATAGTGCCGGATCAGGACTTGCTTCGGCATCAATATCGCCGCCATGCCCGAAAATCCGGCCAGCCCCAGGTGTTAACCGATAACGACTTGCACCAGCACGCTCACCCCTTGCTGGCGGCCTGGGGCAAGCAGGGGCGAGATTACATCAACCTGCTCGACAGCATTGACGACCCCGATCATTACCGCGAACGCTTTGCCGCCATGGGCAGCCGCATCGATATTTTCGCTGAAGGTGCCACCCGGCATTTATTGGGCCAGTTGCAGGATGACATGCTGAACTTGCGCCCGCTCACCGAAACCCGCGAACACTGGCCGGCGCTTACCGAGGCATCGGCCTCGATCCGCTTCCACATTGCCCACAGCGCCCAGCGGGAAGTGGAAATACTGCACGATCAGCTGCTGGCATATTTTAATACCGATCCCAGCCTGCGCCCACGCGATATCATTGTCATGGTACCGGACGTGAATGTGTATGCGCCGCATATAGAGGCGGTATTTGGCCAGTATCAGCGGGAAGACGACCGCTATATTCCCTTTACCCTGGCTGATCAGGGGAGCCGTGGCACGGATCCCTTGTTGATTGCGCTGGAGCAATTGCTGCGCCTGCCGGACAACCGACAAACCGTGAGCGAAATACTGGACTTGCTGGAAGTGCCGGCCCTGCGCGATCGCTTTGGCATTAACGAGCATGATGTGCCCACCTTGCACCGCTGGATAGAAGGCGCCGGCGTGCGCTGGGGGCTGGATGCCCAGCGCCGTGCGGCGCTTGGGCTGCCCGCGGACATGGAGCAAAACACCTGGCGCTTTGGTTTGCGCCGCATGCTGCTCGGGTATGCGGTGGGCAGCGGCGAGGCCTGTTTTGGCATAGAGCCCTATGATGAAATAGGCGGCCTGGATGCGGCCTTGATTGGCCCGCTGGTGCGTTTGCTGGACACGCTGGATCACTGGCATCAGCAGTTATCGCAACTCATGTTACCCGCCGAGTGGGGCCAAGTATTGCACCAGTTGCTGAGTGACTGCTTCCTGGCAAGCCAGGAGCGAGATCAAACCCTGCTCGCAGGGCTGACCGAGGCGCTGGAAGACTGGCAGCAGTTGTGCAGCGGCGTAGAGTTGAATGAGGCCTTGCCATTGAATGTGGTGCGCGAGGCCTGGCTGGGCGCACTGGATCAAGGCCGGTTAAGTCAGCGCTTTATGGCGGGGGCGGTGAATTTTTGTACCCTGATGCCGATGCGCGCCATTCCGTTTCGCATGGTGTGCTTGCTGGGCATGAACGATGGCGATTATCCGCGTACCGTGACCGCGCTCGATTTTGACTTGATGGCCAAGGATTATCGCCCCGGGGATCGCTCGCGGCGAGAAGACGACCGTTATTTGCTGCTGGAGGCCTTGTTGTCGGCGCGAGAGCGGCTTTATATCAGCTGGGTGGGGCGCAGTATTCGCGATAACAGCGAGCGGCCGCCTTCGGTATTGGTGGGGCAGCTTAGAGATCATCTGGCTGCCGGCTGGCAGTGGCATGATGATGAGCAGCCGCTGCTGGCGGCCATCACTACCGAGCATCCGTTACAACCCTTCAGCCGCCAATACTTTAGCGAGCAAGGCCCCTTGTTCAGCTATGCCCGTGAGTGGGCTGGCTTGCACCGCGCCGTATCGACGTCAGAAATATCGGCGTTACCGCCTTTGCTCAGCGACGACAGTCAGGTACTGGAGCGCCAACTTGAGCAATTGCAGCATTTTTTGCGCGACCCGGTCGGGCACTTTTTTACCCAGCGGCTCAAGGTTTACCTGGGGGAGGATGCGTCGCCACAATTGGATGAAGAGCCCTTTAGTCTGGATGGGCTGCAAGTCTATCAGCTCAAGCAACAACTGCTGGAGCAAGCCAGTGCTTCAACGGACGATATGGCGTCTGTGCTGGCTCGAGCGGCCACTCGGCAAGCGGGGCAGGGGCTATTGCCGCTGGCCGGGTTTGGTGACGCGCAACAGGCTAAATTGCTGGCGCCCTTGCCGGGGCAATTACAACGCTACCAGCTGTTGCGCCAGCAATGGCCGACCCCGCTCAACTCCCCCTTGCCACTGCACTTTGTGCACCAGGGCATCGAGCTGCAAGGCTGGTTGGGTGGCTTGCACCAGCAGGGGGAGCAGTTGGCGCGCCTGGAGTTGCAACCGGGTAACTTGCTGAATAAAAAAACCTTCAAGT
Organism: Oceanisphaera marina; assembly: GCF_014643915.1. Classification (GTDB taxonomy): domain Bacteria; phylum Pseudomonadota; class Gammaproteobacteria; order Enterobacterales; family Aeromonadaceae; genus Oceanimonas; species Oceanimonas marina. Next base: position 46,347 of record NZ_BMKE01000015.1, read on the forward strand.
GGCACCGGCTGTTGCGCCCCTTTGTGGCCCAGGTGGTGGCCGCGGCATCGGGTATGTCACTCACGACCTGGCTGGTGGGCGAAGATGCCACCCTGGAGTTTGCTCCGCTCAAGCAAGAGCAAGCCGTCGAGATATTACGCCCCTGGCTCAGCGCCTGGCGTGCTGGCCTGGAGTCCCCTTTGCCGGTGGCGCTGAATACCGCCATGGTATGGCTGGAAAAAGCCGATCAAGACAAGGCGCGCACCCAGTATGAAGGGGACGATTATTTTGGTGGCGGAGAATGCCGACAAAACCCTGCCCTGGCGCGTCAGTACCCCAGCTTTGCCAGCCTGACGGCCAGCGGTGAATTCGCCGATTGGTGCGAGCAACTCTATCGGCCGCTATTCAGCCATCAACCCACCGTTATTACCGCGGAGCACACAGCATGAGCGCATTGATTTCTCAGTCTTCGGCAGACACTCGGCCGCTGGCGCTGCGCTTTGTGCTGCGCGGCAGTCGCCTGATTGAAGCCAGTGCCGGTACCGGCAAAACCTTTACCATTTCGGCACTGTACTTGCGGCTGGTGCTCGGCCATGGCGGCGATGCTGCCTTTAGTCGTGAACTGCTGCCACCGGAAATACTGGTAGTAACCTTTACCGATGCCGCCACCCGCGAGCTGCGCGAGCGCATTCGGGCGCGATTGGTGGAGGCGGCGCAGGCGTTTCGAGGAGACATTGAAGGCGATGACCTGCTCGAACAGCTGAAAGCGGACTTTGCCCAGGAGCAGTGGCCGGCCTGTGCCCGTCGGCTCGATATTGCCGCCCAGTGGATGGATGAAGCCGCGGTGTCGACCATTCATGGCTGGTGCCAGCGCATGCTGCGCGAGCATGCCTTTGATAGCGGCAGCCTGTTTACCCAAACCCTGCAGACGGATCACCACGAGCTTAAAGCACAGGTGGTGCGCGATTACTGGCGCCAACAATGCTATCCACTCACCGATCAGCCCCTGGCCTGGGTGATAGAGCACTGGAAAAACCCCGATGCCTTGCTGAACATCATCCAGCCCTTGTTGCAGGAAAGCGGCGCCGTCAGCCAGCCGCTGGCCGAGCTGCTAACGGCAGAATTACAGCAACACGACGACACTCTGGCCGCGCTTAAGGCCCCCTGGGAGGGCTGGCTTGAGGAAATTTCAGCACTCTTGCACCCAGGAATTGCCAACAAGCAGGTACACGGAAAATGGTTGCAAGCCAAACGCACCGACGGCTGGCTGGCTGCGATCCGCGAGTGGCTTGACGGTGATGAGGTTGAGCTTGGGCTGAGTGAGGCGGCTCTGTATCGCCTTAGCGCCGAGGGGATCGCCGAAGCCTGGAAAACCGGCGAGCCACCGCAGCATCCGGCGTTTGATGCCATGTCCTCTTTACCTGCCGAGTTGGCGGCATTGGCGGCACCGCTCGAGTCGGCGCGCCGTCATGCGGCGGCCTGGGTCAGCCAGCGTTTCGATGAAGAAAAACGCCGCCGTGCCGAAATGGGCTTCGATGATATGCTGTCGCGCCTCGATGACGCCCTGCAAGGGGAGAACGGCAGCCGCCTGGCCGAGGTGATCCGCCAGCAATTCCCGGTGGCCATGATTGATGAGTTTCAAGATACGGATCCGCTGCAGTACCGCATTTTTGACCGTATTTATCAGCTGGCCGATAACGCGCAAGACACGGGGCTGTTTTTAATCGGTGATCCCAAACAGGCCATTTATGCTTTCCGTGGCGCCGATATTCATACCTATTTGAGTGCACGGCAGGCGACCCGTGGCCGGCACAGTAGCCTGGACACCAACTTTCGCTCCGCCACCGCCATGGTGAACGCCGTTAACCGGCTGTTTTCGCTGGCCGAACAGCGAGATACAGGGTCCGGTGCCTTTCTATTTCGCCAGGGCGAGGATAATCCGTTGCCCTTTCTGCCGGTGCAGGGCAAAGGGCGCAACGAGCAGTGGTGCGTGCACCGGGCAGATACAGACCGGCTCACGGCCGAGCCGGCCTTGACCTTTTGGCAGCTTACTCAGGACGAGTCGGTCTCGGGCGCCGAATACCGTGCCCAGATGGCGGCCAGTGCCGCCAGCGAGATCACCGAGCTGTTGAACCTGGGCCAGCACAACCGCGCCGGTTTTGCCGGCGAAGCGTCCTTTACGGCGCTGCAACCCAGTGATATTGCGGTCTTGGTGCGCAACGTGACCGAGGCGCAAGCCATTCGCAGTGAATTGGCGGCACTCGGGGTGCGCAGTGTGTATTTATCCGATAAAGACTCCATCTTTAACAGCCAGGAGGCACTGGACTTGCTGCTGTGGTTGCGCGCCTGTGCCGAGCCGGAGCAAGACCGTTTACTGCGGGCGGCGCTGGCCAGTCGCACCCTGGACCTGACCCTGAATGAGTTGGAGCAGTTGAACCAGGATGAGCGCCGTTGGGAGCGCCACGTGATGCAATTTCGTGATTATCGCGCCCGCTGGCGTCGTCAGGGGGTGCTGCCCATGCTGCATCAATTACTGCACGACTTTAATTTGCCCGGCCGACTCATGCAGCGCAGCGATGGCGAGCGTGCGCTCACCAATATGCTGCATCTGGCCGAGCTGATGCAGCAGGCGGCCGCCAATCTGGATGGCGAACAGGCCCTGACCCGTCACCTGGCCGAGCGGGTACTGGGCACAGATGACAGTAATGAAGAGCAGGTATTGCGGCTGGAAAGCGACGCGGCCCTGGTGCGGGTGGTGACCATTCACAAGTCCAAGGGCCTGGAATATCCGCTGGTGTTCCTGCCCTTTATTTGCTCGTTTCGGGCGCTGAACAAGCATGAGCCGGTAAGGGTACAGCAGGAGGAGCAACGCCGTTTGGTACTGTCTCCCAACGCCGAGCAGTTTGCCCAGGCCGAGCAGGAGCGGCTGGCCGAAGACACGCGGCTGCTGTATGTGGCCCTGACCCGGGCCCGTCATGCTTGCTGGCTGGGCATGGCCGATATCCGAAGTCGAGGCAAAGAGTCCATCTTGCATCAGTCGGCTATTGGCCAGTTATTGGGCGGCGGGGCGGCTTTGGCGAATAGCGCCTCGTTAAGCGATTGGCTCACTCCGCTGGCCGTCGCCGGTGAGATTGCCGTCAGGCCACTGCCCGAGCCCACAGGCCGGATGTTGCAGCAGGATCTGACTCAGGCCGAGACCGAGCCCAGCTACCGCACCCCACAACGCCGCGCGGCCGAGCATTGGTGGATTGCCTCTTACAGTGCCTTGCGTACCGGCGCCGTGAGCTTACTCACGTCCGAACAAGGTGAAAAAGTGCCTGAAGAACAACAGTTTGCACTGTCACGCTTTGAAGATACGGCCCCGGAAAATGCCGCGGCCGCCACCGTGGCCGATGATGAGCAAGAGTCGGTGTTGATGCCCGCGCTGGCCCAGCAGGACACGCCCAGCCTGCACGGCTTTCCGCGCGGGCCTGCCCCGGGCACCTTTTTGCACGGTCTGCTCGAGTTGGCGGCGAGCGACGGCTTTAATATGGCCGTGCCTGCCTTCAGCGAACAGCTGGCGCGCCGTTGTCAGTTACGTGGCTTAAGCGAGTGGATTGAGCCACTCACGCACTGGCTGGAGCAATTGCTGCAGACGCCGGTATTGGGCACCGATTCAGCACATGACACCGAGCGTCAGCCGGTGAGTCTGGCCGAGCTGGAAACCTATCAGCCAGAGCTGGAGTTCTGGTTTGAGGCCAGCAAGGTCGATGTGCGCCGCCTCGACCAGCTGGTGCGTGGCAGCGTCTTGCCAGAATATCCCAGAGCCGAGTTATTGCCCGACACCCTGAATGGCATGTTCAAAGGCTTTATCGACCTGGTGTTTGAGCATCAGGGCCGTTATTTTGTGGTGGATTACAAGTCTAACTGGCTGGGCGCCACCGACGCCGATTACACTCAGGACGCCATGAACCAGCAGATGGCCAAACACAGATACGATCTGCAATATGTGCTGTATTTGCTGGCTTTGCATCGCCAGCTTAAGCTGCGCCTGCCTGATTATGACTATGACACCCACATGGGCGGCGCAATCTATTGGTTTATTCGCCAGCCCCAGGCCGTGTATTACCACAAGCCCGCCAGGGCATTGATTGAGGCGTTGGATGCGCTCTTTAGTGGCGATCTTATCGAGGAGTCATCTCATGTTTGATCCTGAATCCGTTGCAGAACATTCCGTGACTAAACACGCCACGGCCGACCATGCCCTGCAGTCTCACCGCCAGATGTTCGGCCTGCTCGACAGCTGGGTAGAAAAAGGCTGGCTGCGCGCCCTCGACGGCGCTTTGGCGCGCTTTTTTGCCGAGCTGGATCCCCAGGCCGAGCCGCTGTTGCTGCTGGCCTCGGCGCTGGCCAGCCACCAGCTGGGGCAAGGCCATGTCTGTCTGGATCTGGTCGCGACTTTAGCCAATCCCGACTTTGCCTTGTCGATGCCGCCAGAAGGCGATGAAGCGGGGCTCACGCTGCTGCCGTCCCAGTTACTGGCTGGGGTGGCGCTGACAGATTGGCATCAGCAGTTGCAAGCCAGCCCCCTGGTGGCCGAGGCGTCAGGGAATGAAGCCAGGCCCCTGGTGCTGCATGAGCAGCGGCTGTATTTGCGCCGTTACTGGCGTTACGAGCAATCGGTGGCGCAGGCGCTCCGTCATCGCCTGGCGCTGGCCTCCGATCTGCCTGAGCAACTCGGCGAGCGGCTGGCGCAGTTGTTTCCCGAGCCGCTGGTGGTGGATGGCCAACGCCAGACCGATTGGCAAAAGCTGGCCTGTGCGCTGGCGGTGCGCGGCAATTTCAGCTTGATCACCGGCGGGCCCGGTACCGGTAAAACCACCACAGTGGTGCGCTTGCTGGCGCTGTTGCAGCAATCTGCCGGTGCCCACTCGCTGCGTATTCGACTGGCGGCGCCCACCGGCAAGGCGGCGGCACGGCTCACCGAGTCCATTGGCGATCAGGTGGCTTCGCTGCCGGTGACGGAGGCAGTGCGCGCCACCATTCCCAGCGAGGTGACCACCCTGCATCGGCTGCTAGGCAGCCTGCCCAACAGTCGTCACTTTCGCCATCACCCCGGCAACCTGCTGCCACTGGATGTGCTGGTGGTGGATGAGGCCTCCATGATCGATCTCGAGATGATGGCCACGCTGCTGGCGGCCTTGCCCCTGCATGCGCGGCTGATCTTGCTGGGTGATAAAGACCAGTTGGCTTCGGTGGAAGCAGGCGCCTTGTTGGGGGATTTGTGTCGTGATGCACAAGTGGGACGTTATGATCCCGAGCTTGGTCACTGGCTTGAACAGGTGAGTGGCGAGGCGCTTGTGCACCCGCTGTTACAGCCAGGCACCCGAGAAGAGCACCCCCTGGCGCAGCGCACCCTGATGCTGCGTTACTCTCGCCGTTTTGGCAGCGAGTCCGGCATAGGCCAGCTGGCGTCGGCGGTCAACGAACAAGATGCGCCCCAGGCTCGGCGTATTCTTACCGAGGGCAGGGCCGACGTGTATCGGCTCAAATTGCGCGATGAGCAAGACAAGGCGCTGGATAAGTTGTTGCTTAACGGGTGGGGCCAGGCGCTGGGCTACGGGCATTATCTTGAGCTGCTGCAACACACCCGACCCGGCGCCAACACTGAGGTGGATGATCCAGCCTGGCATGACTGGGCGGGACAGGTGCTGGCCGCCTTCGATGCGTTTCGGTTGCTGAGTGCGGTGCGCAAGGGGCCCTGGGGCGTCGAGGGCTTGAATGAGCGCATCGCCAGCCTGTTGCACCAGCGTGGCCTGCTCAGTGCCGATCAAGGCTGGTATGAGGGGCGCCCGGTGCTGGTGACCCGCAACGATTACAGTTTAGGCCTCATGAATGGCGACATCGGTATTGCGCTGCGCTTGCCGGATACGCCGGGGCGCACCGTGCTGCGGGTCGCTTTTGCCCGCAACGACGGCTCGGGAGAGCTTAAATTTGTGCTGCCCAGTCGCCTGAGCGCCATCGAAACCGTGTTCGCGATGACGGTACACAAATCTCAGGGGTCTGAATTTGCCCACACCGCGCTGATTTTGCCCGAAAGTCTGAACCCGGTGCTCACCAAAGAGCTGCTCTATACCGGCATTACCCGGGCTCGGCATTACTTTAGCTTGATTGAAAGCCGAGCTTCGGTGTTCGAGCAGACTATACAAAAACGGGTAGAGCGGCGTAGCGGCCTGTTGGCCGGCTTGCAGGGCAATGACTAACCATTCTGAAATAACCGGAACCGCCTATGCGCGCGGGTCTGGCGGACCTCTGCTATTTACGCCTGTTGTTCATGAAATATCGGGAGGCAATGTCTTCTGCAGGCAGGGGACGACCGGTGAAATAGCCCTGGATGACGTTAACCTGGTATTTGCCCAGCGCGTCCAGCTGCGCCTGGGTTTCCACGCCTTCGGCGACCACGGTCAGCTTCAAACCTTGTGCCATGCCGGTAATGGCGGCCAGAATGGCTTCGCTGCCCGCACTTTCACCCAGTTGCTGAATAAAAGACCGATCAATTTTCAGTGTGGTAATCGGCAGCTGGTGCAAGTAGCTTAAAGAAGAATAACCGGTACCAAAATCATCCATGGCAATTCGACAACCCAGCTCGCGCAGTTCTTGTAACACTCGAATGGCTTGTTGCTGTTTGTCGAGCAGCATGCTTTCGGTGAGTTCAAAATTAAGCAGGCCTGCTGGCAGTTGAAACTCTTCATACAGGGTACGAATCTGCATAATCAAGTCGTGTTGCCAAAACTGTTGTGCCGACAAATTTACCGCCACCGGTACCGGCTGCAAGCCGTTATCAAGCCAGCTTCTGAGTTGTGCCGCTGCCAGTCTCATCAGCCGTTGACTCAATGGCAGTATCAGGCCAGAGCGCTCGGCCAGCGGTATAAAATCTCCCGGTGACACCTGGCCATATTCCGGATGAACCCAGCGAGCAAGGGCTTCCATGCTGACCAGTGCTCCAGAATTACGCTCCACCAAAGGTTGATAATGTAAACTCAAGCCTTCACCGCTATCTATGGTATTGCGCAGCGCCGTTTCCATCGCCAGCGAACGGTGTTCACGCACGTCCAGCTGTGTGCTGTAAAGCCGGTAGGTGTTACGCCCCTCCTGCTTGGCTCGGTACATGGCGGCGTCTGCATGTTGTAATAGCTGTTCGGGCTCGGTGCCATCATCCGGATACAGGCTGATCCCTATGCTGCAGCCAATACGAAACGTCTGATTCTTTAGTTGAAAAGGCTCACCAATGGCATCAATCAGCCGGCGGGCGATTCGGGTAACTTCATCGGGGTCGGCTAAATCCGGCAATAGCGCAATAAATTCGTCGCCGCCCAGGCGAGCCAGGGTGTCGTCTTCGCGCAGCCGCGCCGCCATGCGTCGCGACACATCAAGCAGCAACTCGTCGCCGGCGGCATGGCCCAGGCTGTCGTTCACTTGCTTGAAATGATCCAGATCGATAAACAATACCGCCAGCCGTTGCTTGTGGCGATGAGCATGACGCATGGCCTGTTCCAGCCGGTCTTCAAGCAGCCGACGATTAGGTAGTTGAGTCAGCGCATCGTAATAGGCCAGTTTGCGGATCTGATCTTCGTTCTCTCGAATATGGGTAATGTCGGTAAACAGGGCGGCAAAATGGTTGATATTGCCTTCTTCATCACGGATCGTGGTAATGGTTAGCAGTTCAAGATACAGCTGGCCGCTTTTACGTCGGTTCCAGATTTCTCCCCGCCAGTAGCCTTTTTGCTGCAGGGTTTTCCACATATCCTGATAAAAGGCCGCGTCATGGCGTCCGGAAGACAGTATGGCCGGTGTCTTGCCCAGGACTTCTTCGGCACTAAAGCCCGTGGTGTGGGAAAACGCCGGATTCACAAACTCGATACGGCTTTTGGCATTCGTGATGATTACCCCTTCCAGGGAGGCCTCAATGACTCGCTCGGCCAGCTGTAAATTCAGCCGGGAGCTCTGCATCGCCTGATCGCGCTGGGCAATGGCCTGGTGTAGTTCCAACCGATGATTCTGCTCGGCACCCTCGAGAATATTACGAAATCCCAGCAAACCCACTATGTGCTGATTTTCGTCATCTCTCACTGCAAGATGGCGTAGCTGATGATCAATCAGCATGTCTCTGGCGCGTAGCAAAGAATCCTGGGGAGTTATGGTCAACAGCGGACGACTGGCCAGTTTGCCCAGGGGAGTGTTTCCGGGATGGCGGGCCACAAAACGCACCATATCCCGTTCGGTAATAATACCTAATTCGTCGTTACCACAGCTGACTACAGCCGCATCTTGCTGTTGTTTCAGCATAAAGGCTGCAGCCTGGCTCAGGCTCAAGGTGCCGGGCAACAACAGGGGGTCTGTGCCCATCACCTCATTGACGGTGCGTAAGCTCAGATACAGCTCCAGACCTTGTTTTATGGTGAGATCGGTTTGCGACACTATACCTTGTGGCCGGCCCTGGTCATCAACCACCAAAAAATGGCGGCGTTTTTCTCGGGAAAAGCGCAGTGCTACCTCCGAAAGCGGAGTGGCAAGGTGCACACTGCTGACCGGACTGCTCATCACCTGAGCAATGGGTATTTTCAGGGAGTCGGGGTTATTGAAGTCAACCCGCAAGCTGTCGTGTTCGGTCCAGATGCCTGCCACCTTTCCTTTTTGCATTATCAGCATGGAGCTGCATTGGCGTGTGGCCATGCGCTGGGCGGCTTCATGCAGGGGAGTGTCCGGGCTGCAGGTAAGCAGGCCACTGTGCATCAAACGCTCGACGGGCAGGTCGGCGGCAGTAGGGTCTAGGTGTATCACGGTCGCTCAAATGAAACTGATTTACCAGCAACATTAGCATATCTCGCGACTTGAGCCGATATTAACATCACAAAAAAGAAGGGTTTAATGGAAAGAGTGACCTTGAGGCTAACAGGCACCACTGACGGCTGTTTATTTGTATGAATATCCTGCGGATAGCAAGAGCGGCCTGGTTATCCGCAGGCATATTCGGACTAATAAGACTGGCTGTGCACGCCTTTAATGGCGCGCCCGGAAGGGTCGGCCATCAGTTTCCATTGTTCATCCCACTCTATGGCGGTCGGGGTCGAACAGGCCACAGATGGGCCGCAGGGCACGCAGCGTGCGGCGGATTCCTGAGGGAAATGGCCTTCAAAAATAGCGCGGTAATAATAGGCTTCTTTATTGGTGGGGGTATTCAACGGAAAGCGAAACGCGGCCGCGGCCATCATCTGGTCGGTGACTTCCTGTTCGACCATGGCTTTGAGACTGTCGATCCAGGAGTAGCCAACGCCGTCCGAAAACTGCTCTTTCTGCCGCCATACCACTTCATCGGGCAGCAGGTCGGCGAAGGCCTGACGCAGTATGTGCTTTTCCATTTTCCCCTGGCCGCACATTTTATCGGCAGGGTTAAGTCGCATCGCCACATCCATGAATGCTTTGTCGAGAAAGGGCACTCGGGCTTCTACGCCCCAGGCGGCCATGGATTTGTTGGCGCGCAGGCAATCGAACATGTGCAGGGCTTGCAGCTTGCGCACGGTTTCTTCGTGAAACTCTCGGGCGTTGGGTGCCTTGTGAAAATACAGATAACCGCCAAACAGCTCGTCTGAACCTTCGCCAGACAGCACCATCTTGATGCCCATGGCTTTAATGCGTCGCGCCATCAAGTACATGGGGGTCGAGGCTCTTATGGTGGTCACGTCATAGGTTTCGAGGTGATAAATAACATCACGCAGGGCATCGAGCCCCTCCTGCACCGTGTACAGCAATTCGTGATGCACCGTGCCCAGGTGCTCGGCAACCTTGCGGGCGGCAATCAGATCGGGGGCACCCTCCAGCCCGACGGCAAACGAGTGTAACTGCGGCCACCAGGCTTTGCTGTTGTCGTGATCTTCCACTCGTCGGTCAGCATAGATTTTGGCAATGGCAGAAATCACCGAGGAGTCGAGCCCGCCCGACAACAGTACGCCATAAGGCACATCACACATTAGCTGGCGTTTAACCGCAGCCATCAGCGCTTCGCGTAATTCGTCCACACTCGAGGTTTGATGCTCCACGGCGGCATAATCTTCCCAGTCGCGCTGATAATAGCGACGCAACTCGCCTTCTTTGCTGTACAGCAGGTGGCCGGGAGGGAACTCGTTAATGGTTTTGCACACCGGGGTGAGCGCCTTCATCTCGGAAGACACATAGAAGTTGCCTTGCTCGTCGTGCCCGGTGTAAAGGGGAATAATGCCCATGTGATCACGACCAATCAAATAGGCGTCCTGTGCTTCGTCATAGAGCACGAAGGCAAAGATGCCATTGAGGTCATCCAGAAAATCAGGGCCTTTTTCCTGATACAGGGCGAGAATAATTTCGCAATCCGATTGGGTCTGAAATTCAAAATCGCTCTTAAGATCTGCCTGTAGCGCCTTGTGGTTATATATTTCACCATTCACTGCCAGAACATGGGTTTTGGCTGTATTAAGCAAGGGTTGGGCACCACTGTCGAGGCCGACGATGGCGAGCCGTTCATGCACCAGAATAGCGTGATCACAGCTGTAAATACCCGACCAGTCCGGGCCGCGATGGCGCAGTAGCTTGGAAAGCTCCAGTGCGCGGGCGCGCAGGGTGGAAACATCGGATTTAAGCTCGAGAATACCAAAAATAGAACACATATCATCATCCTTAACTTGTTGCTCTACGTTATAAAATCAGGTTGGCAGAGTCTCGGTGGGATGGAAAGGTAAAATGGATGAAAATCAAAATTAAAGCGAAATGTAAATGATATTGTCATTTTACATCTCGTTTAAAGCGTAAAAATTAATAATTAAGCCGTTTAATTGATTTTTCGGCAATTCAGGTTTGTTGGGTTATAGCAGTAAACTTGGCGCAACCGGGTCATCAATACGAAACCAGCCCGCAATGCTGAGTCGGTCTCTGGTCGCCGGCAGTACCTCATGAGGAAAATCTTCCGACAAGAAGCACACCAGGGTGCCAGCCTTGGGCATAATACGATGTAAAACGGTTTTATGCTGAAAAGGATAGACCAAGAGTTCTCCGCCGTCGCCAGCCTGCCAGTCATCGTTCAGGTAGAGCACAGTGGTGAGTCGGCGATTACTCCGGCCGCGAAATGCGTCCAGGTGTTTTTTATAAAAGTCGCCAATCTGATAAAGCGCATAGTGACATTCATAATCTTTCAACCCCATGAACAATTGACGATTCAGCGTTTGCCTCAGGCTGGCCATCAGCGCCAGATAATAACGCTGTACTTGGGTGTCGCCCTCAATCCAGCGAGTCTTGTCACTGCGGATCCGCTCGTTGGTTTGCTGATGTTGTTCACGGCCAATCGCGGCGGGGGTCAGTTCCCAGGGGGGAAGGGTGGCTAAATCGTGGCGCAAGGCGGCGACCCGTTCAGCATCTATAAAATCAGGGAAAATGCCAATACCGGGTCCGGCGATGGCCTCTATTATGTGATCAAAATCATGTTCAAGCTGTACAACTGCATTCACGTCGACCCCTCCATCAGGAGCGCTATTAACACTGATCGCGACTCAGGTAGCCAGAAAGAAAAATTGCATGTAAAGCATAAGAGTACTGCTTAAGTCGCGACCTGTCCGTTTTATCGGTGAACGGTCATCTTTTGTGAGAGCAGTGTGAGAGCAGTGAGTGAAAAGGGAAAAACGCGAGGGATCTACAGGCACAAAAAAGCCCTTGCCAGCATCACGCTTAACAAGGGCTTTTTCTGAATGTGGCGGTGAGGGAGAGATTCGAACTCTCGATACGTTGCCGTATACACGCTTTCCAGGCGTGCTCCTTAAGCCACTCGGACACCTCACCAAATTTTTTGTGCCGAGGAGGATTGAGCCAACTCAGCAAACAACGAGGCGTAATTTAGCGATAAGCCGGGGCTTGTTCAAGGCATTTTGCCAAAAAAACGTTTAACCGGCTTAACCCTGAGCAAATTGGCGGCTTAATGCACAGCGGAGGGCATTTTTTGTGGTTCATCGTCCTGCATCAGAAACCCGAGTTCGGTAATTTCCAGCAACAGCTGCTGAGTCGCCATCATGGTTTGCTGTACGATCCAGAGAAACTGGGCTTGATCCATACCTGCCTGGGTATGCAGATAGTCAGCCACAATCAGGCGTGGCAGATTATCGTCCACAATATCAATAAACACCTTGAGGCTGGGATAATTCATGTTCAAGCGGCTTAGGTCGGCCATGAGCGCCAGCAGGCCGGTGGGTCGAACTTCAATCTCGGTCGTTACAATCGCGCCTTCATGCTCAACAAACAGTCGACTTTCCAGTACGCCATCCAGTCCCTGCAACTCGGATAAATGAATGCCGTGGCAGTTTTCACATACATAATGGTCGATGTAGCCGGCGGTTAGCCAGCGCATGGCAATTTCTGCTGTTAACACTAAGACTCCTGAAATGGGGGCGTTAAAGGAGCGACAGTGTAAACTAAAGGGCGGGTGAGGAGAATAAAAAGCCGGTGGCTCATAGGCTTTGTGGTAAGCAAATAGGCGAAGTTTGCTTTTAGCGACAAAAACGGGAATGCTCGGTTAGCCAGTGTGCAGAACATGCTGGTACACCTGCCAGGACTCTGTGCGATTGACATAAGGAAGGTCGATTTGAAAACGCTACTTGCTGCAATTGATTTGGAACCGGGTTCCTTACTGGTGGTAAAAAGGGCGGCCGAGCTGGCGGCTCGACTCAAGGCCAAGCTGCATATAGTGCATGTGGTAGATGATGCCCTGACCTTGTATGAACCCATGATCGAAATATCGGTACGTCACCGGTTGAGGCAGGCAGCCGACCTGGCGCTGCAAGATTTTTTTGAAGCTCTGCCCGGCTCGGTCAAACCGCATACCAGCTGTCATGTGCTGTTAGGCAAACCCCATCAAACCTTAAGCAAGCAGGTGAGCGAGCTGGAGGCCGATGTGTTGATTGTCGGGCGCCACCATATAGAGCCGCTGCGAGACCTGTTTGTGGGTACCACTGCCGAGCGATTGTTGCGGCACTGTGATATTCCGCTATTGATGGTCAGTACCGATTCGGTCGAACCCTATCAGCATGTATTGGCGGCAACCGACTTTTCCCGCAGTTCGCATCATGCGCTGCAGGCGGGGTTGGCCCTGGCCCCTCAGGCCAATATTCGTCTGGTGCACGTATGCGAGCCTCCTTTTGTTGGCTTTGTACGATATGACAAGCAGGATCTCGATAACATGCTGGCGCAGAAAAAGGCCCGTCTGCGCCGGGAAGTAGAAACCGAGATGGCGCATTTTCTGGCAGTAGAAGACAAGAGCCGCATTAAAACCGACATTCTCACGGGGAATGTTCAGACGTGCCTGACCGATGCGGTTGACCAATATCATCCCCAGATACTGGTGCTGGGGACCCATGGCCGACAAGGTATCAGCCGGCTGTTGATTGGCAGCGTCGCCACCAGCTTCCTGAGCACGCTGCCCTGTGATGTATTGGTCGCCAGATAGGCTATATACGCGATACGTTGAAAACGGCGCTGTTTTGAGCTTGCAGCGTAACGCGTACGGTCTTGCTTTTAAGCAAACAAGCTCGGCCAGTGCTGCTGGCTGTTGCCGATCACCAAAAAGTAGGGGTTAAGCAACTGTCGGGTATCGGCATAGCTTAGAGGTTGGCCGTTGAGCTGCACGACCTGGCCGCCCGCCTGTTCTACCACGCAATGGGCCGCCGCCGTATCCCACAAGGATGTTGGCCCCAGGCGCGGGTAGACATCGGCGCTACCTTCTGCCACCAGACACAGTTTAAGCGAACTGCCCATGGCCACCAGTTCATGGCTGCCCAGCTGTGCCAATAGCCGCGGCATGGCCTCGCCGGCATGAGAGCGGCTGCCTACCACGCGCCAGGGTGTATTGGCATCGTGGCTGGCTACGGTGAGTGGGCTGACGTGGCCCTGGGCATCCGTCTTGTGGGCGCCCAGGCCGAGCGCTGCCGTATAACAGACATCCAATGCCGGCGCATAGACCACGCCCAGCACCGGCTTTCCCTGAACAATCAGTGCGATATTCACGGTGAATTCGCCGTTGCGTTTGATGAATTCCTTGGTGCCGTCCAGTGGGTCGATCAACCAGTAGCGACCTTGGGCGTCGGGGCCGGGAAATGAAGTGGTGTCTTCTTCCGATAGCACCGGCAGTCTCAAAGAGAGCTGCTTAAGACGCTGATCAATTAATTGATGCGCGGCGGCGTCGGCTTCGGTCAGAGGGGAATGGTCGGCTTTTTCCGTGACACTGATGGGGCGGCTGTAAACGTCCATGATAACGGCGCCAGCTGCGCGGGCGATGGTGGTCACCTCTTCAACCAGCGTGATATTAAGATAAGGTGTATGCACCGTGCTCTCCGTGGGTGATCTTGATATGAGTAAATATGATATAAAAAAACGTCGCTTATTCCTATTTATCAAAACGAGACCGCTTTGGCTCCACTCGGGCCGATAAATGCGCACATTCTTTGAACTTTACCTCGACTGTCGGTATCCTTGTCAGCCTTTGGCTAATGCCTCTTTTTCATTTCGTTAATTGTGAGTTTGCTTCTTGATATCCACCAACAACATCACCATGCAATTCGGCGCCAAGCCGCTGTTTGAAAATATCTCCGTTAAATTCGGTGACGGCAATCGTTACGGTCTTATCGGTGCCAACGGCTGTGGCAAGTCCACCTTTATGAAGATTTTGGGTGGCGATCTGGAACCCAGTGCAGGCAATGTCAGCCTGGATGTCAACGAGCGACTGGGTAAGTTGCGCCAGGATCAGTTTGCCTATGAAGAATACCGGGTGCTGGATGTGGTGATGATGGGGCACACCGAACTGTGGGCTGCCATTCACGAACGTGACGCCATTTACGCCAACCTGGAAGCCAGCGACGACGATTACATGAGAGCCGCAGAGCTGGAAGGTCTGGTAGCCGAATTTGATGGCTACACCGCCGAATCTCGCGCGGGCGAGCTGTTGCTGGGTGTGGGCATTGGCGTTGAACAGCATACCGGCCCCATGAGCGAAGTGGCGCCGGGCTTGAAACTGCGGGTACTGCTGGCCCAGGCCCTGTTCTCCAACCCCGATGTATTGCTGTTGGACGAACCGACCAACAACCTGGACATCGACACCATTCGCTGGTTGGAAAGTGCGCTCAATGATCGTAACAGCACCATGATCATTATTTCTCACGATCGTCACTTCTTGAACAGTGTCTGCACTCATATGGCCGATCTGGATTATGGCGAGTTGCGGGTCTATCCGGGTAACTACGACGATTATATGCTGGCCTCTACTCAGGCCCGCGAGCGATTGATGTCCGACAACGCGAAAAAGAAGGCGCAAATTGCCGATCTGCAATCTTTTGTTGCCCGCTTTAGCGCCAACGCCTCCAAGGCGCGCCAGGCAACGTCTCGCGCCAAACAGATTGATAAAATCAAGCTGGAAGACGTTAAGGTGTCCAGCCGTCAGAATCCGTTTATTCGCTTCGAGCAGGACAAGAAGCTGTATCGCAACATACTTGAAGTTGAGCAGCTGGCCCAGGGATACGATGACAATATTCTGTTCAAAAATCTGGACATGCTGGTAGAAGTGGGCGAGCGCATTGCCATTCTTGGTGCCAACGGTATTGGTAAATCCACCCTGGTAAAAACCCTGTTCGGCGAGCTGACGCCGGCCAGCGGCCATTATAAATGGTCCGAAAATGCCAGCATTGGTTATTACGCTCAGGATCATGCGTCCGATTTCGACATGGATATTACCGTGTTTGACTGGATGAGCCAGTGGCAGCAGGCCGGTGACGACGAGCAAACCGTGCGCAGTGTGCTGGGTCGACTGTTGTTCAGCCAGGACGACATCAAGAAGAAAGTGGGCGTGCTCTCTGGTGGTGAACAGGGCCGCATGTTGTTTGGCAAGTTGATGATGCAAAAGCCCAACATACTGATCATGGATGAACCCACCAACCACCTTGATATGGAGTCCATCGAGTCGTTGAACATGGCGCTGGAAATGTATCAGGGCACCCTGATCTTCGTTTCTCACGACCGAGAGTTTGTATCCTCTCTGGCGACCCGTATCCTGGAATTGAGCGAAAACGGCGTGCGTAACTTCAGTGGCAACTATGAAGAATACCTGCGCGAAAAGGGTATTGCATAAACTCGTTTGCAGTAAATGCGAACTAAAAAAGCCCCTGCAGGCCATGCCTGCAGGGGCTTTTTGTTATACAGATTCGCTTAGCGTAAAATCAACAGCGGCTGAGTCGACTCCTGCAGCATCAGATCGGTAATGCTGCCCAGCAGCCACTGACGAATGCGAGAGTGGCCGTAAGCGCCCATGACCACCAAATCGATATCCTGTTTTTGCTGGTAGGCCAGCAGGTTCTTTTTCACTTCACCCTGCAACAGGGCCGACACGGCCTTCAGGCCTGCGTCTTCCAGTTGCAAGCGGGCGACTTCCAGCTGCTCCAGGTTTTGTGGATCCGGGCCTGCGACCATGACGATATGGCATTCAAGACCTTTAAACAGCGGTGAAGAGGCCAGCATGTCGACCCCTTTGCGGGTAGTGTCACTGCCATCAAACGCCAGCATCACCTTGCGGGGTTGCTTGAATTCGCTCAGGGTCAGCAGCAACGGTTTGTCTGTGGTGCGAATAACCTGCTCAACATGGCTGCCCAAACGGCTGATGCTGTCGTCTTCATTGGCACCCTGACGACCCAATACCAGCAGTTGGCAGTAATCGTCATACTGTTCGATTTCATTAACCAGGCGACCCACGCGCTGAATGGTGCGTGGCTTGGCAAAGCCGGATTCGGTGACGTGAGCGCTGGCCTGATCCAGCACTTGTTTACTGTGCTCTTTGGCAAGCTCGATGCGTTTTTTGTCCAGATTGGCCAGCTCATCGGTAATCTTGTCCTGCGGACTCAAGCTGGCAGCCCCACTCATGTTAAACAGCATGGTCGGCTCGGGCTTTGGCAATACGTGCAGCAAGACCAGAGAAGCATCCAGCTGTTTGGTGGCCCAAGCAGCATAATCGCAAACGATGGTAGTATGTTTGGAGCCATCAATACAGGCTAATACATTTGTTTTCATGAGCTTGATCCCGAAGATAAGTTATTGACTTTAAATAAAAAGAATCGCGGGGGCTCCGATTCGGAATCACTGTAGCATACTTTAATGACATTTTGACTTGATGTTCATCAAGATTCATTTCATTAAATAAAAAGCAGGGCCTAAGCCCTGCTGGTTAACGCAATATCAGCAAGGGTACCCGAGCGGCTCGGATCATGCTGTTGGTGGTGCTGCCTACCAGTAGTTGGCGAATGCGCGAGTGACCATAAGCACCCATGACGATCATGTCGATGTCATGTTGCTGCTGATACGCGGCCAACGCCTGTTCTACCTCGCCGGGAATAATGTGCGATTGGGTATGAATACCGGCATCGTTCAGTAACACGCCGGCCCATTTCAATTGCTCTTGATGCTCGGCGGTATCGGCACCGATCAGTACCAGATGTAGCTCCAATCCGGCCAACAGCGGGCTTTCTGCCAGCATGGTCACGCTTTTACGGGTGGTGGCACTGCCATCGAACGCCAGCATGATTTTTTTGGGGGCCTTGAATTGACCCTGAGTCACCAGAACCGGGCAATGCAGGGCCCGAATGGCTTGCTCTACATGGCTGCCCAGGTGAGCATAAGCCGAAGCCGAGTCTTCGCCGTGGCGACCCAGAATCAACAGTCGGGTGCTGGCTTCAAGCTCTACCAGTGTCTCTACAAACTCACCGTGGCGTTGCAGGCTGGTGGCCACCACGCCGCTTTTCAGCGCGCGAGCCTGGGCGGCTTCCAGCATCAGGCGGCCTTGCTCTATGGCCAGCTTGCTGCGCTGGGCATCCAGATCGGCCAGCGCAGCAAGCAAGTGTTCCTGGCTACCCAGGCCGATACTGCCGCTTAAGTCACGGTCAGGGGCGGCCTGGCTCTTGTCTTGCACATGCAAAAAGGTCAGCGGACTCGTCAGGCGCAAACTTGCCCAGCTGGCACAATCGCATACGGCGCTGGCATGGCTGGAACCGTCGATACAGGCTATTACATTGGTCGTCATACAAAATCCTTCTGTTAGTGGCCCATCAGCTTATCAATGGCCTTGGGGTCATTGTGCTCGGCAAATCGATCGACCATGGTTGCGCTGGCTTCGTTCAGCCCTACAACCTCTACCTCGGTGCCGTCTCTGCGAAAGGTCAACACCACCTTGTCGAGTGCGCCAATGGCGGTAATATCCCAAAAGTGGGCGCGAGTCAGGTCAATGCGTACCCGGCTGACCACTTCCTTGAAATCAAAAGCGGCAACAAACTGCTCGGCAGAGGTGAAGAACACCTGGCCAACCACCTGATATTCCCGGGTACCATCTTTGGCTTTATTTGAACCCACGTACAGGATCTGGCCCACTTTATTG
Source organism: Oceanisphaera marina (assembly GCF_014643915.1). Classification (GTDB taxonomy): domain Bacteria; phylum Pseudomonadota; class Gammaproteobacteria; order Enterobacterales; family Aeromonadaceae; genus Oceanimonas; species Oceanimonas marina. The sequence continues at coordinate 64,783 of NZ_BMKE01000015.1, forward strand.
GCAAAAAACAGTGCGCTCAGCAATACACCAATCAGCACGCCATAAGCCAGATTGTGGCTGTACACCACGGTGGCCACGGTGGCGATCATGACGATGCTGGAGCTGGCCGGGTGTGCTTTAAGGTCAGTGATAGAGCTCCAGCTAAAGGTACCAATAGACACCATGATCATTACGGCAACCAGTGCCGCCATCGGGATCTGTGACACCCAGGGGCCCAGGAACACTACCATAATCAGCAGCACCACCCCGGCGACCAAAGTGGATAAACGACCACGACCGCCAGATTTCACGTTGATGACCGACTGACCAATCATGGCGCAACCTGCCATGCCACCCAGGGCGCCAGTCGCAATATTGGCCAGACCCTGACCCTTGCATTCGCGGTTTTTATCGCTCTTGGTGTCGGTTAAATCGTCCACTATGGTGGCGGTCATCATGGACTCAAGCAAGCCGACGATAGCCAGAGATAATGAGTAAGGGAAAATGATGGCCAGGGTTTCCCAATTCAGCGGCACATCCGGCCACAAGAAAATCGGCAGGCTGTCGGGCAGCTCACCCATGTCACCCACGGTACGAATATCAATGCCCATGAACACGGCGACCAGAGTGAGGCTAACGATGCAAACCAGAGGGGAGGGCAGCAGCTTGCCGATGGTGGGCACCAGAGGCAGCAGATAAATAATACCCAGGCCTGCGGCCGTCATGGCATATACGTGCCAGGTGACGTTGGTCAGCTCGGGGAGTTGCGCCATGAAGATCAGAATCGCCAGCGCGTTGACGAAACCGGTGACCACAGAGCGCGATACAAAACGCATCAGTTCGCCCAGGCGCAAATAGCCGGCAATAATCTGCAGCACCCCGCACAGCAAGGTGGCGGCCAGCAAATATTGCAGACCATGGTCTTTAACCAGCGTCACCATCAACAGCGCCATGGCACCGGTGGCGGCCGAGATCATACCGGGGCGCCCGCCGGCAAAAGCGATCACGACTGCCATGCTGAAGGAAGCGTACAAGCCAATTTTGGGGTCTACACCGGCAATAATGGAAAAGGCGATGGCTTCGGGGATCAGGGCCAGCGCAACCACCAGGCCGGCAAGCACGTCTCCTCGGACGTTAAAAAACCAAGTCTGCTTAATATTCGATAGCATTGTGAATGTTCCAGGGTTGAAGGGCGAGTGGAGTCTGTATTGGAAAACCGACTTAGCCACGCAAGGGTATATCAATAAGCTCCGAGGTGGTCAGGCAACTCGGTGCGTCATAATGGCTAACAGTGAGGTCTAGAATGGTGTCTTGGTTTTATGTAAAAAATTCATGCAAGTTTCATTTCTTATAAACAATGTGAGCTAAATCGCGGTTATTATAGAGGGCAGCCGCAGGAGGGACAAGGGCTCGGCCCAGGTAGTACTGTAAACTGCAAGGCTCAATCCGCTGGCAATTGGCACTCGCCTTATTTTATCCATTCGTTTTAAAGGAAACTTCATGAGCCAGAACCGCATGTTAGGTAGCAAGGCACTGGATGTACTGCAGCATATTGGTTTGATTATCGTGGCGGTGGCGACCGTCACGGCGGTAGGCATCGAGATTGGCCATATGTGGCAAGCCCGAACCGTGACTCTGGCCGATCTGCTGCTGATGTTCATTTACCTTGAAGTGCTGGCCATGGTGGCTATTTATCTTCGTTCGGGTAAATTGCCCATTCGCATTCCCTTATACATCGCCATAGTGGCATTGGCTCGATATCTGATACTGGACATGAAAGGCATGGACAGCTGGCGGCTGATCACGGTGGCAGGCGCCGCCCTGGTGCTGGCGATCGCCATTTTAGTGATCCGCTACGGCCATGTGAAATATCCCTACGATAAAGACGACGGCGGGCACTGAATAACCGCCTGACGATGTACGCCTTACGCTATACGTAAAAAACAGAGTGGTTTTTCACTTATGGTGCATAGCGTAAGGCTGCGCCGTTTCTTCAGCGGCTGGCTATTTCCTGCATTTCATTGTCCTCAATCACATGGCGGGCAAAGCCGCTGCCGGCTTCTTCGTAGATATTGAAGATATCATCGGCTCCCATGGCGCGTAGTTGTGCACCTTCTTCCGGGTAACAGATAATGGCGGCCACGCGGCCGGTAAAATGATGGAAGCGGATCTGCTCCAGCGCATACAGGTTACCCGCATGATTGGGCATGGCCAGAAAGATGTATTCCAGCTGATCGCTGATGCTGGTCTTGTCCCAGAAGTCCGAGTCGGAGGCATCGCCTTCAATGGCATTGATATGCAGATCTTTCAGTAATTCGATCTTTTTGATGTCGCTGTCGATACCCAGTAATTGCCCTGGATAACGCTGCTCCAATTCCATGTAGGCGCCCTGACCAATACGGCCCATACCGATGATCAACACCTTGGCGTTGCCCAACGCTATGGGTCTGTCATTGGGATGCAATTGAGTGCTTTCTTCGGGTTTGAAGCGTGTCATCAAGCGACGATACAAGGTTTCGTTGTGAGTGTTCAGCGGCGCCGACACCACAAAAGAGACCGCCAGCGCAATAGAAGCCACTATGACCCAGTCGTTGCTCAGCAAGCCTTGTTTGGCGGCCAGAGCGGCCACAATAAGGCCAAATTCCGAATAGTTGGAGAGGCTGAAAGTGGCGAGCAAAGAGGTACGAATACGCAACTGGCAACGGTTGTAGAGTAAATAGTAGAGCAGGCTTTTCAGTGGCAATACCAGCAACAGAATACCGGCAATCCACAAGGCTTCTGTGGTGGGCATGCCATTCAGACCAATGCTGAGAAAGAACGCCACCAGAAACAGCTCTTTCATGTTGAAGAACGATTTGGCAAGCGCCGAAGCACTGTAATGAGATGCCAGCAGCATGCCCATGATCAGTGCGCCCAAATCGCCTTTAAGGCCGACCAGTTCAAAACCGCCGACCCCCACCACCAGCGCCATAAACACGGCAAACAGGGTTTGCAATTCGCCATGGCCGGTACGCTCCAGAATTTTAAAGCACACCGGGCGCAATAAGGGAATCAGGATCAGCAGGCTGCAGGCCCAGGGGCTGGGCACCTTGCCGGAAGAGGAGGTTAAAAACGCCACCGCAAACAGATCCTGCATCACCAGCACCCCGATGGCGATACGGCCATAAAAGGTGTTCATGTCACTGCGCTCTTCCAGCACCTTGACCGCAAATACGGTGCTGGAAAAACTCAGGGCAAAGCCCATCAACACGGCCTGGCGCCACTCAAGCTCCAACGCCAGGCTAAAGCCGATGCTTTTTATTGCCAGCAAGACCAGGGTAAACAGCAGGGTAGAGAAGATGATATGCCCGGAGGCGGTGCCCCAGACTTCTTTTCGTAACAGGGTTTTAATATCGAGTTTAAGACCGATACTGAACAGCAACAAGGTCACGCCCAGATTGGCGAGCGTGTCCAGGGTTGCATTGCTTTCATAGCCCATGGCATTAAGTACAAAACCCGCCGCCAGAAAACCAATCAAGGGAGGCAGGTTAATCAGATAAACCAGTAAACCACAGCCAAACGCAATTGCAATAAAAGTGGGATCCATTCAATCAACTTATATTTATGTTAGATATTCGGTTAAAACAAATCGATGTCGGTGACAGACGCATAAACATGCTGCGGACGGAACGGCATCTTGTCAATATCCTTGACTTGACTGACGCCCGTGAGCACGAGCACGGTTTCTAACCCGGCTTGAAACCCCGCCAGAATATCGGTTTTCAAATTGTCACCCACAATCAGGGTATTTTCGGAATGAGCATCCATATGATTAAGCGCGGCGCGCACTATCCAGGCGCTGGGCTTGCCCACGTAAAACGGCTTTTTGCCGGTCATGCGTTCTATGGGTGCACAAAGTGCGCCGCAGGCAGGGTGCATATTCGGGCCATGGGTATCCGGATTGGTGGCGATAAACCGGGCACCGTCGGCCACAAAACGTGCCGCCATTTGTATCATGCTCCAATTGTAGTTGCGGGTTTCTCCCACCACCACAAAGTCGGGATCGATATCGGTAATGGTAAAACCGGCTTTATAGAGTTCGTGGATCAGGGCGCCTTCGCCAATCACGAAGGCTTTTTGCCCACTTTGGCGCTTCAAGAAATCGGCGGTGGCCATGGCCGACGTATAAAAGAGTGACTCGGGCACTTCGATGCCCGCTGAGTAAAAGCGGTTTTGCAAATCTCTTGGGGTTTGTGCGGGATAATTGGTTAAAAACAACAAGTTGATATTTTGTTCGAGCACGCGGCGTACAAAGGCATCGGCGCCCGGAATTAAATCATTGTTATGCAGTATGACGCCATCAATATCACAGATCAGATTTTTTATATTCACTATTACTCTCCTTGAGTCCCGTATCGAATTACTCGGTCCTGATAATAGGCAAACCAGGTATCCTGTTATGCCTAATGTCGTGACGGGTTATGACAAACAGATGACAAGCCCTTATCTTATCAGTTGGCAGTGCACTTGAGCAGCGGGCCCAATTGGTGTGTGCGGCGCATAATGGTGTTGGCCCGGCCTTGAATATAGGTCGATGGCCGGTTGGCATGGAATTTTCTGGGATTGGGTAATACGGCGGCCAGCAAGGCGGCCTGATAGCGCGTCAGGTTGGCCGCCGAGGTGTTAAAATACGCCTGGGCGGCGGCTTCTGCACCATAGATGCCAGGGCCAAATTCGGCGATATTCAAATACAGTGTCATGATGCGCTGCTTGGGTAAAAGCAGTTCCAGCATGGGAGTGTAAACGGCCTCCAGTCCTTTGCGTACAAAGCTGCGGCCGGGCCACAGGTAAAGATTTTTGGCGGTTTGCATGGTAATGGTGCTGCCGCCTCTCAACTTGCCGTCGTCCCTGAATTCGCTGAATACGTCGGCAAAGGCATTCCAGTCAAAGCCACTGTGTTGGCAAAAACGGTTGTCTTCGGAGGCAATCACCGCCGCTTTAAGATGACCGGATAGTCGGGTCGAGGGTTGCCAGTGCCTGGTCCAGTCTTCACCTTCAAACAGCCTGATAACCATCAGTGGTGTTGCCGGCACCGGCACATAGCGATACAACAAGGTCAACAACAGCGGGACTACTATCAGCAGGGTCAGCAGCCAGATAATGCAGCGTTTTAGAAAAGAGAGCATGTAAAAACGGTCCTTGTCGTAAAATGAGTGGTTAACTCGGATCAAGCCTGGCCACGCAGTTTACCTTTGTAGCCGAAACAGGGCGAACTATCTTGTTTTTATGATCATTAACTTGAGTGTGTGCTCGCCGTCTGCGCCAGCAATCGACTCTGACTGAATCAAAAACAGGCAATCCTGCGCCATGGAACGCGGCCTTTTTCTGCCAGCTCACAGTTTTGACATGCATTGGTCACAATCTCTTGGTGTTCACTGTTAAATGTTTGTTATCTTTACCTTAAGCTTTATTTTGCCCATTGCCATTATTCTTAATCATCAGGTGTCATCTTGTGGAGAAATGCCATGACTTCTTTTATCAGTGAATTACCTAAAGTTGAGCTGCATCTTCATATTGAAGGTACGCTGGAGCCGGAAATGGTCTTTGCCCTGGCCCAGCGCAATGGTATCACCCTCGATTATGCCGATGAAAGCGCCTTGCGGGCCGCTTACCAGTTTAGCGATCTGCAATCGTTTCTGGATTTGTACTATCAGGGCATGCAGGTTTTGCAAACCGAACAGGATTTTTTTGACTTGACCTGGGCCTATCTGGAGCGATCCCATGCCGACAATGTGCGGCATGTGGAAGTATTTTTCGACCCTCAGGCACATACCGAGCGAGGCGTGCCCCTGGCCGCCGTAATTGGCGGCATAGTGCGGGCGCTGGAACAGGCACGGCGCCAGTGGAGCCTGACCAGTCGTTTGATATTGTCCTTCTTGCGCCACCTTTCTCAAGCCGCCGCCTTTGATACGTTGCGCCAGGCCGAGCCATTTCGCCAGCAGTTATCGGGTATCGGTCTCGACTCGGCAGAGCAGGGCAATCCGCCAACCAAATTTGCCCAGGTTTATGCCGCCGCCCAGGCCCAGGGCTACCGGCTGGTAGCCCATGCCGGAGAAGAAGGTCCCGCCAGCTATATTCGCGATGCGCTGGATATTCTCAAGGTGGAGCGTATCGATCATGGCGTTGCGGCGATTGATGATGCCCCCTTGATGGCGCGCCTGGCCCAGGAGCGGATACCGCTCACCGTGTGCCCGCTGTCCAATCTCAAGTTGCAGGTGATAAACGACATGAGTGAGCACCCCATGCTCGCGCTGTTACATGCGGGCCTGTGCGTCACGGTTAATTCCGACGATCCGGCCTACTTTGGTGGTTACATGAATGCCAACTACAGGGCGCTGCAACAAGGCTTGGGAGCCAGTGAGCGGGATCTGCTGCAGCTGGCGCTGAACAGCGTAGAGGCTTGCTGGCTGTCGCCGGAAGAAAAAGCCGTACTCACCCGCGAGATTAAAGCTCATGGTGAAAAATTCGGCGTTGCGATGGCAAACTGACTGACAAGAAACATTAAAGCTATCGCCCATACTGCCGATAATATGCGTATCGAATAATAGGAGAGCCGTCGTGCGCATTATTACGCTAATAGCAGGGCTGACCCTGTGCGCAGGAGCCGGGGCCCAGCCCCGTGCCTACCTTGCCAATATGGATCAGTCTTTGTGGCGGCTGACCTCCGACTCGGCCGTAGAATGTCGGCTGGAGCATCCTATTCCGCGTTTTGGCACCGGTGCCTTTGTCAGTCGCGCGTCCAAAAATATCAATCTGGTGTTTGCGCTAAGCCCGTTGCGGGCCCAGCCGCGCACGCAATCGGCGGCCCTGGTCAGCGAGGCTCCCGAGTGGCAGCCGGGCAGAGCGGCGCGTAATTTATCCAAGGTGACGTTTTATCAGCAGTTTGATGCCATGGTCGAGCAACAATCGGCCTGGGTGATGCTGGATGAACTGAGCGAAGGGCGCTGGCCGACTTTTTATTTTGACGACTGGTATCGCAATGGCAAGGTTACCAGCGTGGGGCTGTCATCCGTTAACTTTCGCGCCCGCTACGCCGCCTTTCTGGACTGCCAGGCCAATCTGTTGCCCTACAGCTTTGAAGATATTGCCTTTAGCGTGCTCAATTACGTGAATAACGAAGACGAGCTGACGGATCATTCCAGCCAGCGACTGGCCATGATCACCGAATACGTGAAAGCCGATCCCAATATTGGCGAGGTGGTGATTAACACCTACACCGACAGTTTTGGCACCGCTTACCATAACAAGCAATTGTCACAACGCCGCGCCGAGGCCATCAAGGCCTACTTTATCGAGTTGGGTTTGCCAGAAGGCAGCATCAATCTCGAAGGCCATGGCGAACGCCGCCCCATCGCCGACAATCGCGATGCAGAAGGGCGCAATACCAACCGCAGGGTCGTTATCAGCCTGGGCGCAAAAACCCACCTTTAATGTTGTTTTCCTACCAAACAGCCAACGCCTGCAAATCGACTTTTGTGGGCTTTGGCTGTTTGGCTATGGTCTGGCCCGCCATGTTACAGGCATAATAACGGCTGGGCGCTGATTGAGTGCGCTGCAGTCGAATTAGAAATTTCTTTTTGTCTTTTAGGGATATGTAATGACTTGGTTAATGTATTTGGCGTTGGGAGCGTTTGCCGGCACGCTGGCGGGACTGTTTGGGGTGGGCGGCGGCCTGATTATTGTGCCGGTGCTGATTATCAGTTTCAAACTGCAGGGCATAGGCGGTGACTTGATCACCCACATGGCCGTTGGAACCTCGCTGGCCACCATCATGTTTACCTCTCTTAGCGCCATTCACACTCATCATGGCCGACGTGCCATCGACTGGCGTCTGGCGGCGATGCTCTCGGTGGGCATAGTGATGGGTGCCTGGCTGGGCGGTTATACCGCCGATAAATTATCGGGCCCCTTGCTGCAGCGCCTGATTGGCTTGTTTGCCTGGCTGATGGCGGCCCAAATGCTGTTTGGTCTGGCGCCCAAGGGGGCTGCTCAGTTACCCGGTAAACCGGTACAGGCCGCGGCGGGAGGAGTGATAGGCTGGGCCTCGGGCATCTTTGGCATTGGTGGCGGCTCGCTCACAGTGCCATTTTTAACCTGGTGCTCGGTGCCCATGCAAAGGGCGGTGGCGGTGTCGGCGGTATGCGGTTTTCCTATCGCTCTGGTCGGTGCTCTCAGCTATGTGGTGCATGGCATGGCACACGAGGACTTACCCGCCGAGGCGTGGGGCTACGTTTATCTACCAGCACTGCTGGGCATCAGCCTGGCCAGCGTACCCTTTGCCCGGGTGGGCGCCATTTTGGCGCACAAGCTCTCGGCGGCCGCGCTCAAGCGCGCATTTGCGGTATTTTTAGTGATTGTCGGTGCCAAGTTCCTGTTGTTTCCGGGATAAAACGCAGGTTTGGTTAACGGCGGGAATGAGGTCATTACCCTCCGATTAATCGTTAACCCCGCAACCAAATAAAAACCCCGAGTCTTTGACTCGGGGTTTTGTTTTTCTTGTGGCTGAACTCTGCCAGGCTCAGAGCCTGGAGTGTGTCTATTTACGTTTTTCCCGAGCGATCAGCCAGTCGTCTATTCGGCTGGTCAGCCAGACAGCCAGCGCGCCTATGCTGATCATCAGTAAATAATGTAACCAGTCCATCAGCGATTTCTTATCTGGCGAATGCCAGCTTCGTAGCGGCCTTCATTGCTGTCCACCTGGGTCTGAAAGTACTTTAGAAACCACATGTACTGTTCTGGCCACTCGCCCAGCAACGCTTCAATTTCTGCATTCATGGTGCGGGTATCGGCGGTTAAATCGGCGGTGGGATAGGGGGCCATGGCCGGGCGCATGATCAACTCGTAGCGGTGCAGTTCGGTGTTATACACGCTCAGCACGGGTATCACTTTGGCGCCAGTCAGCTTGACCAGCTTGGGCAAGGCCGGCAGCGTGGCTTTCATTTCGGCAAAAAACGGCACAAACAGGCTGGCCTCGCGGCCGTGATCCTGATCCGGCAGATAAAAGAAGTGTTTGCCGCTTTTAATGGTTTTAATCACCGCCTTGATACCTGCATCACGCTCATAGACGATGCCATTGAAGCGGGCCCGCTGGCGGTTGATAAACCAGTCGAATACCTGGTTTTTGGCGCTGTGCATCATGGTACACATCGGCAGGCCCAACGACGTTAAATACAGGCCACCGGCATCTATCGCCCAGGTATGGGGGATCATGAAAATAATCTTCTCGTCGGCGGCCAGGCAGGCGTCCAGGTGCTCCTGTCCCTGCACGACAAAGCGCGCTTGCAGATACTCACGGCTGCGAGCGGTCCATTCACCATAACTGATAAAGGTCATCAGCCCGGTACGAATGGAGTCGGCCAGCATCTGCTCTACCTGAGGTGCTGTCAGTTCGGGAAAGCACAGCTGAATATTGGTACGGGCAATATAGCAGGGCTTTTTGGCAAAGCGGATCAGCAAAGGGGTAAAGGCGGCGGCAAACGCATCACGTGCGCGCACTGGTAGCCAGGCCAGTAGCCACAGGGCGGCGATGGCCAGCCAGGTGGCCCAGTATTTGGGATGCAGATAATGGCGCTTAAATTCAAGGTCATAAACGGGGTCGGCCAGAGACACAACGAAATCCTCTTTAAAGTCAGGCGGCAAGTGTAAGAAAAAACACCCGATAAATCATCTGTTACGGCGCGGGCGAAAATAATCCCGGTTATTATAAAAATCGACGTCCTCATTGGCTGGCCACCAACCGGGAATACCCAGCATGGGTAAAGGGCGCAACGGTCGGGGTTGTTCAAACAGGGCGCTCTGTTCAAGCACATCCGCCAGTTGGGTATCCAGCAAGGCGTATTGCTCGGCAAGCGGGCGAGTAAAAAAATCGGGAGTCATTTCGATTATCACGCATTTGGCGGTCATGCCGATAAAGGGGGTAAGCGCCTGTTCATACAAGGCATGACCAAACACAAACGGTTGCCAGTTGTCGCCCCAGCGATGGCGCTGCTCAATAAATAGTTGTTGCCAGTCGTGATCGCGTAACCATCTCTCTATTTCGGCTTTATCGGTCACGGCCAGTACCATACCGCATTCATCAAAATGGGTAATGCGATCGCGCTTGGGCGTGCGTTTACGCAAACCCTGCGCTTCAATATCCACCATGTGCAGGCGATTAAGCAATACCTTGGTGTTGGGGTACAAAGCCCAGATAACGGCACCAAAAAAGTCGTGCCAGTTGGCGGCGCGGGTAGGCACCATGCCTTGGGCCACCGCCTGTTCGTAATAGCAGTTCAGGGCGGCAAAGTCGTTATCATCAATAAAGCGTATCGGCAGCCGAGCCCCCAGTGTCTGATTCAGCTCGCTGATGGTAGGCCAGTCGGCTTTGTCAGTGTTAATCAGACCAGCCAGCTGTGCCAGCACGGCGTTACGCTCGGTAACGGCAGCATCCCATTCCATATTCATGACCCAAGGCAGTAAAACGCGCAAGCATACCCTAGAACAGCGCCCAACCCCAAGATCCTGGCGCGCGCCAACATGACGGAAAACGACCATAAACACAAAAACGGCTGCAAACTTGCGTTTGCAGCCGTTTTTTTGAACGCACGCTACATTATGCGCGCTTGTTACTCTTTATGGCACGGCGAATACACAGGGCGGCTCCGCCCCAGGTGATCCCCAGCCCAATCACCAGCATGATAATGGCGCCTGTGGTCATATTTTGTTCTCCTGCTTGCTGCTCAGATTAATCACAATGGCCAGCACCAACATCAGGGTAAGCATGCCCCAACCAATGAAGGTCACTTCATTGTTGGAGTAGCCGCCGTAGTTTTCCTTGAACGCGGTCATGATGTTGTTGAACAGAATGACCACCAGCATGCCAATGGACACAAACCTGATGCAAATGGCCCACCAGCCGCCGATGGTAAATTCCGAGATGCGGTTGGCATGAGCGCGAAAATCCTGCAGGCGGCACAACCAGCCCACCAGTAACAGCTCAAGCAGGCAAGAGCCAAGCAGGGCAATGTTATTGATGAAGTAATCGACCAGGTCCAGCAATAACAAGCCACCCTGGGTAATAAACGTCATGCTGACCAGCAAACCGACCGAACAAAACACGGTTGCCGTTTTGGGGCGGCTCCAGCCCAGCTTGTCCATCAGGCCCGTGGTTACGGCTTCGGCAATGGAAATATGCGAGCTGATACCGGCAAACATCAGTGCCAGGAAGAACAGCGGGCCCATGACGCCCGGTGCAGGCAGCAGATTGATGGCAGTAGGCAGGGTCACGAACGCCAGGCCTACGCCCGAACTGACCACATCGGTCAAGGCCTTGTCTTGTACATTGGCCATATAACCTAGGGCACCAAAAATCATGATGCCCGCCAGAATAGAGAAGCCACAGTTCATTAACACCGTCATGAAGGCGTTGTTATTGATATCGGACTTTTCCGGCAGGTAGCTGGCGTAAGACAGCATAATGGCAAAACCGACGCTCAGGGTGAAGAAAATCTGACCGTAAGCGGCAGACCATACCTTGAGATCCCAAATCTTGCTGAAATCCGGCTCCAGCAGCCAGTTAATGCCGTCCAGTGCACCGGGCAAGAACACGATACGACCAATCAGCAACAAGACCATTGCAAACAGCAGGGGCATCAACACCTTGTTGACCTTTTCTATGCCGCCCTTTACACCACGGTAGGTGGCAAAGTAGGTGGCGGCCCAGGCCAGACACAGTGGTAACAACAAGTGCCATTGCAGGTTGCCCAGGTTCGACGGTGTACTGTCGTCGCCCAGTGCCAGAAATTCGCCAAAGAAAAAGGCGTTGCTGTCCTGGCCCCAGGTCTGATTGAAGGCGAAGTAGACATACGAAATGGCCCAGGCAATCACCACCACATAATAGAAGGCGATGATGGCCGAGATCATGACCTGAAACCAACCCAGCCACTCGAATTTGTTGTTCAGCGCACGCAGTGTTTTGGGGGCGCCGGAGCGGTATTTATGACCCAGGGTAAACTCCAGGATCATAAAGGGGATACCCGCGGTCAGCATGGCGAACAGATAAGGAATGAAAAAGGCACCACCGCCGTTTTCGTAGGCCATGTAAGGGAAGCGCCAGATATTACCCAGGCCAACGGCTGAACCCACCGCTGCCAGGATAAAACCGGTGCGAGAACCCCATTGTTCTCGTTTCATAGTAATTCCTCGAATCGTGTTATAAGCACTAAGAATAGATAAGTGGCGCGCAGAATAGGGAGCCAGCCTCATTAAATCAACGTGACAACTGGTAGAATGAGCGCGATTTGCTCTTGAGATCGCGGGCTCATGAGGCGGATGCTGGTGATTTTATTTGTTTTTTGCTGTTAAATTGGTGTTATATGTTGTTGTGGTTTCATTTTATGGTTCATCTGTGTTTTTTGCATTTTGAGCATAATCGTCGACTGTGTGGCATTTTTGTAGTGGTGACTGCTGTTTGCCTGTTGTGAGTAAATATTCAGCGGGCAGTTGTTTTTTGTTGCTTTGGTGTGCTGCAGTTGCGTAAAGCTTTGGTAATAGTGATTGATTATTTGGCTTGGTGGTTTTTTGAGCTTTATGTTATGTCGTGGCGATGAAACCGGCTTGTTAAGCGCTTGATGATGCAATGTTTGTTTGTATTTCAAGTTCATTAACCTATTACAAAATCTAATGTTGTGAGCAAATAAATGTGGTTTGAGAGCGCGGTGTGGGCTCACTATGCTGTGGCCAATTTCTGCTCAGGAGGCGCATCATGCATACCCACACTCAAGTTCAATATTCTACCCGTGCTCGTCGTCATGGCACCACCAGCTTGCGGGCCACCCTGCTGTTATGGCTGCAGCGCAGTCGCACCCGTCGTCAATTATCACACATGCCGGATTATCTGCTTAAAGACATAGGGCTGAACGAAGCCGACCGTTTTCAGGAAGTCAGCAAGCCTTTCTGGCAGTCGTGACAACCGGGTCAACAGGCCCAGGGATGCGCCCACAAAAAAGCCGCTGAACTCAGCGGCTTTTTTACGTTTGCAGTTTGATGTCTTTTCTTTTAGCCAAACAGATAAAAATAACCGGACAACAAGGCAATACAGGCCAGGTTCAATACCAGACCGGCTCGCATCATGTCCTTTTGCTGAATAAATCCCGAGCCAAACACGATGGCGTTAGGCGGGGTGGCCACCGGCAGCATAAAGGCACAGGAAGCCGATACCGCAATAACAGACGCAACCATGACAGGTGGCAGACCCAGGCCTTCGGATACCGCCACAAAGACCGGGATCAGCAGTGCCGCACTGGCGGTGTTGGAGGCCAGTTCGGTCAAAAAGACCACGAAGGCGGTAATGACCAGCAAAATCACGAATGGATTGCCATTGCCCAGCATGTCGGCCAGATGATGGGCCAAAAACAGGCTGGTGCCGGTTTCTTTCAGTACATGGCTCAGGGTCAGGCCGCCACCAAACAGCAACAAGACGCCCCAGTCGGTATGTTTTTCAATGTGCTTCCATTCGGCCACTCGGGTAATGCCAATCATGGCAATGGCCAGCAAGGCCACTATGGTATCAAAAGAGGCTATTCCCCCCAGCGCCTTGGATGCGGGGCCAGAAAATATCCACAAGAAGACGGTAATGGAAAAAATAGCCAGGGTTATCTTGCGCTTGCCCGTCCAGGTAATGCGCTCGGCGGTCAGCTCGATGCGCTCATTCAAATTGGGACGAAACAGCAGATACAGCACCACAATGGCCACGGGCAACAGCAGCAGGGTGATCGGCAAGCCAAGCGCCATCCATTCATTAAAGCTCAAGCCCACTTCGGCGGCGGCAATGGCATTGGGCGGGCTACCAACCAGAGTAGCGATCCCTCCAATGCTGGCACTGTAGGCGACACCCAGCAGAACAAATATATAGGTGTTATTATGACGCTCGGCATTCAGGCAGCTTAATAGCCCCAATGCCAATGGCAGCATCATGGCAGTGGTGGCGGTATTGCTGATCCACATCGACAGAAAAGCGGCGGTAAAAAACAGTAATAATACCGCCGTGCTCAGTTTACCCTTGGCCAGGTGCAGAATGCGGCTGGCAATCAGTCTGTCCAGCTGCTGGCTGTGCATGGCGGCTGCCAGGGCGAAGCCCCCCAGAAACAGAAAAATAATGGAATTGGAAAAATTGCTCAGCGCGGCGTTGGTGGTCAAAATCCCCAGCAAGGCGGCTAACAGAGGTACCAGGAGGGCAGTAATGGTAATATGCAGGGCTTCTGTTAACCAAAGTACGGCAATAAACACCAGCAGGCTCAGACCTTTGGTCACACCAGGCTCAAAAGGGAGTGTATTAAGCAGCACGATAAACAACACCAGGTCCGCGCTTAAAATGCCCCACTTTGCCCTGATATTTATATTTTGTTGTGGAATTTCATCAGCCATGTTTCTTTCTCGTTATAATATTGTTTGGTCGAAGAGGGCAAGTATATCATCCCCCCCAGGGTGGGAAAGATGATGGCTGTTGCAAAACGACGCAATTCTTTTATCCCTCGCTGGGCGCTGTTGGTTTATACCCTGATGTTGTCTTTATTATTGCTGGGTTACGGCGCCAATCAGTATCGGCAATATCGCTATTACCTGGCGCTTGAACAACAGATAACGCCAGTGATAGACGCCTTGCACGACCTGCAGTACAAGGTGGCGAGCAATAGCGATAATGGTCAGCAACTGAATGAAAAAATAATAGCGCTGTCGTTGACTGCGTCCACATTCATGCAGTTTGTAGAGCGAAGAGGGGAACCGTCAGCCAGTATTAATGAAGTGGCGGCTCAGCTTGAATATTATCAACAGAGCCTGCAGCTTCTGCAGGATGCAGATATGCGCAGTCGTTATGCATTGGATGCCTTTTCCGAAAAAGTAACGCTATTAAATCCGCACAACCACAACGATCTATATCGGGCTCTATTACGACGCAGCCAGCTGTATATAAATGCAACCAACCTGCTGTATTTGTATGCATTGGATGAAGACGCCAATCGTTTGCTGCCCGACGCCACTGAACAGCAGCAAGAAGCCTTGTATTTTTTCAGACTTTACTGGCATAACCTGGAACAGCTGGTGCAGCAACGCTATGCCTTTGCCGTTGATGATAGCGCCGTGTTGATGACGTACGCTGACAGCTGGCGCGAACAGGCCGAAGAAAGCAGACGAGGCATGATACTGGCGTTACTGCTGATCTTGCTGCTGTTTTTTAGCCTGGGGCTGCTGCTGCTGGCGGCCCGTAACCGCCAGCTTAGGGATGCCAACCAGGCGGCGATTGCACTGGCGCGGGCCAAAACGGATTTTTTGGCCAACATGAGCCACGAAATCCGCACGCCCATGAATGCCATTATTGGTTTCTCTTCCTTGCTGCAACAAACGCCGCTGACCACGCAGCAGTTGCAGTATCTGAAAAAAATCAAGAATTCGTCCGACAACCTGCTGTTGCTGATCAACGACATTCTGGATTTGACCAAGGTAGAGGCAGGCAAGCTAGAGCTGGAAGACATAGAGTTTGATCTTAACGAGCAGCTCGAACGTTTGTCGGGGCTGTTTTCGGATATGTCCGAACACAAACAGCTGGAAGTGATTATCGACAAAGACGCTACCGTGCCCGATAGCCTGCGCGGCGATCCGCTGCGGCTGGGTCAGGTGCTGGTCAACCTGGTGAATAACGCGGTTAAATTTACCGAGCGCGGAGAGGTCGTTCTCAAGATCTTTATCTGTAACCAGAAACAGTCCGAGCCGTGTTTGTGTTTTCAGGTTATCGACACCGGCATCGGTATTATTCCCGAGCAACTGGATCGCCTGTTTCACTCTTTTACCCAGGTGGATGCCAGCACTACCCGTAAATACGGTGGTACCGGACTGGGGCTGAGCATTACCCATCATCTGGTGCAGTTGATGAAGGGGTCTGTTGAGGTCATCAGTCAGCCAGGTCGCGGATCAACCTTTACCGTGAGGTTACCCCTGCAACCGGTTGCTGCGGTAAGAACCAAACCCTTGCCGTATCTACAAGGGCGAACTGTGCTACTGGTGGATGACAACGCCCTGGTGATAGAAGTTCTTGGCCAGCTGTTGCGCCAGCTTGGACTGGTGGTGTACAGCGCGCTCGACATTGACGGCGCGAAAGAGCTATTGCTCAAACGAGGTGGTGAACTTGAGCTGGCCCTGGTCGACTGCTGTCTGGGGCAGGATAACGGCCTGGATCTGGCCCGTCACATGCTGCAGCAGCCCCACTTGGGTCATATCAAGGTGGCGATTACCAGTGCCTTTGGCCAAGACAGACCCGCAGAACAAATGCGCCATCTTGGCCTGAGTCACTATTTATCGAAACCGGTGACCGAACACAGCCTGCGCCACTGCCTGGAGCAACTGCTGGAGTGCCATGCCGAGGAGCCTAATGTGCTGGTGAACATTCATTCCCAGGATGTGTCGTATTACCAGGCTCAGCTGGTCGGCAGACAAATCTTGCTGGCGGAAGATAATCGCATGAACCAGCAACTGATAGTGGAATTTTTAAAACAGGTGGGGGTGTCGGTCACGCTGGCCGACAATGGCCGACAAGCGGTAGAGCTTATCGCCGAACACAACTTTGATGCCATCTTGATGGACTTGCAAATGCCGATACTCGACGGCATAGAAGCCACTCGGCAAATTCGTAAACTCAACATCAATCATGATATTCCCATAGTGGCACTGACCGCCAGTGCCATGCGGGGCGATCGAGAAGCCAGTCTGGCCGCAGGCATGAACAGCTATGTGACCAAGCCGGTTAATCGTTTCGATTTATATCAGGCACTTGTTCAGGTGTTAGTCCCCGTTATTGCCAACCCCGCAACGGCGTTCTTGTCCGATGCGTCTGTGGTTCAGGCCGAGGCGCCATCACCTACATCACCCAGCCGCTTGGATACTGATGTGGCAGAGCAGCGACGGTTTATAGAGCAGCACCAAGACGATGGTTGGCTGTTACAGGCATATGTCTCTGCAGAAAACTGGTCTCAAGCCCAGCACCTGGTGCAAAGCCTGGCCGAACAGGCCAGTGGCTGTGGTTTGCTGTCGCTGGCTGATCACATTTATAAGCTGTTGTTACCTTTGCAAAACCAGCAAAGACCAACGGCAGAGCAGATAAGCGGTTTGAATCAGTTGTTGGCGCAAGAGAAAGCCAGACTCATTAAAGCGCCAGACACCAAGGGCTAGGATCTGGATCTCTCGGTTATGCGGTCATTCTCATACGCACCAGGTTTTCGCCCTTACGCCGTCATCCTGACGAACGTCAGGATCTGGTTGTAGATTTTAAAATCCAAACAAGATACCGGGGCGAGCCCGGCAAGACGCCGGAGGAAAGCCCGGCGTTTGTCTTACCTATTTTTTGATGTAAGTGTGATCCTTGTCACACTTAGGTTGGTTATGGTTTTTTATTTCAGTTTTAGCTTTAAAGTTGGAATTATAATCTGGTTAGTAAACCGTGCTCAGATAAAGATGTAGCCCGCTGGATTACGGCGTTGCTGCGAGCTGTGTTGCGACTTGGTGGTAATATTTTTTACTCTGGATTTTCTTGTTTTTATAGACGATATTCTCGCTATTAAAGCATCTTGCCAGGGGGAAGTGATGAAAGTATTGGTATTGGGTAGTGGCGTCGTCGGTGTAACCAGCGCCTGGTATTTAGCGCAGCAGGGTCACGAAGTGACCGTTATCGACAGACAGCCCGATGCGGCAGAAGAAACCAGTTTCGCCAATGCCGGCCAGCTTTCGTTTGGCATGAGCTCCCCTTGGGCGGCACCGGGTATTCCGCAAAAAGCCATCAAGTGGATGTTTCAGTCTCATGCTCCCCTTAAAGTACGGCCCAGCCTCAACCCGGCGCAATGGCAGTTTATGCTGTCTATGCTGGCTAACTGCAACGAAAAATCCTATGGCGTGAACAAATCACGCATGGTGCGGGTATCCGAGTACAGCCGTCAGTGCATTAACAACCTGCAAGACGAGCTCAAGCTGCCGTTTGAAGGTCGCAAAAAAGGGTTGCTGCAGGTGTTTCGTACCCAAAAGCAGATTGATGATGCGGCAAAAGACATCAAGGTATTACAAGAATTCAATGTGCCGCACAGCATGTTGAACGTAGAAGAATGTATTGCCAATGAGCCTGCGCTGGCGCGCGTCAAGCACAAGCTGGTGGGCGGTCTGCACTTTCCTGCCGACCAAACCGGTGACTGTAATCTGTTTACCAAATCCCTGGTGAAAAAATGTCAGCAGCTGGGGGTGGTTTTTAAGTTCAATACTGAAATAAAGGCACTGGTCAACGATGGCGACATGATTCGCGGTGCGCAAACCTCGAATGGGCTGGAAACTGCCGATCAGGTACTGGTCTGTATGGGCAGCTATTCCCCGTTCCTGTTGAACCCGCTGGGCATTCGCCTGCCTGTGTATCCTATTAAAGGTTATTCATTGACGCTGGACGTAAAGAGCGATGCGGATGCACCTCAGTCAACCGTGATGGATGAAACCTACAAGGTGGCCATTACCCGGTTTGACAACCGTATTCGTGCTGCGGGCACCGCCGAGCTGGCCGATTTCAATGCCGATCTGCCCAAGGCCCGTCGTGCGACGATTGCCGAGTCGGTCAGCAGTTTGTTCCCCGAGGGTGGCAACATAGAGCAAGCCCAGTTCTGGACCGGTTTCCGCCCCATGACTCCGGACGGCACGCCTATCATTGGTGCCACCCGTTACAAGAATTTGTGGTTGAATACCGGCCACGGCACCCTGGGCTGGACCATGGGCCCGGGCTCTGGCAAATTGATTGCCGACCTGATCAGCGGCAAGCAGCCCGATATAGATGACAGTGGTCTGGCGGTGAGCCGTTACGCTTAACATGCGCCACCAGGCCGTGTAGACACTTGAATATCAAGGCGCCATAATGGCGCCTTTTTCGTGCCCGTTATAAAACACTCGAAGATATAACCTATTTTTGCAACGGAACATTTTTGCAATGGAATCAGCGAAAGAACACGGAAAAACAGGGATCCAATTTGGAAAGCTGTTGTGTAGCCCGTATTTCAGGCAGGAATATGGGGCTGCTTTTCGAGCATGTATGCCGTGCCACGCAGGTTTTTTCTCGAATGCTCTTGCCGATAAGAACTCTTGTTACTTTTCGCACTTCTCACATCTTGATTTTCCGTGGGTTTCGCAGGTTCCGTTGCAAATGGCTCTACAGTCTTAAAGACGAACTCCGTCTTTTTTATGCAGGGCGCTGATTTTAAAGGATAATATGTTTTCTACCTTACTCAACATAGTGGTGCCGGTATTTGCGGTGGTGGCGGTTGGCTTTGCCTTTGGTCGCCGTCAGCTCAATACCGACATGAGCTTTGTTAACCTGGCTAACGTAGCGGTATTTTGCCCGGCTCTGGTGTTTTCGGCCCTGATTGACAATCCCATACAGTTGGGTACCAGCTGGCCACTGATTGCGGCCGGCATTCTGGTGATCTTGCTGCCGGGGCTCTTGTTGTGCTGGGTTCATTTCAAGGGGCTGGAACGGCGCACTCTGGTGCTGGGAGGCATGTTTCGCAATACCGGCAACATCGGTATTCCCCTGATGATGCTGGCCTACGGTGAAGATCAGCTGGGCGCTATTATCATTCTGTTTGTGTTGTCTAATGTTATTCATTTTTCATTGGGGCTGTTTATTTTATCCCACTCGGCGGGACGCTGGCAGTGGCTTAAAAACCCCATTGTCTGGGCGGCAATACTCGGACTGTTGTTAGCCGGCCATCGCAGCCTGTTACCGGAATTTGTGTATACCAGTGCCGATTTACTGGGGCAAATTGCGGTTCCTCTCATGTTGTTTGCCCTGGGGGTGCGATTATCAAGCGGCGAAGTAGGCGACCTTGGGCTGGCGTTCAAGGTAAATATCAGTTATCTGCTGGCCGGAGCCAGCAGCCTGTTACTGGTGGCCTGGTGGCTGCCGTTAACTCAAGACTGGTTGCAGTTGCTGGCGCTCTCGGTGATCTTGCCTCCTGCGGTACTTAATTATCTGTTGTGTGAACAATATGGCTGCCAACCTGATAAAATGGCCAGCATTGTCTTGCTGGGGAATCTGATGTCGGTGGTTACCATTCCGGTGGTGATTTATTTAACGCTGACCTTTCTGTAACGGGCTTTGTTAAACACGCCTAAGTTTGACCCCAATCAAGATAAAAAAGCGAACAGTGTGATCAGGCAAGTCCTTGTTTTTTTATATAATTGCTTGTTCATAATGCGCTTTTATCTGTCTATACTGACCCTTTATTTTTCTGTGCGGTGCAAATGGAATTTCTACCTAGTTGGCTTAAACCCGCCCAGGCATCGTCTGCGGTGGGCCTTTATCTCACATCCAATATGTTGTTGGCCGTTGATGAACTGCAGCCGTTAGTGCTTATCGAGCGCAGCATTGGTGCTGGTGAAACGGTGACAACGGCACTGCGCGCGCTGATTGACGAGCAGCAGTGGCAGGGGCGACGCCTGCATATTGCCCTTAATCGTCGGTGGTACAAGCAAACTCAGATAGAAAAGCCCACCATGCCGGATGAAGAGCTGCAACAGGCTCTGCCCTGGTGTATGCGTGATCTGGTGGAGCAACCGGTTGAAACCCTGCTGTTTGACTATATCGACCTGCCTCAGGGCCCGGCAGGACAGGCACGCATTGCCGTTTATAGCAGCGAGCGTGAGCCGTTGGCGAAACTGGTGCAGGCCATTACTCCTCAATGTGACATTGCCACCATTGGTATTGATGAGCTGGCCATGGCCAACCTGCTGAAGCCCGAGATTCGCGGCTTGTTATTGCACAAGGTGCCCGGGCAAGAATTAACCCTGACCTTTATCCACCAACGTCAGTGGCATTTTTCGCGCACTATTCGCGGTTTTCAGGCGCTGGATGACGAAAATATGCCGGTTGATCAGTTCGTGTTCGATAACCTGTTGCTGGAGCTGCAACGCAGTATTGACTATGCAGTAGGGCAACTAAAACTGAGTGCCCCCAACAACTGGTATCTGGCGCTGCCGCAGCGCGTAACACCGGCCATTACGGACGCGATTCGCCAGGTATTCGATATCAAGCCCGAGTCACTGACCTCTGATGTTTTTAGCCCCATCGGCCTGCCGGCATTGGGGATATTGAAAGAGGATCTGGCATGAAGCAGCGCATTGAGTTTTATCAAGCCGAGCTGAAGCCGGTTCAGGATCACGCCAATATTCACACCTTATGGCGAGTCAGCCTTGTCATTGTCGTGTTATGGGGGCTGGTGTTTGCCTATGCCGGGCTGAGTCGCTATCAGCTTGAACAGCAAAACAATGCCCTGCAGGCCTCCTTGATGGCCGGCTCACGAGATATGGATCAGTTGCGTCAAACCTTGGCCATGCTCAACGCTCGCCAGGATGATACCGAGCGCAAGCGTGTAGAGCAGAACATCAAGGGGCGCCAGCAACTGCTGGGTGTGCTGCAACAGAAAAATCTGGTGTCTTATGCCAATACGCTAAACGATCTGGCGCACATTCCCTGGCAAGGAGTGGCCCTTAAAGGCTTGACCTTGCAGGGCAAGCAAATGGTACTGCGGGGCGAGGCCTCCAAGGCCAGTGCCGTGCCGGCCTGGATCTTGGGTTTTGAGCAAAGAAGCAGCCTGCGGGGTCATGAATTTGGTCAACTGGCCATTACTCAGCAACCCGAAGGCGGCTTGAGTTTCAGCCTCTATAGTGCGGAGATGACGCCATGAGTGCCATCAAGCAACAAATCTCGGACGTGTACAGCCGATTTCTTGCCTTGTCTCAACGCGAGCGCTGGTTGGTGCTGGCAGCCAGCTGGGCCTTGGTGGCCTGGCTAGGATTGGTATTGTATGAGTCTACATTACAGGCTAGTGTGGAACAGCAAATGCAAGAACAACAAGCGCTTACTCGCCAACTTGCCGAGCAGGAGCAAATTAAGGCCGAACTGACTCAAGGCATTGCACAGCTGTCGAATAATGATAATGCCCAGCAGTTGGCCCGTCTTAATCGACGCTTGAGCCAACTCAACGAAAATGTCGTTCAAAGAATGAGTACCCTGGTGGAGCCGGAACAAATGTCCGGTTTGCTGTTAACCATGCTGGAGCAGAGCAAGGGACTGGAATTACTCGAGTTGAGTAATCAGGCTCCCCAGCAGTTAAACAGCGAAGAGGGCAGCGAGACCTTATATCGGCACGATCTCAGTCTGCTGCTTAGCGGCAGTTATATGGCGCTGCTTGATTACGTAAAACAACTGGAGCAGTTGTCTGGCCGTATTTTTTGGCGAGGCCTGGAATTCGAATTAGAAGAATACCCCCAAGCCATTATTCGGCTCGACTTTTTTACTATTAGCCAACACAAGGAGTTGCTGCGTGGTTAATTCGTTATTGTTGTTATTACTCAGCACCACAGCGGGGGTTCAGGATCCTACCCGGCCATTGACGGCGGTCCCGGTAATACCTGCTGCGGTTGAGCAAAATTCAGTGCCATCACCCCAGTTACAGCTGCAGGCCACGTTTACTGGAGGCCAAGCCAGCGCCATTATTGACGGCGCCCGTTATCAAGTTGGCGACAGTATCAACAGCTATCGATTGGTGCGCATTAGCGCACACCAGGTATGGCTTGAAGGGCAGGGCAAGCCTCTTGCCCTGACTTTGTTTCCCTCATTACTGAATTTGAGTAACCAATGAACCTAACGATACGACCTTTAGCGATAGCCTTACTGGGTGCGTCAATGGCGGCGTGCGTCACGACACCAGATGGTTCTTTACCCAAAGCAGCGCTGGACGAGGCGCTGAAAATACGGCCCGATGCGGTGCCGCGGGACGTTGAGCAAGAGCTGCTGAACGCCAGACCCACCAATACGGTGATCACGGCAAGCCCTCGGGTACGCCGTTTCGATATTGCTACCAACGGCGTGCCGGCCAGCAGCTTTTTTAATGCCCTGGCCAGTCAACATGGCATCAGCATAGCGGTGCATCCAGAGGTGAATGGCGACATCAGCCTTAATTTACGACAGGCCACCCTGGCCGACACCATGGCGGCGATTTCACAGCTGTACGGTTACGGCATCGAATATAAAAATGGCGTGTATCAGGTCTATCCCAATGGCGTGCGTACTCGCACCTTTAACGTTAACTATTTGATGTTGTCCCGCCAGGGGCAGTCACAAACGGCCATTAGCGGCAGCAGCCTGTCTAGCAACAGTGATAGTGACAACAGCAGTAATTCAGGAAACTCCACCCGTATTAATACCGAATCAACCAACGACTTTTGGGCCGATCTTGAGTCGGCGCTCAGTCGCCTGATTGGCAATAAAGACGATCGGGTGGTGGTCACCAATGCCCAGGCGGGGTTGGTAAGCGTACGTGCTGCACCGGACGAACTGGCCCTGGTCGAAGATTTTCTGAATCAGGCCGAGCGTCAGTTAAAGCGCCAGGTGGTATTAGAGGCGCGCATTATAGAAGTAGAGCTCAATGACGGTTATGAGCAAGGTATAGACTGGTCCAATCTACAGGCTGGCACCAGTAATAATTTTAAACCGCCACATCGGGTGACTGGCGGCACAGCCAATCCCTATCCCGGTTTCTTGAGTCCCCTTGGCGATATGCTGGGCGGCGGTGCCGTGTTTAATTTTACCGACGGCAATTTCAGCACCATGATCAGCCTGCTGCAAACTCAGGGTGAGGTGAATACGCTGTCCAACCCCAGGGTAACCACCAGCAACAATCAGAAAGCGGTGATCAAGGTAGGGACCGATGAATACTTTGTTACCAACTTTACGCTGGAAACGACCACCAGTAACAATGGCCCACCAATACAGTCACCGGATCTGGAGTTATCGCCATTTTTTTCCGGCATTTCACTGGACGTCACACCGCAAATTTCCGACGACAACCGAGTGTTGCTGCATATTCACCCCACGGTGAGTGAAGTAAGTGACAATAATAAGATACTGGACTTAGGCCTGGCTAATCCGGTAGTACTGCCGCTGGCGCGCAGTACGGTACGAGAGTCGGACACCATAGTGGAAGCCCGCTCTGGCGAGATGATTATTATTGGCGGTTTGATGCAGGAAAAACAAAAGGAGCTCGACAGTGGTGTTCCGGTATTAAGCAAAATACCGGTGCTGGGTAACTTGTTTAAAAACCGTAATGTTGCCAACCAGAAAAGCGAGCTGGTGATCATGTTGCGGCCCGTAGTGGTTGCCGAAAATACCTGGCAAGACGAGTTGCAACGCTCTCGCGATTTACTGGAAAAATGGTACCCCGAGCGCGAGGCAATGCGTAGCGTAGACAGGGGAGTCTTATAATGAAACCGGGCGTGGCCTCCAGAATTCTGAACTCAAGCTGGGTCATCGCCAGTGTGAGTGGGTGTTTGTTACTGGCCAGTGTGCAGTCGGCACAGGCGCAAGATGTAACCGATGCGGATGACGCTAATGTGCCCATGACCGATTTAATGGTGAATTTGCCAGAAGCCGAACTGGATGCCTTTGCCAGGGAGTATTTGCACCAATCTGCCCGTTCGCCGGGCGAGCCCCGGGCGCCTGCCCCGAAACAAGCCGTGACTACCCCTACCCAGCTTGATATCAAGGAAGTGATATTGGGCCGGGCAGCATGGCTGGCCGAGATAAACAGTCAGGCCGATGTGGCCTTGGCCAATAATAACTGGCCCTTGGCAGAATTAAGACTAGCTCAGGCCCTGGCCGAATATCCGGACGCCCACGCCAGCCGATTGCGACTGGCGGCCTTGCTGTATGGCCGCGGCGCACTGGGCCAAACCCGTGCCGTATTACAACAGGGCATAGAGTTGGCACCCGAGCATGCAGATTTACGGTTGACGCTGGCCCGCTTGTTGGCCGAACAGCAGCGTTTTGCGGCGGCCTTGCAGCAGCTGAATGAAGCGCGGCCTACCTTCGCGGATAACCTGGATTACTACAGCCTGCAGGCCGAAGTAGCCAGGCGCAGCGGCCAGTGCCAGCAAGCCATAGAGACCTACCGGCAGCTACTGACTCATACCCGGGTGGGGGCCTGGTGGTTAGGCATGGGCTTGTGTCAGCGTGAGTTGGGTGAAGAATATGGCGCGGCGTTTATGCAGGCGCGCGCCAGTGCCGATCTTGGCTCGGCCTCACAACAGTTTGTAGAACAGCAACTAAAGCAATTGCAGCAGCGGGAGCAAGATGGCAAAGCACAAACTTACTAAACGACTGGGTGAGCTGTTAATTGACCATGAGGTGATTACCCAGCAACAGTTGGAAGCCGTATTGCAGCAACAGCAGCGTGAAGGTGGCCGTATTGGCGCGCTGCTGGTGAAAATGGGCATTCTTACCGAGCAGGAGCTGCTGGGGTTTGTTGCCGAACAACTCGACTTGCCGTTGCTGGATCTGAACAAGATAGAGGTAGACTCCCAGGCGGTTAAATTATTGTCTGAGGTCTATGCACGGCGCCACCGCGCCTTGGTCATCGCCGCCGATGACACCCAGGCAACCGTGGTGTTGTCCGATCCTGCCGATCTCGACACCCAGGATGCCATCACCAATCTGCTCTCGCCGCGAGAAATCCACCTAGCGGTGGCGCCACAAAGTCAGCTGTTTGATTTATATGATCACTTGTATCGTCGCACCGACGATATCGCTCATCTTGCCGAGCGCTTGCAAGTTGAAAACGCGCCCAGTAAACCTGTGATAGAAGCGGCCGGGCTGGATGACAGTGATGCAACCGTGGCCAAATTGTTGTACTCCATGTTTGAAGATGCGCTGCAAGTGGGGGCCTCCGATATACACATTGAGCCCGATAAAACCCTGATCCGTCTGCGGATGCGGGTAGATGGTCTGTTACAGGAAACCGAGCTGAAAGAAGTGAATATCGCCCCGGCTCTGGTGTCGCGCCTGAAAATCATGGCCGGCCTGGATATCTCTGAGCGCAGGCTACCCCAGGATGGCCGCTTTGCCTTGTCCGTCAAAGGCCATCCGGTAGATGTGCGTATGGCCACCATGCCGGTGCAATTTGGCGAGGCTGTGGTGTTGCGACTGCTGGATCAATCCCAAGGCATTCGCAGCCTGGAAAAAGCCGGCATGCCCGATGAGCTGCTGGTTGCCTTTCGGCGCAAACTGGCCAGCCCCAACGGTATTATCCTGGTCACCGGCCCTACGGGCAGTGGTAAAACCACTACTTTGTATGGCGCCCTTAACGAGCTTAATATCCCTGAGCGTAAAATCATTACCGCTGAAGATCCGGTGGAATATCAACTGTCGCGGGTTAATCAGGTGCAGGTAAATACCAAGGCCGGGTTAACCTTTGCCGGCATACTGCGTACCAGCCTGCGCCAGGACCCCGATGTATTGCTGATTGGCGAAATGCGTGACCAGGAAACCGCCGAAATCGCCATGCGTGGTGCGCTTACCGGTCACCTGGTACTTTCTACCCTGCATACCAACGATGCCCCCAGCTCGGCGGTACGCCTGATGGACATGGGCGTGCCCGGTTATCTGGTGGCCAGCACCCTGAAAGGCGTATTGGCCCAGCGCCTGGTGCGCCGCTTGTGTGAATACTGCAAGGTTGAGCATCCGCTTGAGCAAAGCGAGCAGCAGTTTTTGCAATATCTGGTACCCGGAATGAGCGAGGGCACCTTTTATCATGGTGAAGGCTGCGCCAGTTGTAACCATACCGGTGCCAAAGGGCGGTTGGGTGTATATGAATGGCTGGAAATCAGTCACGATATGGCCGACAGCCTGCGCGAACAAAACATCGACGCCTTCAATCAGCTGGTGGCCGCCGATGCCGGTTACGTTACTCTGGCGCACTCGGCGCTTAAGCTGGCCCAGGCCGGAGATATTGCCTTGAGTGAAGTGCTGCGCCTGAGTGAGTGGATAGACTGATGGCGTTTTTTCAATATCGGGCGCGTAATGCTCGCGGCGAGCTTAATCAAGGGCGGTTGGAAGCCGCCTCTGCGACTGCGGCAGCGGACAGCCTGATCAGTGCTGGCTTGATGCCGGTGGAAATTAAAGAAGCCAAAGCCAGCGCCAAGCGCGACTTCAAGTGGCAAGCCTTCTTGCACGGGCGCGTTAAGCTGGAAGTGCTGCTGATTTTGTGCCGGCAGTTTTCGTCGCTCACCCGTGCCGGTATTCCTATTTTGCGTATCGTGGAAGGGCTGCGCGACACCACGGACAACAAGCTGCTGATCTCGGCGTTGAACGATGTAGCCGACGCACTCAACCAGGGGCAAACCCTGGCCAATGCGCTGGCGGCGCACCCGCATATTTTCAACAGCTTGTTTGTATCACTGGTGGAAGTGGGTGAAAGCACCGGCCAGCTGGAACAGGCCTTCTTGCAATTGGCCCATTATTTTCAGCTGGAGCTGGATACCCGCCGCCGGGTAAAAGCGGCCATTCGCTACCCCATGTTTGTTTCTATCGCCATGATTGCCGCCATGGTGGTGATGAATATTTATGTGATCCCGGCTTTCAGTGGCATTTTCGCGGGCCTTGGGGCCGACTTGCCCTGGACCACGCGCTTGCTGATCGGCTCTTCTGAGTTTTTCACCCAGTACATTTTACACATGGTGGTGGGCTCTCTGGTCGGCATTGTGCTGTTAATGCGCTATGTAAAAACTAAACCAGGCAAGCTGCGCTGGCACACCTGGTTGTTACGCATTCCCATTATCGGCCCCTTGGTCAAGCGTATTTTACTGGCGCGTTTTTGCCGCAGCTTCTCGATGATGCTGGGTGCCGGGGTACCCATAGTGCAGGTATTGACCCTGGCCGGTAACGCCACCGGCAACGCCTATTTAACCCAGGCGATATTGCAAATGGGCGACAAGCTGGCCTCGGGCAGCAGCCTGTCGGCCGTCGCCGAACAAAGCCGGGTATTTACGCCTCTGATCTTGCAGATGTTCAAGGTGGGTGAAGAAACCGGCCGGGTCGATCAAATGGTAATGGAAGCGGGGCGCTTT
Organism: Oceanisphaera marina; assembly: GCF_014643915.1. Taxonomy (GTDB): domain Bacteria; phylum Pseudomonadota; class Gammaproteobacteria; order Enterobacterales; family Aeromonadaceae; genus Oceanimonas; species Oceanimonas marina. The sequence goes on from NZ_BMKE01000015.1 coordinate 92,755, forward strand.
TATGAAGAAGAAGTGGACTACGACATTACCAATCTGACCTCTAAAATCGAGCCAATTTTGATCGTGGCCATCTCCGGCATGGTACTGATTTTGGCCTTGGGAATTTTTACCCCCATGTGGGACATGGTAGGCTTGGTAGGCGGGTAAATGTGTAAGGGTGAAGTGCAAATAATGAGGAGTGAAATGCGAGGAGTAAATGGGACAAGAGAGTGTTAAATCCGGCACTTATTGCTCCAGGTCGTCTTACCGGAGTGCTCCGGTGTCTCGCTTTAAAAGCTCACAAAATCAGTAGAGTATTTGCACAACAGCTATTGTACCGCCTCAGGTCATCCCTTTACCCATAAGTCAGCCCAATAATTCCTTTGTTTCTTGTATGGCTCGGACCATATCATGGCAACGTTCCAGGCCCAGCCACAGCGTTTGTAACCC